>JAYVIL010000041.1:0-4744 GCA_043770255.1 Candidatus Kaiserbacteria bacterium
GGATCCAATTCGGCGTGACCGGCGATATTTGATGAAATCAAATAATCACCCCGTGTAATATCTTGACCTTGATCAGCTACCCACATCGCTCCGTTACCAACCGCCATTACCAAGGTTGGGTTAGCAGATGATTCAGGCAGTGACGGTTCTAATACTGAGAGGTATGAACCAATGACCAAGCTACTGTTTTCAGTTGCAGTTTCTGCTATACCATACAAGATTTCTGAAGCTCTATCATCGTTGTAACTTTCGTTATCACCGGTGAGCTCCATTAACGTTCCCATTGGGTACGTCGTACTGCCAGTGAGTCCAAAGTGACTACCAGTAAACGCGTTGTACGATACGGTTGCACCAGCAATACTCACACTACCCTGCACCGCACCGGCACTATAGAACTGAAGCACCGCTCCGTCGTTACTGCGGCCGAGGTTCATGGCTGGATTAGCTGATCGATTGATACTGGCAAATCCACTCGTGCCGAGATACATACCAACGATATTGTTAGCAGCTGGATCAGTATTAGTAGAGTTAATACTGAGGTCACCCAACAAAAATGTGGCGCCGGTTGACGCGACACTAAACTTGCTTACTCCAGCCACCTGTAAATCAAGAAACTTGCCCGTAAAAGATCCCGTACCATTACCCAGATTCATTTGCAAACCAGTACCAGAGAAGGCTGAAGTGTCTTGGAACAGAGCGGCCAGTGAAGCGGAAGTGATCGAGGCCGAATACCCTCGCAGGGCGTTACCTTGGGTCGTACCGCCTGTTTCAAAATATCCTCCCGCTGGCTCAAAGACGCCACCGGCGTCAGCGCTGGTGAAGCCTCGCACACCAAACGTGCGCGCAAATCCCGAGAGCGCCGTGTTTTCGCCACGGGTATTTGTCCCGCGGTTGGTTTGGACTTCGAGTCCGCGAATTGTGTTACCAAAAGTTGTACTATCTTCCACTCTAAACATACTGCCAACAATGGTTGAGGTAGCGGTGACGTTAGCCCGTAGATACCCCAATTCGCCAAACTGTACTGTGCCAGAAGCAGCGTTAGTCGACGTATAGTAGCGATTGAGTCCGGCCGTACCTGCTGTATTAAACCCCGCTACGTCGAGATTAAATCTCGACGCGACCGAGGTAGTACTCATCTGCAGCAAGCCCGCGATACTCGTTGTCGCCATGGTAGTCGTTCCCATAAACGTACTGGTACCGGCTGCTAAAAAAGTTCCCGCTACCGCTAGTTTTGCTGCCGGGGTACTCGAACCAATTCCAACATTACCTGCATTAAAATTAACCGTCGCGCCAGAGCCAGTTGCGTCTGCCTGCATAAAGACACGTTCGGCAGTGTCGTAGACACCAAACGTAACACTACCGCGTTGTGATCCCTCGGTGCTCACCAACCAGTTAGTATCCAACTCAAACAGGCTACGGGGTGTGTATTGATTCGTCGCTCCGACTAATCTTATACTTGGTGCGGTAGATGCGGTATCGGTACTTCCTAGTAATATTTCAAAATCTTCCTGTGAGACCAGACCATACCCGAGCGCCATAGCGTCGTTATGTGTAAGCGAGTTGTTCACACCAATCGATAAAAGTGCACTTCCGGTAAGAGATGAAGAATTACCAATCAAAATCGAGTTATTTGTGCTATTGCTGAGCTGGGCACCAATAATAACCTGAGTATTGCCGAGGGCAGAAGAACCAGCACCGATCAAAGTATTCGCGTTACCAGTTGAAGTGGCGTACGCACCAATTAGCGTATTGTCATAGCCAGCTGCGCCAGCCGCCAAAATATTAAAGGCACCAAGTTGCGTGTTGCTGTAGCCAGTAGTGACCGACGTTGTTGCGCCAAAGCCATATATTTCGTTGGCCCGCCCAGCCGCCGCCGATGAAATACCGCCTACGACAGTGAGTCTGGTGCCTGGTGTTGTGGTACCGATACCGACATTACCTGTGGTGTAGAAAATATCAGATCCGCTAGTTGTCCACTGCGAACTACCACCTCCTCCTAAGCCCAGGGTGGAGGTTGCTACCCAGGTCGGCACTCCACCAACAACTGCCAGCATATCACCAGTGGATCCGATAGTTCGTTTGGTAAGTGTGTTGACGGCCGAAGCGTAAATAAAATCACCTGCCGCGTAGGAACTAAAGCCCGTTCCCCCACTCGTTAGCGCCAGCGCATTCACGAGATTCAGAGTCGTAATGGTTGATGATGAGATGGTGGTCGAGGCGAGGGTTGAGGTGCCAGAAATAGCAAGGGTACCGGTGGCTACGAGGTTGCCGCCAAAGAAGCCGGCGCCGGCGACGGTGAGTTTACTCGTTGGTGAGGTGGAGCCGATACCGATGTTACCCGTTGAGAGGGTGGTACCTATACCGTTCACATTATTTCCAAACAGTAGGTTACCGATGTTGAGGACGTCGTCTTCTGTGGTTGAGGCGGCGTCGATGTCGTAGCCGATGAAGATTGAGCGGTCGGCAAGAGTGGCGTTGTCTGCAGCACGGTAGCCGATACCGATGGTACCAGTGGCGTTATTTGCAAACAAAGCAAAATAACCCAAAGCATTATTGTGGTTACCTGCTATATTACTATTTAGACTTAATGTTCCCAACGCATTATTATCAGAACCAGTTTGATTGAGAGTCATGGTATTAAAACCGACACTAAAATTTGAGTTACCCGAAGTTGTATTTACAAGGACTCCTGTACCAATTCCAACGTTGTAGTTTCCAGCTGTTAGCTTCGAAAGGCTACTTGGACCAATAGCAGTATTTCCAGCACCACTCATCAATGCAGTACTTGAACCCAAAAGTGCATCTCTACCAACCGCAAAGTTATTTATACCTGTGGAGATATATTGCAAAGCCCCAGCACCAATCGCATAGTTAAACGTCCCGGTGGTCAGCGACGTCGACGACGCTCCTGCAAAGAAGAATGAGTCGCGGGTAGTAGAACCGGTAAGGGCGGGCATTGCACCAATGAAGTACCCACTACCTGCCGTTGAAGTTGCCGCCAGCGTAATAGCACCATTAAACGTTGGATTGGTGTTAAAGACTGAGAGACCGGTGCCGGTTTCGTTCGAAAGAAGTGCTGCTAGTTGCGCTGAAGTAGTAAACGATGACGAGAGACCAAGTGATGAAGTCGCCACATTACTCCAGCCAGCACCCGTCCAAGAGAGGAGGTCGCCAGTGGCTTCGGTCATGGCTCCTACGTCCGAGAGTTCTTCGATACTCTGGCTTTCGGCGTCGAGAGTACAGATAGTACCGTTACAGGTGAATTCGCCAAAGTCTGCGCTCGTGAGTTCGGTAGGATCGATAGTGGCGCCAAAGGGGTTACTACCACCACCAAGACCAAGGGTAGAGGTGGCAACCCAGGCAAAGCCGGTGCCGGTAGATTGGAGAACCATACCGGAGATTCCGGCTGAGTTGGTGTTGTCCCGCAGAGCGCCTCCTATATAGGTATCGCCTGAGATACTGAGTTTACTGGTTGGTGTGCTACTACCAATGCCCACGTTTCCGTTTGCCAGGATTGTTAAAATGTCTGAACTAGTGCTCACACTAAAGAGTCTCACGCTACCAGATGCTGATGAAGAAGCTACGGTTAAGAGTGAACTAGGAGTAGTGGTGCCGATACCTACGTTACCGACGGCATTGATTACCATACGACTAACTCCGGCGGTGGTAAAGCCAACGACGTCAGACGCTTCACGGTACATACCCATGTTTGATCCTGAAGTAAACGTGTACGATGGAGACGCAGCCGAACCGGCCTTTGCAACCATCGTACCGTTTCCTGTAATACGATTTGTCCCACCAAAAGAAAGGCCTCCTGAAACAATATCAACGTTACCTGACGCATCAATTCCAATCCCCTCATCATCTCCATCACCTGAGAGATAGTTGGTGAGACCTAAGGCGATATTAGCAACTGATCCTGTCATCACCAGTGGCGCCGAGAGTGTCGATGTACCAGTTACTGACAGTGTACCAGCTACGGTTAGTTTGCTTGTGGCAGTAGTCGTACCAATACTAACGTTACCCCCATTAGGGTTTAGCAACAGATCATTCCAGGATGTCGATGCTCGATGTCGAGCCTGCAAATAGGCATAGGTACCATTGAAAATACCGACCGATAGTCCAGTCTGACCAACGGTGTTTCCGACAAAAATTGAGCCGTTGGGTGTCGCGGATGATGAAACGGCCCCACTCGCCCCTTCTACTGCAAGTGGTATACCAGACAGTCCAGCACTAAGACCAGCAGGACTTATGATTACCCTATCTAAAAAGGTTGAGGTTCCCGTCACATTGGCACTACCTGCCAAGTTAAAAGTGGTAGCTGTTGTGGTTGTGCCAATCAAGAGATTGGTGGCAGTGGTAGTAGCAAGTGTGGAAATACCCGAGATAGCCAAGGTACCGGTGGCAGTGAGGTTGCCGCCGAAGAAGCCGTTGCCGGCTACCGTTAATTTTGACGATGGTGAGGTTGAGCCGATCCCAACGTTACCATTATTTAAAACTGAGAATACATTGGTAGCACTACTAAATAAATCAAGAACGTTACCCGAACCATTTTGTGTGATCGTGAGTAGGGTTGACGCTGACGTTGTAGAAATACTCGCAATCCGGTCGTTACGCACAAGCGACGTCGAGGCCACTCCCCCCACCGTATTGGCGTTATTGGCTTCAAAGGCTGCCGGGACGGCACCGAGTATTTTCCGGGGAGTCATTTCACTGTCAGCTTCGATCGTCACTCCGAGGTATA
>JAYVIL010000042.1:0-13991 GCA_043770255.1 Candidatus Kaiserbacteria bacterium
CTCGCAAAATGACTCAATTTCTGTATAATGGCCTTACTATGTCAGAAAATGAAAAAAATAAATTACCAGAGGAAATAACGCCAGAAACTACAGAAGTCCCACCAGTTGTTGTAGTGCCAAATGAAGGTGAGGGTACTGGAGAAAAGAAAAAAGATAAAAAAGGTCTTAACTTCCGTAACGTTGGTAAAAATATGCCAGTTGGTCCGGGTAATTTCTGGAACAATATGCTGTCGACGGTGTTACTGCTTATTTTTATCACCGCCGCTTTCTCGTACTTGACTGACACGAGTGTTAAGCCTACGGAACTGACTATTTCTGATGTGGTCGGGCAGGTAAAGAATAACGAGGTGAAAGAAATCGTCGTTCGGGGCGCCATGCTTGAAGTGTCGTACCGTGATGAGACTCGCAACAAAGGTGAGGCCAAACGTGAGACTGACGCCGCTGCGTCCGATACCCTCACTAATCTTGGGGTGTCTGCCGAGCAACTGGCTTCAATCAAAATTGACGTCCAACGTGAGACCGGTTTTAACTACTGGCTGTCACAGTTTGCACCGTTTCTGTTCCCGTTATTATTCCTCGGAATAATTATCTGGTTCCTCACCCGTTCTGTGAAGGGGGCCGGGATGCAGGCTCTTTCGTTTGGTAGCAGTAAAGCCAAAATGATTGATCCAAACGACACGAGCAAAAAAGTGACCTTCAAAGACGTAGCTGGTGCTAAAGAAGCAAAACAAGAGCTCGAGGAAATTGTGGACTTCCTTAAAAATCCTAAGAAGTTTCTCGATATCGGTGCTGAGATTCCAAAAGGAGTCATGATGATGGGGGCCCCTGGGACGGGCAAGACCCTACTCGCACGGGCAGTGGCCGGCGAAGCGGGGGTGCCGTTTTTCTCAATAGCTGGTTCGGAATTCGTGGAAATGTTTGTTGGTGTCGGGGCTTCTCGCGTGCGTGATTTATTCCAGATAGCCAAGAAAAATGCGCCGTCAATTATCTTCGTCGATGAAATTGACGCTGTCGGACGTGTGCGTGGTACGGGAGTTGGTGGAGGAAATGACGAACGGGAACAGACCCTTAACCAAATTCTCGTGGAGATGGACGGCTTTGAACCAAACGCCAAGGTGATTGTGATGGCCGCTACCAATAGACCAGATGTGCTCGATCCCGCACTACTTCGGCCCGGCCGATTTGACCGTCGGGTTACTATTGACTTGCCAGATCGACATGACCGCAAGGCCATTCTCGAAGTTCATGCGCGCAAGAAACCACTACAAGAAGATGTGAATCTTGATATTATTGCCCAGCGTACGCCGGGGTTTTCAGGGGCCGATCTGTATTCACTGATGAACGAGGGAGCAATCCTGGCTGCTCGTGAATTGCGTAAAAAAGTGGGACAGTTTGATTTGATTCGTTCAATTGAAAAAGTAATGCTTGGACCGGAACGCAAAAGTCATGTATTAAGTAAACGGGAAAAGCTGGTGACAGCGTATCATGAAGTCGGGCACGCCCTAGTCGCTTCGGTGCTGCCGTACGCTGACCCAGTCCAAAAAATCTCCGTTATCTCGCGCGGTAGGGCAGCTGGGTATACACTCAAGTTGCCTGACGAAGACCGCAAGATGCATAGTAAAAAAGAATTCCTCGATGATATCGCGATGACGCTTGGTGGGTACGTGACGGAAAAAATGGTGTTTGACGATTTAACGACTGGCCCTAGTAACGACTTGCAGGTAGTGGCTAATCTCGCTCGTGACATGGTGACCAAGTGGGGTATGAGCGACGCTCTTGGTCCCTTTGCCTACGAAGGTACTGGTGGGCGCATGATTGGCGGCGGGATGAGTGAAGATAGGGGATTCTCACCGCAAATTGCCAAAGCCATTGATGATGAGGTGAATAAAATTATTCAAGATGGAATGCAGAAGGCGCAAGAAATATTAACCAAGTATCGCACAGCCCTTGATCATATCTCAGTTCGTCTCGCTGAGGTAGAGACTCTTGAACGAGAGGAGTACGAAGCGCTATTAAAGCAAGAGGGAGTGGTGATTAATGATGCGTACAAGAAGCAACGTGATCTAGATGAAGCGGTTGCTGATCCGAGCAAGGTACTGTTGGCAGTGAAGTAGTAAAGACAGGGACATAGAGCACCACCTTCACGGTGGTGCTCTATGTTAATATGTGACTCACCCGTAAATCTGCCAACGCGCTCGCTCGAGAAGCCACCAGCTCTTCGGCGCCTAAGGTGGCGAGAATAGTACCGGCCTCGACTACATCTCCTTCACGAACATACACTCTAGAGACTACTCCAGGCGAAGGGAAGGCCAGTTCAGCTGTACTGCGGGCCTTGGTGGCACCTGATATCGATACTAAACTCTCAACCGTTCCTCGTTCAACAGTTGTGATAACGAGCCCGTCGAGGGGGTCACGGTTAATTTTTTCATACGCAAAATAACCGCTAGCTATAATAGCCGCGACCATGCTCCCCGTAATTACTTTATGCTGACGAACAAAACTGAACATTTTATCCATTGTACCATCCAGGCCGTAAGGGCCTGGTTTATATTACGGGGATAGAAATTACGTACGGCACAGACTTTGCTCATATGCCCGGACTCAAGTCTAGAGGCCAATTGTATCTATTGACAAAAATTTATTATACGGTATTGTTTTTTTTGTTTGACAATGTAACAGGAGAGAGTACATGCCGGAATCATACGAAGAAGCCGCCCATCAAGGGGCACGTCGTGGGCTACGCAATTTCCTTGCTAGTCTAGGGTCGCATTTGGGTAAGGGTTTTGCTTTCCTGATATTCGGGATTGCCTTCCTCTTTGTTGCTCTTTGGGCGGTGGACTGGATATGGGACGGGTTTACGAGTCCGTTCCGGGGTGTCTGGTCCTGGACTACCGGAAAGTTTGATGGCGGTGTCGATTGGGTCACCGGCTGGTGGCCCGGGGATGATACCGCTGTTGATCCAGCTACCGTTGGGGTGACAGAAGAAGTGGTTACCGAAGTTCCTGATGAACCGGGAGTCATTTGTCGCAACACGGGCGGCTGGAACTGGTTCTGCGACAAGGATTAAGTTTCCTCATGGGGGTAGCGTGCGTAAAAGCATGCTACCCCTTTTTTTTTGTTTGATCATGTGCCTGGACTCGAATCTTACAGATCCTCGTACCCCAATTGACTAATTTGTTTGTTGCAAAAAATGTTGTTTGATGGGGGATAAATTACGTTTAAATATAAATTGGGTGTACAATTAAATGAACTAGGGAGTGCTAAGTACTAAATACATGAGACGTTCAATAGAGAAAGAAAAAGCGCGTAATTTGAGAATTCAGGGTCATAGTTATTCAATGATTAAAACCGAACTTGGTATTAGTAAAAGTACCCTAAGTGGATGGCTTAAAGATTTACCGCTTTCAGATAAAAGAATTTCTGAATTGCAAAGTAATAGTGAGATAAGAATAGAAAAAAATAGAATTACGAAGCAAAATAAAAAAGACGCTCGCAGAAAATTAGTTTATGAAAAAGTAGCTTACGATATTGAGAATTCAAAAGACCCAGAATTTGTAGCTGGTTTTTATCTCTATTGGGGGGAGGGTACAAAAACCGCAGAATACACAGTCGCTCTAACAAACACAGATCCGGCTATAATTAAGTGTTTTGTTACCTGGCTTAGAAAATTTGGGATCACCTCCGAGAATTTAAAAATTAAACTTCATATATATACTGATCAAAACGAAAAAGACCTTAAAAAGTTTTGGTCAGAGGTCACTGGTATACCAGTAATAAATTATTATAAATCCTACTCCAAACCATCAAGCTTAAAGAGCAGAACGTATAAAGGTATGTTTTCGTTTGGTACTTGCTCAGTAATGTATCACGAGCGTAATACATACGAATACATACTTGAGGGAATCAGATATTTACGTAATAAATATAGCAGTTAGTGTCCGCGCGCCTGGACTCGAACCAGGGACCAGTCGAGTATAAGTCGACCGCTCTACCAACTGAGCTACGCGCGGATTAGGTAGGTTAAAACTATACCGTATTTACCTCTTTGGTACAACGCAAGCGCTCAGAATGATTGTATGACATACTGTATGCAGAATCTGTAACTTGATCGTAGCGGGAGGTAACTCATGAAAAATTTACGTTCTACCACGGCCGTTTCTGCGATGCTTCAATCGTTGGTAGCCAGTGCTGACCGTCTGCCTCTGTCTCTCGAAATCCCGGCAGTGCGGGAGATTCGTCAGCTGAGCAACGCGGAAAGAGAACATTGGCAATCTCAATTTCAGGGCGCCTCACATCTTCCTTGGTTCGCTGCCTTTCTGGCAGATGGAGGAGTTGTTATTTCCGACAGCTTCAAGGCTTTGCGGAAAGATCTCGAGGAAGGTGGCTATCGTATACATATGTATGATGTCAGTGATTTAGCATGAAAACGGGTGGGGCACATGTGCCCCACCCGTTTCTTATGTATGTAGACTGAGACAACAAACCTACAGCAACACAATCATATCGTCCGCAGTACGCCGTACCTTTGCATAGTGTTGGGTGCTGTCTGACTCAGCACGATAGCCAACGGGGAAGATCACACTCGCCGTTAGATTTCGTGCCTTAAGTCCCAAAACTTCATCAAAACCTTCAGCCACAAATCCTTCCATTGGACAACCATCGACACCTCGCTCAGCTGCTGCCAGCATCATGGTACCAAGGGCGATGTAGCATTGCTTTTGGGCCCAGGTAGTTCGGTGTTCTACCGGGAGTGCCATGAGACTGCCAGTCATCATTGCTTTGTATCCAGAAGCGGCCCCAGTCGGCAGTCCACGAGTGGCTTCAATCCGGGCAGTGTAGTCAGCTATCAAAGCTTCATCAATATCAGTCCGAGCAGCCAGTACTATCAAAGCCCCGTTTTCACCAACGTGCGCCTGATTCCAAGCATGTGGCACAAGCGCGGCTTTATGCTCTGGGTTCGTCACCACTACGATTTTAAATGGCTGCAGTCCGTATGAGCTGGCTGCCATTCGACCCGCTTCAAGGATGTACTCTAGATCAGCCGCTCCTAACTCCTTGCTCGTGTCAAATACTTTAGTAGCGTACCGCCAGGTTAAATTTTCAATTATTGTTGTCATAGGAGTGTAGTATAAGTCGGTATAATGGTTCTGTCGAATAGATGCAAGTAATCTTAATTTTGAGTTACGTTAAAACGCGGGCCATTATGGCCCGCGCGTTTTTAGTGTATTTGTCTGCGTTTTTGAGCGAGTGTATAGACTGCGGTTGAGGTGGATTCATCTTTTGAGTCTTTGATCCACAGTATGAGGACTGTTTGACACTCTGAGTCTTGGTTTATTTCAAAAATACCAGCTGCGTTTAGTGATTGACTGGACTTCAGTACCACAATACCCACATCAGCTTTCGTAGTAATGCCGACATGTTCATATAGGGTAGCGTATTGGGTGACCAAAAGGGTTAGCGTCTGCGGCTCGGGGTAACTGGAATTGCTTCCGTTACACGAAGCTTTGATTTGTATATACCGGTTGCAAAAGTAGTCCGCCATAGCCTCACCTGCGAGTAGGTTGTGGTCATGGCGAATGATCTCAATATCAAAACCATTTACAGTATTGCGCGGCTGTACCGCCCGAAGTGGGTTTGGTTGTAAGTCCTGCATTATTGTCCCTCCGACTTGAATGAGCTGCCTCCCTTACAGTATAAAAAATACCCCCTACCGTCAATATCACACCCCCCGCCTTGTCATTTTGATGATTTGGGTGTTTACTAGTTTAGATGTAGCGTCACATCGGGTTCTTTATGAGGAGATCACACCCCAATGCATCATGTAAATACGCTCGCAGTACTAGGCGAGGCAAAACGCAACTAGAGAGGAGGTGATCTCTAACAAGGGTGCGGTACCATCCCGCCAATGAACCCTGATTGTGTAGGCTAATCCCCTCCATTACCTTTGAGCATATGCTCGGCCGATTCCCTTTGGGAATCGGCTTTTTCCTATTCCATATGCAAACTCTCGCCTAATTTCACAACCCGGGCTGCGATGAGAGGGAAGTCCTTTGAAATATTAGGATAAGTTGCTACGAGCAACTGCGCCTCGGTCCGGGCAGCTTCAACCAACTTCAAATTTTTAATTGCTTCCATGCCGAGGTCAGACAGGCCAGATTGTTTTTGACCGTACAGTTCACCCGAGCCACGAAAATTGAGATCGTGCTCGGCGAGCTCAAAACCATTTTTAGCGGTCACGAGCGCCTTGAGACGTTCTTTGGTTTTATCACTTTTGCTCGCAGTCACTGCAAAACAATATGACTGATGCGTACCGCGAACGACGCGTCCCCGCAATTGATGGAGTTGCGAGAGTCCGAATCGTTCCGCTCCCTCAATAATAATATTAGTTGAGTTTGGTACGTTGACGCCGACTTCGACTACTGATGTGGCAACCAAAATATCAATTTTATGTTCAGAAAATTCCTTCATCACTTTGTCTTTGTCAGCCGGGGTCATTTTGCCGTGCATAACCCCAATGGTGTAGTCACGGAATTCGCTCGTTGCCAGTCGTTTTGCTTCAGCTACTACCGATTTTAATTGGAGCGCAGTTTGTTTGTCTGGGTCGGGTTCTTCGATGCGGGGACAGATGACGTAGGCCTGACGTCCGGACTGCAGTTCGCTTCGTACGTGCTCGTACATTGGGGCTTGTTGCCCGGGACCAATAATTTCGGTAATGATTGGTTTGCGCCCGGCTGGCATTTGATCGAGGAGCGTAATATCGAGATCACCATAAATAGTGAGCGCCAGTGTCCGGGGAATCGGGGTGGCGGTCATGGACAAGAGGTGCGGCATCCGGGCGTCTTTTTTGGCCAGCTGTTTACGCTGGTTGGTGCCGAACCGGTGTTGTTCATCGATGATCACGTACGCCAGATGTTTAAACTCGACACTCTTATATATGAGGGCGTGGGTCCCAATTAAAATTGGCACCTCGCCATTTTTAACCCATTTGAGCAGCTGAGCTCGCGAGATTGGAGTCGGTTTATTTGGATTACTTTTACTCGGAAACTTTTGACAACCGGAACCAGTAATGAGCCCGATGTTAATGGGAAGATGTTTAAAATATTCTATAAACGATTCAAAGTGTTGCTTGGCTAAAATCTCCGTGGGGGCCATGTAAGCAACTTGAAGGTTACCGTATTCAAGATTAGTAAGGGGTCCGACCCCTGACTTTTCAGCCTTTCGACCTTCGGGTGGCCTGCTGGTAGCGACCGCGTAGGCGGTCGTCGCTGCAACCGCTGTCTTACCACTTCCTACATCACCTTCGAGTAGCCGTGACATCGCGTGGTTTTTAGTGAAGCTGTCGATAATCGACTTAATAGAAGTTGTCTGCGCGTCAGTGAGGGCAAACGGAAAACGGTCGGTAAATTGTTTCAAGTGTTTTGGATCGGTGTTGACTTGGTAGGTTGACGCAGCTGATACGAGCGCTCGGTCAATGGCTTTTTGAGTTTGAATATAAAACACTTCCTCGAACGCAAACCGCTTACGGGCACTTGCCGCATGTTCGGCTTTTTTGGGGGAGTGTATCCAGACGAGGGCAGTTTTTAAAACGGGGAGTTTGTATTTCGCTAAAATATCTGCCGGAATCGGGTCAACCATTGTTTCAAGTACTCCACCCTCAAAACATTTTAGTGCTGTATGGTAAAACCATTTACTCGTCACCCCTTTGGTTTCGCGATAAACGGGATAAATTGTTTCATCCATACTGGCATCAGTTCCTTTAAAAATACTGTCATGCCGGTCGATAGGGAGACTGTCTAATTTTTCCACTTCGGGATTAGCAATATACAATTTACCCTCTGTTCCCGTGACCTTGCCAACCAATTTTACATACATCCCATCGCTATACATTTTAGCGAGATACGGCTGGTTGAACCACATGATTTTAATTTTGGCCGAACCATCTTCAATGTAGCCTTCCGCAATCGGTCGCTTGGTAGTCCACGCTTTCCGTAATTTCAGTCCCGATAATTGTCCAAATACAATCGCCTCTTGATCTTTCTGCAACCCGCCAACAGACTGAATATCCGACACGTCTTCATAGCGCGCCGGTAGATGCATCAGTAGGTCGTAGACTGTCGCAATACCTAGTTTTTTGAGCGCCTTGACGTGTGGTGCATCGAGGCGAAAGTGGTTCGCAAGGAGGTCAGTTGATTTCATTGTACTTCAGTATAGCAAATAAGAGTCTCCTAGCGCATTTCTAGAAAAATGGTATACTCACCACCCTCCAAGTATTGGCTGTTTAAAACTAAGGAAAAGTAATGGAAGAGAGAAGCGCAATAACTCCGGCTGCGATGGGAGAGCTCATTGCCAGTCAGATAAAAATAAGCAAGCCTTTTCTTGAATGCATTGAGCCTCTCGAGGGTTCGTTTAAATTCATGATTGGGAACTGCGTGCTTGAAATTCTCGAGACAAGAATTTCGGGAATACGCACGGTTCTGATTAAGGCAGGCTGTGTCGATCTGGCTTCGGGGTCAAAGTTACGATTGATCACTGCGAAGGGTACGCCTATAGCGCCGTGGTCTCGGGTCACTTTGAATACTTTTGGTCCTGAAACGGATGCGATCGTACGGGCCTCACTCGCCGTCTATAATCAGCGGATTCCCGTCGCTGCCTGATGACAAATTTGATGCGATTCAACTGTCCCCACAAGTGAGTGGAATTCCCCAGCCTCAAAATTGGGAAAATCCTGCGTCAATGAACGGGGCGGTGCATTTAGTCAGAGTGCGCCGCCCCGTTACCAAATTTGTTCTTGTTGAAAAGTTCTTTGATTCAAGTGAATCGTAAAGTAGTAGGTAGGACAAGGCCCAATCGACCAGTCTCGATTCGGGTCTTTTGTGTGGTCGCCTAAGTTTCACTATACAACTTAGGTGTTGCGAAGGTATTGAAACATTACCACGTACTATTGACTTTTAAGTTTACATATGTTATTATAATGGCTGATTGAAACCGCTCTACAATTTGTTTGTAGGCTACGAGGGAGAGTACTATGCTGATGTCAACGCTTGAAGGCCCCCTGAAGTTCTGGAACCAGGACAAGGGGTTCGGCTTTGTCGTCACCCCCGGGGGTGATGCCTTCGTCCATGTCACCGCGGCTGGTGATCATCTCGAAGACATGCGCAAGGAAGGCGCCGTCATCACGCTGGAAGCTGGGGACAAGTTCGTCAAGGACAAGTTCCAGCTGACGGCCACGTCCGTCGTGAAGGTGACGTTGCCGGAAGAACGTATCGTCTGGGCTTCCGTCCGGACGTTCAACGAAGAGCGGATGACCGCCACCGTTTATCTCGGCGCGATCGACCTCATGGCACTGACGGCATTTGTGCCGCGCATCGTCATTGAGAAATCCACCGTGATTCCGGGCGTCGGCATGCCGATGCGCGCCAAGATCACGCATAGAAAGGGGGGCTGGGACGTCGATTCGTTCGAAGCCGGCCCGGACATCTTGGCCGAATACAATCAGTACATGAAAGAGCTGGTGAGGCGAGGGCCGGAAGTGGAGGCTGCGGCTGCCGCTAATACGGTTGTGACTGAGCCGACACCGGCAGCCCAGCCGAAGATCAAGCTGACGCGCAAGCCGAAGCCCGTACGACAGCCGACGCTCAAAGAGACGGTGGCGGCCTGTTCGGCAACCGCCGGATCGACCGCGATGGCCCAAGCTATGGCCGAAGCGATGGCCGGAGCTGCGATGCACTAAAAATAGGAACTACGGTTCCGCACGGGTGGGCAATCTTTTTTGCCCACCTGTTTTCTTTTTTAAACACGAAAAGACAAGGATGAGTTTTTTCGTTTTTGAGATCAACTACTCCTCTTCATGTCAGTTTATCCCTTCATACTTTTGACAATTTAAAAAACTGGGCGTAGTATAAATTTGGCTTGGCACGCAAGGGGCGTGGCCAGGTGGTCTGATGGGATAAAACCCATGGTAATAACATCATCAAAATATAAGGATCTCTGATGATTGTAAAAACGACTGTTCCTTCTAACAATTCGCAGCCCACGGAACCTGAGATGGTTCCGGACCCCCTGCTTGTGGGGTTGTTGAATTGGCCGCGGACTTCTGTGTCTGTGTAAGTCCGCAAGATCAGTCTACAATGGCAGTGCAACGGCGTAAGCCCGAGCACTGCCAGCTGACTATTTTAAAACCTAGCATGCTCGCGTTACGCGAGTTTTTTCATATCTGGTATAATTTGGTATTAATTTTATTACCATGACAAATCAGAAAAAAACTGTCGCCAAAAAAGTTGTAAAGCATAAAACAGTTACAAAAGTTGTTTCTAAAAAAGTAATCCTTACAAAAAAACCAGTAGTTAAAAAAGCTACCCCAGCTCCAAAGAAAAAAGACTATAACAAACTAGCCCTTGCCCTCCATAAAAAACTAAAAGGCAAGCTTGAGGTAGTGAGTAAAGGCAAGCTCGAAACCCGTGATGATTGGAGTACGATGTACAGCCCAGGTGTGGGTGCGGTATCTTCGTATATTGCCAAACACCCCAAGGAAGCTCGCGAATATACGATAAAGAAAAATACTGTGGCAGTTATTTCTGATGGGTCAGCGGTGCTGGGTCTAGGTAACCTCGGTGCACTGGCGGCCCTACCGGTGATGGAGGGTAAGTGTGCAATTTTTAAAGAAATGGCGGGAGTAGATGCCTTTCCGATTGTACTCGATACTCAGGATACCGAAGAAATCATTGCTGTCATCAAAGCCATTGCGCCAACTTTTGGCGGGATTAACCTCGAAGATATTTCTGCACCACGTTGTTTTGTGATTGAGGAGCGACTAAAAAAAGAATTAAGTATTCCGGTAATGCATGACGATCAACACGGTACAGCGATTGTGGTGTTGGCTGGTTTAATAAATGCCAGTAAGGTGGTGGGAAAGAAACTAGAGAGCCTCAAGGTAGTAATTGTCGGCGCCGGGGCAGCCGGTCGAGCGGTGACGTTGATGCTGCAAAAAGCTGGCATCAGCAACATTATTGTTACAGACAGTAAAGGCGCAATTTACGCCGGCCGACCAGACTTAACAGGCTACAAAAAAGAACTCGCGAGCACTACCAATGCAGATAAAGTAACCGGCGATGTAATGAATGTCGTAACGGGCGCTGATGTGATTGTTGGAGTGTCTGGTCCGGGCACTATTGCACCCGCGCATGTGGAAAAAATGGCCAAAGATGCGATTGTGTTTGCGCTCGCCAACCCGATTCCCGAAATCATGCCAGAGGATGCCAAGCGGGCCGGAGCAGCCGTTGTAGCTACCGGACGCAGTGACTATGCTAATCAAGTAAACAATTCACTGGCCTTCCCTGGAGTATTTAGGGGGGCCCTTGATCGCAATGTCCGCGCGATTACCGACGATATGAAATTAGCCGCTGCTAAAAAAATTGCGAGTTTAGTTAAAAAACCCACCGCCGAACTGGTGATTCCGCCGGTGATGACTCCGGGGTTGGTTAGGGCAGTAGCCAGCGTCATCAAATAGTCATATGGAACAACTGCCTGGATCTGATTACCATAGTGATGTCGACCTCGAGGATTTTCGTCAATTTGTATCGACACTGATGCACATTGAGGGTAAACGTTTTGTTGACCGTGATCACGCCTTTTATATCTGGGCAATAGAACGGTATGAACACTTGCAAGATATTGACGATGGAGTATCCCTGTTAGATATTTATGAAAAAAATGTTATTGAAAACCGGATGGAGAAAAGGGATTTTTATAGTTACTGCGATAAGCATAAATTCCCTGCACCTGGACCAACTGTCAGTGGGGAAGATTTTCATATGTGGGAATTCACAAAGTATATGAACGAAATTATTCTGGCCCGCAAACAGGAGTATAAAGATTGGGCAGAAACACATCAAGTTGATATTCGACCAAAGGCGACCACGATATTTATCGATACTGCCGGAGAAAAACAGGCTGTCAAAACCCAGTTCGAAGATTGTGCTGAGATAGCAAAAATATTCCCCGCCCAATAATCTAATGTCAGTATAACGTGCGGATACGCAAATGATGATGCCAAGCGACCTTAAGCGGCTGAGTAGTAGGCGCTTAATGTTTTGTAGGCTGATGAATAGAAGGCGATTAGGCTTATGATTAGGCCAACGATACCAGCCGCGATAAACACCAGTGCAATCCCACGATCAGGACCGACGCCAAACCAGTTACCAATCAATGTCACTCCAGCACCGGTCGTCATAAACGGAATAAACATAAACTGGGCAATTGGACCAATCATGAAAGTGGTAATGGGAGAGGCAGCTGATTCAACACTACTCGCAAATCCGAATACTCGACCTTGTCGTTCAAAGGGAACGATTTTTTGAATAACTGTTTGTTCGGCCGCTTCGGCTATTGGCATAAGTGACAGCCAAACGAGCATTCCAAACCCCAAGAACCAAATAGATGGCTGAAGTGGAAACAAGAGACAGCTCGTCCATGACAGAAGATTGATTATCATAATCGTCCGGAGCGGGTTTTTACCAACTCCGCGCTTGGTTACGTATAAACTCCCGCCAATAATCGCAAAGCTCATCACTCCCCACATAAAACCCCAGGTCTGCACTGATACCAGTGCCAGGCCGTAGGCGTCCATCAGTGCCATAAAGACTCCACCGAGGAAGTTGTTAATGGTGTTAAAAAATACCAGCGCCATTAGTCCCGGCACTGCTAGGATAATCGCAATAGTCCCACGTAGGTCCATCTTTTTTGGCTTTTCCTCAGTATGCACAATGGCTGGCTCGGGGATATGAATGGTCCATAAATGAAGGAGGGCTAGTGCGGTGGCCAAAACAGAGATGACCAGGGCTGTCCCCATTCCAAAAAAACCAATGGTTATTCCACTTAACACCGATGTAATAGAAAATGACAACCCTTGTACCGCTCCAATCATCCCGTTCGCTTTGTCTTTGTTTTCAGCAAACAGTAGGGTGACCGTCGTAGACAGTGCAATCGTACGTAAATTTCCGGCAACTGTTCCAATCATCAATATAATCACCAGTCCCCATAGCCAGAGGGAACTAGCGCTTGATAGGCTCCCCTCTGGTGCAATCTGGTACACCCCTAGTCCGATCGTAAACGCCACCAAACTCACCACACTCGAATAGACCATCGCCACTTTTTTATAATTATGGTCCACAATCGAGCCAAAGAAAATCGCCCCCAACATATTAGTTACTGCAAAAATCCCGGCAATAAATGAAGCTACCAGTACCGACCGAGTTTCAATAATCGCCCAAAACGTGAGCACAAACCACACAAAGTTATTAGTCACCCCAGCAATGAGTGTATTACCTAAAATTTTGTAAAAGAGGGGATAGTTGTTCATATACAGTAAGCTAAGGCAACGACAGTATAACATTTTGTACTTCCGGTCAATTTCTGGTATTCTCTTGAGACAGAAAAAGTGTCAGAGTGGATGAAACTGTCTGGGAGACAGTTTCATCCGACCGTAGGGAGGTGGACGATCTAATCGATCACTCTGGCACTTTGGAATGTAATGGAAAAGTGTCAGAGTGGTCGATTGTGCCTCCTTGCTAAGGAGGTAGGGGTTTATAGCCCCTCGGAGGTTCGAATCCTCTCTTTTCCGCAGAATGAGACTTCCTCGTAAGTCAGAGCAGAACCGTGGGACGCCGTAGGCGTCCCCAAAGCTGAAAGGGGGAAAGTAGCCAGTCGCGTAGCGACAAACTGTGACGGAACGGGCGCGTCGAAGCCAAGCTCCTTTGTCCTTGTTTCGTATCTAAAAACATATATGTTCAAACCAAAATATTTTCTATACGCTCGTAAGAGTAGCGAGGATGATGATAGACAGGTTATGTCTATCGAGGCTCAACTTTTTGAATTAAGAGAGCTAGCGCGTAAAGAAAATCTTGAAATCCTAGCGGAGTTTCAAGAGTCGAAAAGCGCAAAGACACCGGGACGCGAAGTATTTGGCAAAATGATGGCTCAAGTGGAAAAGTTAG
>JAYVIL010000043.1:0-4680 GCA_043770255.1 Candidatus Kaiserbacteria bacterium
GGGGCGATCCTGCCGTTCAAACGAATCCTCGCTTATTACGGTAATTTCTTTTCCCGGCATATGGGTATTTTGGGTGAGTATGAACCGGATGAAGTCTTGCGCCGTCTAAATGTCACCAAGGCACTGTGGGAGCAAGCAGATCCAAATACTCCGGTTCAGCTCGCTATCGAGTACATCGCAATGGTAGCCCAAGCCGACGGTGGACGAGATGGGATGTATCGGGCGATGATGCCCGCGGTCGAAATTGAAAAAGCCTACACCCTCGCTCAAAAAGCTTCCGCAATTTTAATTCTCGATATGCAGATTGGACTCAGTCCAATTGAGACCGAGCTGCCAAAATTTAAAACATATTTAGAGCGGTCAGATGTTCACCTAGCCCTTGATCCAGAATTTTCTATGAAAACAGGAGATAGGCCGGGGACCGTGATTGGTTCACATAGTGCCGCTGACATTAACTACGTCATTAACTATATGTCGGAGATTGTCCGGGCAAACAAATTGCCCCCGAAGGTACTTTTGGTGCACCGCTTTACTCAGAACATGGTGACTGGGTCAGCCCAAATTACACCAACACCTGAAGTGCAGGTGGTGATGGTGATGGATGGCTGGGGCTCCAAAGATCTTAAACGAGGCACGTATGGGCAAGTGATTGTGCCAGAGCCAGTGCAATTTACCGGTCTTAAAATATTCTATAAAAACGATCTCAAACCACCAAGTACCGGTATCTTCACACCGACTGAGGCTCTCGGGCTCAATCCAAAGCCGATGTTTATTCAGTACCAGTAGTCTTTTATCTAGACACCGCAGTGCTTTTATGATTCTATACCCGTGGAGTTCCTTGAAACTTGCAAACAGTTAGTGGAGTGAATAATCAATGAAAGCTACATCAAAAAATACACCGGAAGATAATCTTCTCTGGCTCGAAGACAGTAGCTCACAACGAGTCCAAGACTGGCTTGGTATTCAGGAGGGTGTGGCAGATGCGTACTTTGCTTCAGCGCCACTTCGTCAGGTATTGATCCATGAATTTTCGTCGCTTTTTGCGACGACGGCCGTCGGTATGCCGGTTGGACGTAACGGTTCGTATTTCTTTACCAAACGAGCGCCGAACCAGGAAATGTCCGTTCTGTATATACAGGACGGGTTGTATGGCGAACCTCGAGTGTTGATTGATCCAGCGACATTGTCTTTGGACCACACTGCGGTACTTGTCGGATGGTATCCCTCATCAGATGGCAAAAGTCTAGTTTACGAGGTGTCACAAGCTGGCAATGACCAGAATGATATTCGTATTATGGATGTGGTTACAGGCAAGAATTTGTCTGATTACATCGGTGATGAGGCGTATCCCTGTTTCGAGTGGTGGGCGAATGACGGCAAGGGCTTCTGGTATACCAAGCGCGACCATCGTGTCGTGATGGAAAACCCCACCCTGGAAGCAAAGCTCTACAGCCGTCTCTATTTTCATGCACTTGGTACACCGATTGCGTCGGACGCGATGGTGTTTGGTGAAGATCTTGATCGGGACAGTCGCATTGCGGTGTCGACTTCCGATGACGGGAAGTATCTCAAACTAGATGTGTACGGACAAGATAGTGCTTCCCAGAAGAGCTGGAATGAGATCTATCTGTGCGACACAGAAAACAGTCCGGGACATTTTGTGCGCGTTGTTGAGCGCAAGCCTGGGTATGAGAGTATGGCTCGCATGCATCGGGGTGTCTTCTATATCATCACCAATGATGGTGCGCCGCGTTATCACGTGCTTTCAGTTTCAATTGAAAAGTTACTCTTGGCCCAGGCCGAAACTACGGTATTCATCCCTGAAGGTGTTGGGACAATCGAACAAATCGTACTGATTAAGGACGCACTGTTCGTGGGTACTTTAGAAAATGTTCACTCGGTAGTACGTCGCTATGATCTTGATGGCTGTTTTGTAACTGAGGTTGCTCTGCCGACACTTGGTTCGGTAACTGGTTTTAGTTATGAACGAGACGGGTGCGAACTCTTTTTCTCGTTTCAGTCGTTTGCGGTGCCGAATTCAGTCTATCGTATGGACTTGGTGACCGAAAAAGTGGCGCTATTCACTCAAACAGAAGCGGGGTTCGATACCTCGCGTATCGAAACCAAACAGTTGTGGTGCACATCAAACGATGGCACGCAGGTACCGATGTTTGTTGTGCATGAACGAGGACTTGTACTTTCTGGCGAAAATCCAACGATGCTGTATGGGTATGGTGGGTTTGATGTCAGTTTGAAACCGTCATTCATGAAAACAATCATTCCGTTTTTGCGGCGGGGTGGGGTCTATGTCATTGCTAACTTGCGTGGTGGTGGTGAATTTGGTCGCGAGTGGCACGAAGCAGGGATGCAGTATAATAAGCAAAATGTCTTTGACGACTTTGCTGCTGCAGCAAAGCACCTGATTGCGTGTGGCTATACGAAAAAAGAACGACTCGCGATTCATGGTGGTAGCAATGGAGGGCTGCTGACTATGGCCACCATCACACAACATCCTGAACTGGTACAGACTGCGGTGGCATCCGTACCGGTGACTGACATGTTACGGTATCATTTGTTTCATGGTGGCATGTTTTGGATTCCTGATTACGGTGATCCGGATGATCCTGCGATGTGTGCTTATTTGCGAGAGTATAGTCCGTATCACGCTGTGCGCGAGGGTGTATCGTATCCGTCTGTTCTAATTATGACGTCGGACAGCGATGATCGAGTACATCCAATGCATTCTTACAAGATGGCAGCTCGTCTCGAAAAAGCCACTGTTTCTGGGCGTCCAGTCATCTTGCGGGTAGAGAGGAAATCTGGCCATGGTGGGGCGAGCGCTGTGTCGAAGCTCGTAACGACCCAAGCAGATTTGTGGGCTTTTGTCTGCAAAGAGCTTGGTGTCACCGAGTAGGTCAGGCAATGATCAAAAAAGGCGGTCTATCAGTAGACCGCCTTTTTTCTTTGTATTATGAATAAATAAGTTGTGTTTTGATGGCATCAAGATAAAAATATACCAAGCTCCGTGTTACAATTTTTGTATGAAAACGATCGCCATTATTGTTGCTGTACTAGGAATCATGTATGTCGGGTATTATTTTATATCACCACTGTTCATTACGATTACTGTTGATGAAGGAGATCCTCGTTTGGATGCAGCAGAGACTATTCCACAAGTAGCAAACAAACCAGTATCAACTGTTAGCGCTACGCCTGCGGTCGACACTTCTAGAAAACCGATCCCAACTACAATACCGGAACCAACTGTTCCAGCGGTCGCAAAGCCCTCCATCCGAGCTGCTGTAGTGGGCACCCCTGGACATTCAGCGCAAGGGACAGCCGAGTTAATTACTGTGCCAAGCGGTACGGTTGTACGGTATGAAAACTTCCAAACGACCAATGGTCCAGATTTATTTGTGTATCTAGCCACTGATTTAAGAGCCACTGAATTTGTTAATCTGGGAGAACTGAAGGCAACAGAAGGAAACGTAAATTACCCCGTTCCTGATACGGTAGATGTAAGTAAGTATCCCTACGTATTAGTCTGGTGTAAACAATTCAGTGTTTTGTTTAACTCAGCTAAGATTCAATAATTTTAGGCGTAAAGATCACCAAACATAAAGTTTCCCCCAATCTGTATGTAAAGTTAGCTTTACATTTAGAAATTAGTGTTTATACTGTTTTTATATTAAATAAGTGAGAATCAGTATATGAAAAATGTAAAAACAGGGGTGCTTATGGGTATGTTCAGTTTAATTCTGGTAGCTTCGAGCGCCCAGGCTATGACTACAACAGATGATGCAATGATGAAAAAAGATGATGCGATGATGTCTAGTTCCTCAGATGTCATGAAGAAAGACGAGTCTATGATGAAAAAAGATGCTATGTCTACCACTTCAGACGGAATGATAAAAAAAGATGACGCGATGATGGCTGCTCCAGACAGTATGATGAAAAAAGACAGCGCAATGATGGCTGCTCCAAGTTCAGATTTAAGTTTTGGTTCGAAAGGGGAGGGAGTGGTTGCACTGCAGACATTTTTGGTAGCAAAGAATCTATTAGTTATGCCAGCTGGAGTTTCAATGGGATACTTTGGTCCGCTCACGAAAGCAGCTCTAATGAGTTACCAATCTTCAGCTGGAGTGCCAAGTACTGGTTACTATGGTCCACTGTCTCGAGCAGCGATGGGTAGTATGATGACGAAGAAAGATGATGCAATGACATCAGACAGTATGATGAAGAAAGACGATAGTATGATGAAGAAGGATGACGCAATGATGTCATCAACCAGTGATGCCATGATGAAAAAAGATGACGTGATGTCGTCAACGTCAGATTCTATGATGAAGAAAGATATTCAATAACTACCTCACCGCATGAAAAATCACCCTGACAGGTGATTTTTTGTATGCAAATTTGAGTTGCGTGTGGCTTTTAGAACGCTGTCTTGAAGTACAGGTGGTCCGTAGGTCGGTGGGGTATTTAGCATGACACGCTCCACTGTTGATCGTCTGATTTTCTTTATAAACCTTAGTTCAATTCGGGTAATTCAGCAAGTACTCTCGGGTAGCTTAGAGCCCACCAACTAACCCCATAGCCAGCCAAAAGATTCCAAATGTTTGGCTGCAAATTATCTCTTTTTCGTCAACATATCTCGATATGCCTTCTCAAAATAGCTAA
>JAYVIL010000044.1:0-13802 GCA_043770255.1 Candidatus Kaiserbacteria bacterium
AAAATTGACGACTTTTCTTCATGTGAGTTTGTTTTTATACCAAGAAGTGAAAATTCAATAAATTATGTCTTGTCACTGGATGAAATTTATCAAATTGTGATTGGAGATAATGATTTTTGGACAATAGCGTTACGAGCAACAGATGCAATTGGAGGAGAACTTATTCCAATTGAAGAAGACTCGACACAAAAAACCAGACCTAGATTATTGAATAAAATAAAAAATGGCACAACCGTCAAGGTGGCACTAAATCAAAAGTTTATTGACGAGAACACATATCAGATTGAATTAACTATTTCTTACAAACCTGACACAGACGTATTGAATGAAACGCAGACAGATAAATTCACATGGACCTTTGAACCATCTCCAGCAATTTTGAAAAAACCGAGCCTTAGTGTAGGTCTAATTAGAGGACTTGAGGACAAGTCTGAAATCAGCGTAAATTTTGTTGACCCAAATGTAGTACAGAAAAATAGCAACCTCAATTCAGAGAATAACAATTAGTTTTAGTTGAGGGTTTCTCAGTGTACCCACTTTTGTATAACGAATTCGAGCTAGCTTGATTCGCTTCAAAATGAAGCGTCTCGTGCTAGCTCGACTTGGCGGAGAGAGGGGGATTCGAACATTACATGTTCAGTACACCTTGTCACTATTTTGTTTCGTTCCTCACAAAATAGTAGGCAAGGTCTTCGAATCCCCGCGTAAAGCGTCCCACGCTTTACTCTCTCCCGCCCAATAAAATAACCACCTTAGGGTGGTATTTTATACGGGCGGAGAGAGGGGGATTCGAACCCCCGAGAAGCTTTCACCTCTGCTACCTTTCCAAGGTAGTACATTCGACCACTCTGCCATCTCTCCAGATGTGTACTTTAGATTAGTATAAGAGCAGAGTGGTCTCATACTACGTCCTCCTCCCTTCGGTCGGATATGAAAGTCTCCCAGACTTGCATATCCACTCTGCCATCTTTCCTGATGTTCATGGTAACTAAACTCGGTGTTGCTATCATAGCGTAAATGTACAGGGGCGGGAAGTGGTGGTATGCTTATGGTACTAATTTATAACTATTATGAGTGGACACGGACACGCCAAAAAGGCATACAAGGCATCTAGGCAAGATATTATCGTCATGATGGTCACCTTTGCCGTAGGATTAGCGGCAGGGTTCTATTTCTATACCACAGCGTTTGCGCCGCAGTTTGATGAGCTGACGGGGCAGACTGATGAAGGCTACGCGGATTTTGTGATTGAGGGATCGCAGTATGGGGGAGATAGAGCTGGGACAGCGCCCTCATTTCAATTGCTGGAAAATGGTTCGTTTAAGTATTTGCCCTATGTGATCGAAGGAGATGTGGTGGACGCAACAGAAGGGACACTGCCACGTGCACTTCTGAATGAAGTCAAGCAAGTTTTAACCAAAGAGGCACTGGAAATAGCTGGCGGTACGGTTGTTCGCGGGGACTGTCTGTCGTATGTAGACGGTCTAGATTATTCGTACCAAATCACCCTCGATAGCGTGCGCTACACCCTCGATACTTGCACGACCGCTTTAACAGTAGATTCGCTCGTGAACGCTACTCTGGACAAAATCTGGAATTATTTCACAACTTTAGAATAGCGAAATAAGCCGAGTTGAAGCGCGTAGTAATAAAGACAAGAACCCAGATTCTTGTCTTTATTCTTTGTAATTCTCGGATACTTCTATGACCTATTTATTTGTACACTTTGTAAATTTAATTTGAAATAATACTATGAATTCAAAATCACTTTTGATCGCAATTGCGGCACTCGCGCTCACGGCAACTGGTGCGCAGGCATTTAGTAGTAACGCTCTTATTACCGCCGGATTGACCGAAGATCAACAGGCAGCTTTTGAAGTAGCGCGTGAACTTAGGCAAGAGGGTGATAAAACTGGTGCGCGTAATGTGCTTGTGGAAGCCGGTATCGATGAAGATACCCTAAAAAAAGTTCACGTTGCCTTACATGCCGAACGTTATGCCAAACAAGAAGCGATGAAAGCTGCCCTAACCGCTAATGATTTTAGGGCTTTTACTATCGCTATCCTTGACTCGCCACTGGCTGATGTCGTTACCACAGAAGCTGATTTCCAAAACTTTAAAGAGGCTCGTGACCTCATGGAGTCAGGCGATAAAGAGGCTGCTAAAGTCATATTTGACGAACTCGGTGTGCCTGAACGGCAAGGAGGTAAGGGTCATCATGGCATGCACAAGATGCATGGCGAACCGCCGTTTTTTGAGCAACTAACCGAGTCTCAAAAAGCAGCGTTCACCGTAGCCAAACAAGCGAACGATCGTGATGCCATGGATGGTATTTTAGAAGAGGCCGGCATAGTCAAGCCAACCAAAGGCGAAGTGCCAAAGTTTTTGAAAGACGGTCGAGAGCTAAATTAAATAGTTTGATAGCGGCTATGTCGTTGTGAGTGAGCGAATTCAATCACTCGGTTCTGCGCCAGTGTGCTGCACAGATTATTTACAAAAAATAACTCCGCAAAAAACGCGCCCCAGTTGTAGCGGGCGTTTTTTGTATAAACTTGATACAATGAACCCATGATGCACCAGCGATTCGCCGTAATAGTAGTGACCCTGTTTTTAGTTGGCTATACTCCAGCTGCCGCCTTTGACGCCGTCGTTGAGACTTTTCCGATACAGTATGAGGTGGTGACAATCCAGAATCCCGAAACAGAACAGCTAATTTTAGGAGAGCTTGCTAATGCTCCCGAGATGTTTGAAATTGTGTCCGAGACACCTTTTACACTCACGGCAGAAATTAGGGCTGTACCAGATCAGTCCTTGGGTACACAGCCTCAACTTGGCGGTATTATCATCCGCCTTAAAGAAATTAGAGGGGTAGAAGAGATAGCTCGCCTCAGCGCGGATGAAGCTAACTGGAGTGTGGTGACCGACAAGGCTACGGGACTGACGTATCAAGCAGGTGGCTATTATAGTGAACAGGTCGAAGCCGGTACCTATCGTATTGAAGTGAGTAACCCCAGTAATACCGGTAAGTATCTGCTGCAAATCGGATCAGTCAAAGATGATAATAGTTATGTTGAATCCCTCTCTGACGTGGCAGCAGTGTATGCTTTTTATGATTTAGGTACACTTCGAATGTTTAGTTCACCCTATGTGCATTACCCAATTGGAATTGTTCTGCTACTGGGACTAATTACGGGCACTTGGTTCTGGCAGCGTAAGACAAAAAACCATGCTTAAGTTTATTATCATAATAGTAGCCGGGGTGATTTTCGTGTGGTATTTTTTCCCACAGTTTGCCGATCAGTCACTTGAGTCATACCTAGAGGAGACGCTATGAAGCAGGTGGGAACGAAAAGTACTTGGTTTGTGTATATGTTACGTTGCGCTGACGGCTCACTTTATACCGGAGTTACCACCGATGTAGAGCGTCGGGTCAAAGAACATAACGGGGAAGGAGGGAAATGTAAGGGGGCGAAATACACCAAAGCTCGACGTCCAGTTGTGTTGGTGTATTCTAAAACCGCAGCTAACCGCAGTTGTGCTCAAGTGAAAGAATCACAACTCAAGAAATTATCTAAACTAGAAAAAACTAAATTATTGACAAAGGCTCCATAACTGCATAAAGTAATTTAGGAACAGACAACAGGAGCTTAAATCATGATATTAATAGTCTTGGACGGAAAAGGGATGCCTCAGGTTATCCAGGCAGCTAGCTTTACCGAGAAATCTGGTGGAATTCTAGTGAAATTTACTCCTCAGCAAGAGCAAGAGGTCATGGAGGCGCTGGCAAAGTACAATGACGCCATAAGTCTTTTGCTTCGCGGGGCTTTCTATCTTGAAAGATTTACCGGTTCCGGTCTTCCAGCAGAAGAAATGAGGCAGGCTATTGCTGAAAAAATAGCTGAATCATTTTTTGGCGATGTGCCGCCAAAAAAGATTAACTAAATAGCGCTGCTTAGGCACTCACTGTAATTTGGGCTGCCCTGGCAGCCCTTTCTTATTTACAGCATTGCTGAACAGGCAAGACCTGTTCAGAATGTCCTACCTTCAGAGTCACGCTGGCCTCTTTCGTGCCGACGAAGTCCAGGTGTGTCAGATTGTTCTTAGGTCATTCTAGTAAAATCCTATAAAAGTTTCGATCGATCTTCAAATACTTGTAATTTTTATGAAAATGTTCTTTAATACTCGGCATGTCACAACCAAGGAGGGAATGTGATGACTAAAGTAAATACTAATATTGCACCTGAACTGAACGAGCTTGCAGTTGTCGGGGATATTGCTAGTCAGGCTGGTTTGTCCGCAACTGCTGCGATCAGTCAGGGTTTCACCACAGGAGCTGAGTTTATTCGGCACCGGTGGTCCCACACTCCGGAGCAATCTAAACCGCTAGGCCCGTATGACTATTACCCTAAGGACAGTTTTGGCGGTGATGAGGTTCGAAACTAACAAGAGCTGCAAGTACATCCATAAAAGGGTCGCCTCGGCGGCCCTTTTCCTTTGTAGCGCATTTCTGAACAGGCAAGACCTGTTCAGAATGTGAAAATTTGTATAAAAACTAGACAAAATCGGCAAAAAACGGTATTGTACTCATGTTTTCGGGCGCGCCCTTTATTTGCGCGCCTACTCTCTTTTTTATTAGGGACGAAACGTTAATTATTATCATTTATATGTCAAAAGAAATCCGTAACATCGCTATTATTGCCCACGTAGACCATGGGAAAACTACTCTTACTGATGCTCTCATGGAGCAAACGGGTGCTCGTGAAAAAGGTGCCTCAATGGATAGTAACGCGCTAGAACAAGAGCGGGGAATTACCATTTACGCTAAAAATACCTCAATTGAATATAAAGGCACAAAAATTAACATCGTGGACACTCCTGGTCACGCTGACTTCGGCTCTGAGGTAGAACGCGTACTCCGTTCTATTGACTGTGTGCTTCTCGTAGTAGACGCGCAGGAAGGCCCGATGCCGCAAACCCGCTTTGTACTCAAGAAGTCACTGGAACTCGGACTCAAGCCAATTGTTGTTTTAAATAAAATTGATAAACCAGCGGCTGATATTCCACGAGCCGAAGAACAAGTTCTTGAACTCTTCCTTGAACTCGGTGCTAATGACGAACAGTGTGATTTCACAACTGTCTACGCTATTGGACGCGAAGGTAAGGCGAAACGAAAGGTGACCGACGAGATGGTGGATCTCTCACCCCTCTTGGATGTTATCCTTGAACTCGTGCCGCCAGCTCGGGCGTTTGTACCGGGTGAAGCACTTCGCGCTCAAGTGTTCAACCTCGGCTACGACAACTTCCTCGGACGTCTCGCAGTGGCTCGCGTGTACGAAGGTTCAGTCAAGGCCAACCAGCAACTGATTGTAAAGCATGAAGGACAAGATAACCGAAAAGGTAAGGTGGTCAAACTTAATACCTTTATGGGTATTTCAAAAGTGGAAGCCACTGAAGTATTTGCCGGTGATATTGTGATGATTGCTGGTTTTGAAGACATTAACATCGGTGACACCTTGACAGATAACGACACTGCTGTGCCGCTACCAGCTATCAAGGTAGACGAACCAACTATTGCGTTGCAGTTCATGCCGAACGCCTCTCCGTTTGCCGGTCGAGAAGGAAAGTACGTAACCAGTCGTCAAATCAAAGAACGTTTGGAAAAAGAGCTCCAAGTAAACGTTGGACTCCAGGTAAACTTTGACCAAGGTGATAGTTTTGAAGTGCGAGGCCGTGGAGAAATGCACATTGCGATTCTGCTTGAAAACATGCGTCGTGAAGGCTACGAGCTGTCAGTTTCTCAACCGCAGGTAATTATTAAAGATATCGACGGTGTGAAGAGTGAGCCGTTTGAAGAAGTCACTGTCGATATTCCGTCAGAGTTTCAAGGCGCTGTCATCGAACGTCTCGGTACCCGCGCATTTATGATGACTAATATGGTCATGCACGAAACTCAAGTGCGTATCATTCTCGAAGGCCCAACTCGGGGACTGCTCGGTTACAAAAACCAATTTGTCGTTGATACCAAGGGTGACGGTATTTTGGCCTCACGTGTACTAGGATTCCGTCCATATGCGGGAGAAATTAAGAAACGCCAGGTAGGTTCAATGATCTCGATGATTCAAGGTAAAGCCCTCGGATTTGCCCTCTACGGCCTCCAAGACCGTGGTCAGCTGTACATTACTGCTGGTACTGAAGTCTACGAAGGTATGGTTATCGGTAACACGAGTAAGGGTGAAGAAATGACCGTGAATCCAACCAAAGGCAAGCAGCTCACCAACATGCGTTCATCAGGAACCGACGAAGCGATCAACCTGGTAAATCCCCGCATTGTCTCAATCGAAATCGGTCTAGAAATCATGGCCGACGACGAATACCTCGAAGTCACTCCACAGTCAGTCCGTCTACGAAAAGCAAAGTTGAAGGAAGGCGAACGAAAGAAGGGGAGTTAGCCTAATTTTCTAAAACAAACAAACGACCGGATGAAACATCCGGTCGTTTTTGCGTGCTAGATTCAAGGAATTCGCACCACTTGATTTCGCTCAGCACCATGAATGCCCGAGACATAGGCAATCTTGATGCCAATTTTTCTCATTAAAGAACCAGGGATCCCAGTTAACACTTGCTCATAGAGTTGGTCAGCACTCATAGAAGTAGTGCATGGCGGATTTGCCTGGATTCCGAAGTACAGCTCAACCCCCAGGTCAATATCAGTGAATATCTGGTCCTCACCCCGGATTACGTTTGTGATGAGGTCAGTACGTTCATGGGGTTCGCTTTCGCTAAAACAAAGTCCAACCTGGCGAGCGAACAACGCCCCGTACGCTGCCAAAAACGACTTAGCTGCAAGGGAATTTTTACCTGTGAAAAAAGAACAGTGAATCGTAAGCATGATGAGCTCCTTCCATTTTTGCTCGCATCGGCAAATATCTTATAACATATATTATAACGTTAATCAAAAATATCGTAGGCGAATTCAATATTCAATTCGCCTTGTAAGTTTTATAATACTTTCTAAAAATATTGTATAATTTAAATATTATGGATTTCTCAAATTTTGCTAATGTTGTTTGGAGAGAAGGGGAACGTGAGCGGGGGTAAAGAGAAAGGCCAGAGCAACGATTGCTCTAGCCTTTTTTGACGCTAGTCACACCGACAATAGATGCTGTTCCAGCGGGCGTGATGGATACCGCTCTTGTAGTTCAGTGTATGGTCGATAGTTTTCAATACTGGAAATGCCCGCCTCAGTTCTTCACTCAACCAGTCCACACCTTGCTTAATTTCACCAATTCCCGGATTGACCGTGAGGAAAAAGTTCAGCTCGGATAAATTAGGTGAATATCTCTGGTCAGCACCAGAAATGACAGTGGTAACCCAAGTTGGTAATGAAATTGAAGGTGATTCAAGACCAATTAGTTTCTGTATCAGATTGGCACAGTGCTGTGCATCTGATGCCAGGAATTTTTTCGCTTGATTACGCAGCAGGATGGGCAGATAGATGCAGTCAACTGTTAAAAGTATTTTCATTTTGAGCTCCTTCATTTCCTAGCTCACTTCAGTTCTGTTCATACCATACAACAATAAATTCTACTTTGCAAACGTCTGTGCATACAATATAGATTCCCTACTTACAGGAAGCGTATCCTATATACTAGAGGCAATGGAGGGAGTTATGCCTATACTTGGCCCACTACGTAAAGTGTGCGCCGTTGACTAGTTTATTGTTGAACGTGGTGATGTGCGCTCCTAAGGTACACTCATTTATCCGCCGGAGGTGGCTGAAGATGTGATCGAATCCGAGCAGGCCGACATACTGCATCTGGTTTTTAAAATATGTTGGGAAGAGCAGTAGAATTAAGAAAACAGCGCCCATCACTGGCGCTGTTGTCTATTGAACGTTAATTTGTTTGAGAAATTCTACTAACTCTTCACCGCTAATTTTACGGTACTGATTTGGTTTGATGTTTTTGAGTTCAATATTGGCAATGCGAACGCGTTTTAGATTTTTGACCTGGTAGCCTAAAGCAGCACACATACGTCTAATTTGGTGTTTTTTACCTTCAGTCAGTGTGACATTAAATTTCGTTTCATTTTTGGTTGAGGGCTTAACGACAGTTGGTTTGGTCTGGTAGCCCTCGATATCGACACCGTTTTGCATCAGGTGGACAAACAAAGTCGAAATTTTCTTATCAACTTCAACTTGGTATTCTTTTTCAATTCCTGATTCAGGTGAGAGTAGTGGGCCCGTGATCCGGCCGTCGCTTGTTATGATAATGAGGCCCTCAGAAGCTTTGTCGAGACGACCAACGGGTGACATATTGGTAATGCCAAAATCTTGCTCGAGCCGCATCACAATATCAACCTCTTTTTCACCAGGTGAGTGCGAAATTGTACCGCGACCTTTGTAGTAGGCGAGGTACTGTTTGGCTTTGGTTTCGCCCTTTAGCGTGACCACGTCACCGGCGTTTACTTGCTGCCCGGTGACTGCCTTTTTGCCGTTAACCAAAATTTGTCGTTTTTCAATCAGTACGTCAGCCTCTCGCCGCGAAGCGATTCCAACATGAGCAACATATTTATTGATTCGCATCGGGAATTGAGCTTCGGCGGTAGAGATGTTTTTGGTGACCGCTAGCACGGGAGGGATATTCTTCATACGTAAAACTATAGCATAAAATTTGTATTTTGCAACACACGAAAAAACCGCTGGTGTTTGAGCCAGCGGTTTAAAACTAGTTGTACCTATTTCCTGAGTGAAACGGCTGGTGTTTTGTAATATTGAAGTTCAGAAGGATTTAATCTGCCGTCGATAGCTTTTCCTTTATCAACCATAGTAAACGGAAGGGAGGTCATACGGAGGGATAGATCATCGGTGCTTGATGCCTTGCTCATGTCTACCAGAGCAATCAGGGTAAATTCGGCAGATTTTCCTTTCGGCAAATAGTAACGTCCGTCTTTAATTTCGGTATCAGATAGTACAATCGCTTGAGCCTTGCCGGGCAAAACACTGTAGTTTAGTGTAAAACTGGCATCAGCGTTCGTCATGGTTGATGAGGTTGCCTTGGCTTCAGTTTTTCCGTTTAGCAAAATACTGTAGCCAGCATTTGTACCTGAATCGCCAAAATCCTTGTTTCGCTTGGCGAGGATGGGCATGTAAACTTCGTGATTAAGAAAACCAAATTTGTACGTTACGGTAAACAGCACTTGCTTATTCCCTAGGTCAGTAGCCGTTTGGTTGGTTGTGAGGTACGCCTCACTTGTTGCTGGTACAAGGATCGTCAAGAGAAGAGTAAATACTACAAATATATATAATTTCATACCTATATTTTACTACACCAACGCAAAAGGGTGAAACCGAAAGAAATAATGCTATAGTGCGTAGTAACTTATGGTGGGTCCTGAAACCACAATTGAATTGTCTGATAGCGAGATTGTCCGCAAAACGTTAACCGAACGTCATTTTTTTGAGCATATTGTTCAAAGGTACGAAGACAAATTGACTCGGTATCTCAGGCGCCTCGGCATCGCTGTGCATGAAGATAGGCAGGACATTCTTCAGGATATTTTTATCAAGATCTACAAGAACCTAAATGGGTATGATGATCGTCTGTCTTTTTCGTCCTGGGTGTATCGGATCGCTCACAACGAAGCCATCTCATGGTATCGCAAGAAAAAAGTACGACCCGAAGGTCATTTGGTCCCTGGTGCCGATGAGCTCTTTTTATATATCCCAGATTCGTCATTAGAAAGAGAAGTTCTTTTTGATCAGTTGATTGATGCTCAATCAGTGCGCGAGGCACTGCAAACTCTTGAAACGAAGTACCGCGACCCGATTATTCTTCGGTTTTTTGAATATAAAGAATATGATGAAATTTCTGATATTTTGAAAATACCTATCGGGACGGTCGGTACCCTCATCAGTCGGAGCAAGAAAAAGCTCGCAGAGACGCTGCACGCAAAACAACAGAGTAATACCAAAGAACTATGACCGAAAATACTAAACAACAAAATATCCAACCCAACACCTCGCATGTTGCCAGTGAAGTATTAAAACGCATTGAGTCGGAGTCAATTACACCAACATCGAGATTTAAGTACCTTTGTGCAGAGTGGGGGGTATGGATAGTTTGGCTCGCAACGATTATCTCTGGAGCGGCAGCATTGTCAGTGAGTTTCTATGTGACGATGAGCGCAAATTATGCGCTGTATGAAGCTACACATGCTAATTTTGTTACGTTCTTTGTAGCGGTGATGCCCTATGTCTGGGTCTGTTTTTTCATTGCTATGGTGTATGTCTCAATATTTCAGTTACGCAACACTGCACGTGGTTATCGGTATAGTACATGGGTAGTTATTTCCAGCAGCCTCATGTTCACTCTTTTAGGAGCGACACTGCTTCATTGTTTTGGACTGGGATATGTCCTTGATCAAAAACTAGGACAACAGCTGGGTAGCTATATGTCGCAGACAAAAATGGAACAAAAATTGTGGCAAATGCCACAAGCGGGTCGTTTAGTAGGAACGTTAGAACCGTTACATCAAGACAACATATCCGATCCCATCTTCAATTTTAAAGATGAAGAGGGAGTTCTTTGGCGTCTGAGTGTTAACGAATTACGAGCACAGGATATAGAGTTGCTTGCCCGCGGTGGGCGAGCACGTCTCCTCGGTACAACTACCAGCGAGTTTAGTTTTCATGTCTGCGGTGTTTTTCCGGCGATGGGGGATCGAGCTTTTGGATTTCGGGAAATGGCGCGTGAACGGCGTGATTTTGATAGCACAATGAGTGAGCACACTCGTTTGATGAAGATGTTTACAGATGAAAATGAACAAAATGAACACCAAAATATACCTTTAGACCGACTCTGCTCCCATTTGGAAATTATGAAACGGATGCAGCGTTAGCTGTGAGGTGACAAGTTGCCGCTACTGTGTTCTATACTACAAAACGTTCGCAAAAGTAAGACAACACCCGACAAAAATAGCTCAACAGAGCCATTTTTTGTGCATGAGTAAAGAGCCTTCATGTCCAAAATTATTGACATTACACCTAAAACATGCTATAGTGATTAAACCAGCAAAGTTGTGATAGGATATTGCGGTTACAAGGTATCAGCTTGTATTTATAACTTAAGACAATTGGCTTATTATATCCACTGTAATCCTCGCCATGCTATCTGTTTCGACTGCGTATGCTGTTCCAGATAGTACCGCGTATGGACATATTGTGACGGAGGAGTTGGCAGTAGTAACGGCTGAATCGAAGGTTGCAGTTCATTCAAATACTGAAGCCATCGTTCGAGACTACTTCAAAGATATCCCCGTCATGATTCAGGTAGCCCGTTGTGAATCGACTTTTAGGCATCATAATGCTGATGGTTCGGTACTACAAGGACGAGTCGATAGTGCTGACACGGGAGTAATGCAAATTAACAAGCGTTACCACGGGGCGGCCGCGACTAGTCTCGGACTAGACCTTAACGATATTTATGACAACATGGCGTATGCCCGTCACCTATATGTGACTCAAGGTGTACAGCCATGGAGTGCTTCGGCTCCATGTTGGAACCAAACACTAGCGATAAATATCTAAATAGTCTCGCAAAAAATCATTATCTACGTCACTGATTTCAAGAATTTTTAACTCACTGTACAGATGTACGGCTCATCAAAAATTCTTTTATCATCTCGTATCTAAAAGATTTTAAGACTATATCTCCACAACAAAAAGAACCCCTCACGGGGTTCTTTTTGCGTCGCAGAAAATTAAGATTATTGACAGTTGTCACCCGTAACATTTGCAACGTAAAAAACTTAAAACAGTGACTATATTACTACACACAAATGTCTCTGCTGCAATACTAAATTTCTTTTCTTTTCAACATATTATTGCATTTTTTCATGAATTAATTTTCTCGTACTATATAATGTTAGAGAAGCAAATTGTTGCTTATAACCAGGGGTTTTTTGGGGTACTGCTAAATTCTAAGCACCGTGCAACTTTAGGGGTAAAAATGTGCACGGTAAGGAGAGCAATTTGAGAGTACCTGGCCACGCAAGAGCAGCCGGACGTTTCAAATCCCAAACTACCGAACTACCCTTTGTGCGCATTCCCGCCCCGGCACCATAACTCACATGCAACGGTATCTTGTCACAACCACTCCAAAGATTATCGCCATCGTCTTGGCGGTTTTGCTATTTTCGCTTACCATCCTCCATGTCACCACAGCCCAAGCCGCCCCCAACCTCCAGCTTAACTACCAAGGAAAATTAACTAATTCCTCAAACGTCGCCGTAGCCAATGCTAGCTACCAAATGGAATTTAGTCTCTACACCGCTACCTCCGGTGGTACCGCCATTTGGACTGAAACCCGGACTGGAGCCTCCGAAGTCACCGTAGAAAACGGCCTGTTCTCAGTGATGCTCGGTAGCGTCAACTCACTTACCGGTATCGACTTTAACCAAACGTTATACCTCGGAGTGACGATCGAAGCTGACAGCCAAATGACTCCCCGGAAAATACTCGGTGCCGTCCCGGCAGCCTTTGAAGCCAATAACGCCAATACAGTGGGGGGAGTGGCGTCGACGTCGCTTGTGCGGTCAAATCAATCAGGTAACCTGACAGCTTCATCCTCGGGTACGTTATTTTCATTTATACAAAATGGTGTTGGCAAGATACTCAGTGTGTTTAGCTCCGCTACTGAAGTCTTTACGATTTTAAATAATGGCAATGTGGGAATAGGTAGTAGCTCTCCTGCGTATAGATTGGGGGTAGCGGGGGCTGGTTTCTTTGGTGGGAACCTGACGGCGACGGGGACGCTAAACATTTCGGCAACTAGTACGTTGGCTACCACAACGGTTACAACGCTTAACTTGGCAAATGCTTTGGCGGTGAGTTCTGGGGGAACCAGTTTTAATACGTACGCCACGGGTGACGTAGTCTATGCTTCGGGGGTAAATACTTTAGCGAAGCGGACAGTTGGTGCTGACGGTACTTATTTTGGAGTTGTCAGTGGTGTCCCGACCTGGAGGGCCACGTCCACCCTCGGCATCGCTCTCACCGACACCACGGGTACCCTCGGCGTCACCCGGGGCGGTACCGGACTGGCCTCATTTGCTACCGGGGACATGATATATGCCTCAGGTGCCAACACGCTTTCCGCCCGCACCATTGGCTCAACCGGAGATATCCTCTCAGTTGTTGGTGGTGTCCCGACCTGGAGCGCTACTTCAAGTTTAGGTAGTCAAAGTGCCAACGCCAACCTCACCGCCATCGCCGGTCTCACGTCCGCCGCCGACACTCTCCCATATTTCACCGGTGCTGGTACCGCTGCCTTAACCAACCTCACCACCTTCGGCCGAGCCCTTCTCGATGACACCTCCTCTACAACCGGCCGCGCCAGTCTCGGTGTGATTATTGGGACTGACGTTCAAGCCTTTGACGCTGACCTCTCTGATCTCGCTGACCTCACGATTGCGGGCAACTTCATTAACACCGCCAACCCGTGGGCCGATAACGAAGTGGCCGACAACCTCACCGTCTCAGGTGGCACCATCGGTGCCAACAGTATCAGTGGTCTGCAAACCACCACCGCCACCCTGACCTTTGGTGACAACGGTGACAATATTGTCTTTGACTCCAACACCTGGGATATCTCCGGCGCCGGAGTCGCCTCTGGTTTCACCGGACTCACGTCTACTGGTTCAACCACCATCTCTGACCTCGCAGTATCCGGCGCCTTCCGCGATGGCTTAAGTGGAGTGGGAACAAACGGCATGGTCTTGCAAACCACCGGCACCAGTACCCG
>JAYVIL010000045.1:0-13511 GCA_043770255.1 Candidatus Kaiserbacteria bacterium
AGTGAAAAAGTCTGGGAGACTTTTGCAAGACTCACCCTGCTAGTTTATGGAGCGATAGCGGAATAAAATAGTGAGTGAGTGGACAGTCCCTGTAAGGGAGCTGCAGCATTAGCGGAACTGACGTGGCAATCGACGTTTATGTAACGTGAGTACCACTACCCCAATCCTGGGAAAAAGTCTTTTTTGATATGTGATCGCTTCACCCCAATCTCCCGCAGTGTTTTTACTGTAGCCTCTACCATCCCCGGGGGACCCGAGACATACCACAACCGCTCAGCAAAATCGGGGGTGTACTTTTCTATCATCACGTTTGAGAAGTAGCCTGACTCGTACTCACTTGATGTCGGTTCCTTCGCTAAAATATAAATGGTTTTGAGCGGCATCACTCTGCTGTGGGTCGCAAATAATTCACCGTAGGCAATTTCAGGAATAGTGTTATTCGCATAGAACAGAACGACATCTCGCTTGTCGTTGGTATCAGTTAAAAACTGGAGCTGACTACGAAACGGTGTCACCCCGATTCCGCCAGCCACCATCGCAATTTTTTTGGTATTGTGTTTTGGTAAGACAAAATCACCGGCGAGTTGACTAGCAAGAACGAGGTCACCGGGCTTCAGAGCGCTCCAGTATTTTTTAAAGGTGCTGGCTTGTTCGGGCACTTTGAGGGCTACCCTGAGTACATCTTCAGTGGGAGATGAGGCGACGGTAAAATAGCGGCGGATACCACGGGTGTCAGCACCCGTATGTGGCAGCATCCACTCCAAATACTGTCCCGCTAGATAATGGAGACCGAGCGGTTTCTCAAATACAACCTCGAGAGTATTTTGAGCAATCGTGACCACCCGAACCACCGTGAGCATAAGCTTACGGCGCAACGTCGTAGGATAAAAGGCTATGTTACCAATAAGTAGAGCTAGTTCTGGCGTCATTGTTAGCAACGGTTTAAAAATTGATGTATTGGATAGCAAGCCCACCAATGCTCCGTACCAAATCTGGGTCTTTTTTGTTGGAGGCATCGAGAATGGCTCGGTCAACATAAAGAACCCTAAGAACAAAGCCGGGTACGACACAAAGAATGTTGACCAGGTCGACATGAGATCATCACCGTAGTACAACCCTTCAAATAAAAATATTAAAAAGCCTGTCAGTACAAAACTCACTACTAATTCCCATTTACGAATTTTAAGGACCATGATAGACCCCGCCACAAGAAGTGGCGGAAACATCCACGGTGTTGCTATCCACCAGGTAGCGACACCGTACCCAGAAAGCGCGAGCATCACGACAGCCAGAGCAGCGGGATTAACTAAATGTTGTTTACGATAGACCAACACATATTTACTAATGATAGCAATGGCCACGGTAGCGGCCAAGACCACAAACTCAGACACACTACTGCCTGGCATCACGAGAAAGAAAATAATTAGTCCTGTTATAACCGACGAATGATGGTTGGCCGCGATCTTGGTAGTATAGGCCATGGCCACACTTGCCCCATACGCCATAAAGGTAATCACAATAAGTGAGAGCGCCTGATGTTCAAAGGGCTGGGCTACCAAACCCAACGCACCGAGAACAAGTGACGAAGCAGCTAAAGCGCCCAGCATGTAGAGCACCAGTCTATACATGACAGTTTTATCGATCCAAGTATGGAGTAGCCGGTAAAGATGAAATAACATGGTTGACATGACGTATCTCACTAGTATACCAGGAGACTTGGTTCTGAGGGAAAACCCATTTATACTAAAGATTACTTACAAATAAGATTCACGAATTATGCCTTTGATTTTGATTATAGTAGGAGTAATCGCCGCCCTCGGTTTCGGCGGGTTTTTATTTATGAATGGTCCGACTGATACGACAGTAACCGTAGCGACTCCCCTTACCCGCCAGACTGAGGCTACCACGAGCCCGAACTCGACTGACGTTACGGATACTCAGCTTGATACGCGCATCAGTAGTACTAGCGTGACTGATACGAAACAGGCAACTATTACTCCAATACCCAGCACGCCCACTCCGACACCAGCTCCAGTGACCACCCCAAAACCAACTCCAGAACCAGTCGTCAAGCCCGTGACTACATATAAAAATGGCGTGTATTCCGTCACTACTTCGTACACGGCACCAGGCCGGTCTACTCATACCGTGAATACGGCTGTCACCCTCGAAAACGACATCGTTACTAAAACTACTATCGCGTTTGGTGGCGATAATGTTGGAACCTCAAGCGAATACCAAAATCGATTTGCTACTAATTACCAAACCCAGGTCGTCGGCAAAGCTCTCGACAGCATTGCGCTCAGTCGAGCTGGTGGCGCGTCACTGACCACTGGTGCTTATAACAAAGCCTTGGCTGAAGTAAAGTCGAGTGCTCGTTCATAACTACAAACGTACCGTGTCTCGGGCTCCCCTCATGAACATCGATGCTCTGGGTACACAATTTTTTATTGAAATTTTTGACACCGAAGCCTCACCACAAAAGTTGGATGCAGCTCACGGCAGCATCCAACTTTTATTGTCTGCGTTTGAAAACAATTACTCTCGCTTCAAAGATTCATCGTTGGTAACAAAGCTTAATACTGACCGAGAACTGTTACATCCACCAGCTGAATTCGTTACACTCCTAAATCTCGGTCTAAAACTCTACAGTGACACTGACGGTATTTTTAATCTACTGATTGGCGAAACCCTAAACGCGCGCGGGTATGACGCGCAGTATTCGTTTGCCGCCAAAACTGAACCAGCTACTATCCCTAATCCAAATGAAGTCATCACCATTACCGAAGATAAAATCACTCTGTCAAGTGGACAAATTGACCTCGGGGGTTATGGGAAAGGGTATGTCATCGATCTTATCGCTGAACATTTGCAAACTAAATACGGACTAGAATATTTTCTCATAAACGGCGGTGGCGATATGTATGGCACGAGTGACAACGGGGTTCCCATCACCGTCTATCTTGAACACCCAACAGAGACACAAACCTATATTGGAAGCACCACCATCTTTTACTGTGGTTTTGCTGCCAGCTCACCCCATAAACGCCGGTGGAAATCAGGTGAAAAAACCTACCATCATATTGTAGACCCTCGAAACGAAAAAAAACTTCCTTTAGACGCCACTTTTATCACTGCACCAACTGCATTGTTAGCTGATGTATACGCAACCGTTACTATACTAGCGACAGCCAGCCGCATGAATACATTTGCAGAAAGGTATCAGCTCGGGGTAGCTATTTTTACCCTGCCACATTCCCTCGTCCATAATCAACAGTTCATTATGCAAACGTTAGATTAAGAAGTATCATGTCGTTATGAATTTCATGAATAATAAATCTATCATTACAAATGCCAGTCTGTTTGCATTACTAGCGATAACGCTCGTAGCTGTTATTATTACCAAATACCCAAAAGTAGAACGCGCTCCGATTGGTACCAGCCACGACGATGTCGTACATGTCCACGGTGATTTTCGTATGTATATCGGTGATGAACGGATTCGGTTTACAGACGAAAAATACCAGTCCTCAACTGCGCATACCCATCACGCCAGCTTACATTTTCACGACGGTAACGATGAAGTCATTCACCGACATGCAGACAATGTCACTCTGGTAGAATTTTTCGACTCAATTGACATGAGACTGACTAACGATTGTCTGACTATGGACAGCGGTATCAAACACTGCAGTGACGAAGCCAGTACTCTGATGCTCATGGTAAATAACGACCGTACTCTGGATATCGAAAACTATATTTTTGCAGAAGAAGACCGTATTCTCATGTACTATGGCGACCCGAATAATCCGAAAATTAGTGAGTACACGATGGGTGTGACTGACCTTGCTTGCATGTATTCTGGAACCTGTCCTGAACGTGGCACTCCACCAACGGAAGGTTGCGGGCTCACGTGTGACGTCGCCCAAGGGGCCCCACTTGAACCCGTAGGATTCTGGCACACTATCAAACTTTTTTTTAGCAAGCACTAAACTACTCGTTTAAAATGACGGCAATCTCGGGTCTAAGAGTTTTGTACCAATATGCATACCCTTCTCTACTTGGATGAAGTCCGTCAATCGCTAAATATTTTTTAGGCTCACGCAAAAAGGCATCTTGGTCAGTCTCTTCGAATAAATCAACATATGTCACATCTGATTCTCTGGCCATCGCAATGAACAGTTCGCGATACTGTCGTGACAGGCGATCGTATTCATCTGCTTTTTTAGTACCGGTGAAAGCAGCTGAGGTTCCGACATTACCACTACTTATCATCACCACGTGCTCGGCCCGCGATTTGACCTCCTGATGTAACGTACCAAGCTCTCCCCGTACCACATCAATTGGTCGCTTCGCCAAAATATCATTACCACCAATCTGCAGTAATATTAGTTTGTGCTTAGGTGCAGTGGGCAGTGTTTTTATTTCAGCAAGCGCTTCCCCAATTGTCCGGCCGTTTTTACTGTTATTAATTATTGTATAGTCTGAATAGTCAGCACCGATCAATCCAGCAATACTGTATTTGCCATGCCCGGCTCCGGTACCATAACCCGTACTGTCTCCGAGCACCAAAATTGATGGCGGATTTTCACCGACTCCGATTTGTTCGTATGGTCTTACCTCCACTATTAACCAAATTGATTTGAGTGTCCGTAAGGTGCCTGTAAACCATACGAGTAACACCAGGGCGATAACAACTAAAATAAACAGTAACAGTCTCATACCAACAGCGTAGCACAGTCCGACTAACTTAATTTAGGAGCTAAAAACGCAATGTTTACAAGCCTGTGCTAACCGTGTAAGAATTTATCTATTCAGTCGTCATAGGCTTGGGAGGAGTACAAAGACCAAAGAAACCAACTGAAATAAGCGAAAGGAGCAATAAAATGCTCAAACTCCGAAGTAGTAAAGTCGTCACCACTCTCATTGCAGTCAGCCTAGTGCTGGCAGCCAGTAGTGCGGTGGCGAATTCTCGGCAGCAGTGGCTTGACAGCCAAGGCTATGTTCGTGAAATTGAACCTCGAGGGACCGGACCGTGCGATATCATTTTAACAAACCATCCACTGATTGATGGTAGGGAGTTCGAAGTTGTCAGCACGACAATAATGACGGCCAGCTGGTACGGAAATAGTGCCAGCACAAGCTTTCATGGGCAACGGCTCCACAGTGAGCGACCATTTAATGAGTGTGATGCAACAGTTATCGCGTCAAACATTTATCCGCCAGGCACAGTACTTCGTATCAGTTATCGCAAAGCAACTGTTTTGGGTGTTGTGCAAGATAGTGGCAGTGCAGCCCTAGACGAAAAACCGGCAACGCCCGCAGAAAATCGAATCGATTTAGCCAAGGGTGCGATACAGCTGCTTGACGAAAACTACGACACTATTGGCTTGCTGCCAGTTGTCGTAGAAGTAATGCGTCCGAGAATCATCCTGACGATGCAAGAATAAGCACGTCCTAACGCTGGACAACCGCGGGCCAACTCTCACCTCTGAGACGGCCCGCTTTTACATATTAAATACTCACTCAATCTTAGGGATTGAATCCCTAAGATTGAGTGAGGGTCTTTCCTTACAGGAACTGTCCACTCATTAGTTATTTTTTCAAAATCCCTCAATGAGTCTTGCGAAAGCTTCTTAGGTAGCTTCCTCACCCCTTACCTTTAATCCACTTTTAATATTTTTTGCTATACTAATAATATTATGACACTACCCACCAAAGACGAAGCCCGGATATTACTCGCCACCCATGTCACTGACACCTACCAACGATTTCATGCTGAAATGGTTGGACGAGCCGTCGAGGGCTATGCTGAAAAATTAGGTGAGGACGCACGCCTATGGTGGCTCACGGGCTACCTGCACGACATCGACTATGACAAACACCCAACCGAGCATCCCGGACCGTCACTGTCATGGTTTGCAGAGTGGGGGTATCCGACCGAATTGATCCATGCGGTAGAAGCACATGCCGATGGATTTAACGGCTTCACAGCCAAACCCGAAACTCCCCTCGCCCACGCTTTACTGGCCTGTGACGAAATTTGCGGTATTTTCTACGCCTACCAAAAATTAAACCCCGTTCCCTTTGGTGATATCAAAGCATCGTCTATCAAGAAAAAATTTAACGAACCAAAATTCGCCCCCGGCATCAACCGTGAACACATTACTCGTGCCCTCGAGGGTTTTAGTATCACTATTGACGAACACATCGCTAACCTCATCCAATCCCTCAGCACCCTCCCCACCCCTAAATCTTAGGGGTTAAACCCCTAAGATTACATCAGATGAAAAATTAGCTTTCTTTTGTGATTTTCTCGTACGTGGTCTTTGCTCGTCCGTTCACGTATTGGCGATTGCTTGATATACTGGACACACATGGCGCGAGAATTTTCACAGCGAGTTTATGAACTAGCGCTCTCTATTCCCGAAGGGCGGGTTACTACGTATGGTGCTATTGCTAAAGCTGCTGGTGGCGGCTCTATGGCTGCTCGTAGCATAAGTAGCATTTTAGGCAAAGCACCGAATCCTAAAACTATCCCTTGGCATCGAATCGTCTATGCTGGTGGTAAAGTCTGGATGAGTCAGGAATACGAAAAAGCTCGACTCAAACTCTACAAACGTGAGGGCATCAAAATAACCGCCGGTGGCTACATTGATGATTTTGACGAACTCTTCTACGACTTCTCTGAACTCAATTAATCCCAGGGATTGAATCCCCAGGATTCCTGCTAGCTAAAAAATTAGGGGTCCGACCCCTAATTTTTAGCTTACTTCAAATTGAGCATTTGCTAGTTTTTGACCGTTTATTTGAATTGTGAGAGTGTGGGTTCCGGTATTAAGTTTGAAGGTGGTTGCATCGGCTTTGAGATGGTGTTGTTTTTGAATTGAGATAATCGTGTCAGCTGTAGCGGTCATTTTTTTAATTTTAAATACTTTTGGTTTAGTGCCACCGTTTTGTTTTACAAAATCAATCACATAGTCAATCAGTAAATTTTGTGAAATAGCCGAAGTTATATCAAACGAAAATTGGATTCTCGCTCCCTTTTTTACTTTTTTAGGCACTCTGAAGTTTGATACAACTGGCGCGGTATGCGTGGTATACCCTAAAAGCACTAGCGCTTTTGTGTCTCCCTTCTTGACCAGCGTCCGCAAGGCATGTCGGGTGAGCCAATCAAGTTCGAGTGGATTTTGGGTTTTTTGCGTATGCCAACGCGTAAGTGTCGATACTACTAGTTCCCCATCTTTCTTGCTTATATCATTTAAATGATTAGCGACTGAACGTGTCACATACCTTGTTTTATCGCCATGTAATATATCCAAATATTTTACGGGCACATGATAGTCGATACCGATTTTTTGTGACCACGGCAGACTCGGTCTCGTGCTTTCACTCACCAAGCGTCTGACATGATAATTTTTACCTTTTACCCAAACGTCATATGCCGCAAGGGTCTCTGTTGGAAAATTATTTAAGAATGTACGCATGGCATCCTCCATCGAAAACCGCATCGTAATCTCTCTCAGGGTCGCGAGTGATTGTTTTAAATATTTTTTAGCACAACCATGACGCACAATATATTCTCCTAAAGGAGCAAAAATGAAGCGTCCAAAATCATCGTCAGTCTTTGTTTGGTCAAGTGGTGCGGGCAGCGCTTTGACGAGCAACTTCATTGCTGCCGCTTGCTCTGTTGGTACATGTTGAACCAGCACTTCCGCAATCCACCCAATCCGGGCTTTAAGTTCTAATTCTGGAAACTTCTCCATCACTTCATCCACAAATTTATTTTTATTAAAACTAGCTTCAGCGACCAAAAATAAATCAGCCAAGTACGAGACTGATTCTTTGTTAAATAAATGGTCTTTTAATGAAAATTTTTCTTTCATATTTTGTTAAACAGGGACTGCAAATATTTTATTGGAAGTTACGTGTTGCTAAGAATGACAGAAATAATTGCTGAATCAGAATCACGATGCAAAGCTGCAAAGCCAGGAATAGTCACTTTTTTGAATTATACTATAGACTTGGACTTTGAGTTTAATCAACTTTTTAGGAGCGTACTTTTATGCACAACGGCTCAAACGTAGCCAGTGTGTAGCTCGCAAAAAAAGTCTGACCCCAATGCCCAGCTTCATACCGGCGTATGTACACTAAATATGTATAGTATACTTTCATAAAATGAATGAAAGATTAGCAAAACTAGACACGCGTTCAAAACTTGAAAGAGATATAGATCTCATTGAAATATGCGCCAAACGGCCACTTGGAAATAACTCCTGACTATAGAGATCAAGAATCATTACAAACCTGGAGACCTAATCAGAACTAATTTGACGCAAAAGGGTTTATATGTTATTCTCTTACTAACTTTAGATTTTCGTGTAGGGCATCTCAAGTGGCAGTAGAAGATTTTTGTGGCTCTCTGCCACCCCCCTTCGATTGGTTTATAACCTGCACAAGAAACCTCATTAAATGGCACATCGCGTTGTTGCGGTGCAGAAAATAACACTCAACGTACGTTAAAGTACGTCTCGCATTATTTTTGTTCCGCGCCTAGCGCTGTACTCATTTACTGAGATTTCATACTCATTAACTTAATTATGGATTCATCAACAAGCCGACCTAGTCGGAAACCAGCCTTTTCTAGTCGACCTCGCTCAGGCGGAAGTTCAACTGGTGGAGCACGACGATTTAGCAGTAACTCAAGCCGTGGCGAAAGCGCCTCGGGTAGTGGCGAACGCCGCTCATATGCGGCCCCATCAGGTGACCGCAGTGGCGCGGGACGTAGTTTTTCAAGTCCCGCTCAACGTCAAGGACGTCGACCGTTTTCTAGCGGTAGCGGCCGTGGCTCTAGTGCACGCTCAGGTGGCGGTGGACGTGGTGGTCGCAAAATGCAGACCTTTGACGTTTCAAAATACATCAACCTCAATCCGGTAGATACATCAGCCACTGAAGAAGTGTACAAAGCGACTCATACGTTCAAGACTTTTGGTCTTGAGCAGCCGTTAGTTACTACCATCACGAACATGGGACTCACTATCCCCTCACCAATTCAAGACCAGATCATTCCTCACATCATGGACAACCGCGATGTGGTTGGACTTGCTCAAACTGGAACTGGCAAGACAGCAGCGTTTCTTATTCCAACTATCAACAAGACGCTCAAACAATACAGTCGCCAAACTCTTATCCTGGCTCCGACTCGCGAACTAGCGATTCAGGTAGAACAAGAACTCAAACGCCTGACAGAGAAAATGAAAATCTTCTCTACCGTTTGTGTCGGCGGTATGAATATCCGTCCCCAGATCATGGGACTCAAGCGTCAAAACCACTTCATCATCGGTACTCCAGGACGAGTCCAGGATTTGATTGACCGTGGTCACATCAAGCCAGCTGGCTTTTCTACGATTATTCTCGATGAAGCTGACCGTATGCTCGACATGGGATTCATTCACGACATGCGTGCCATTCTTAAAGACGTTCCTGATCCACACGAAACGCTGTTCTTCTCTGCTACCATGTCTGACACGGTTAAGGGTCTAATTCATGAATTCATGAATGACCCAATCACTATTTCTGTGCGCAAAAAAGATATTACCGGGAGTATTACCCAAGACGTGGTGTACTACGAGCCACACACAAAGTTCGATACGCTCACAACTCTCCTCAAGAAACCTGATTTCACACGTGTGATTATTTTTGGAGCGATGAAGCATAGTGTAGAAAAACTCTCCCAAGAACTTTCTCGGGCTGGCATCAAGTCTGACGCCATTCATGGAAATAAAAGTCACCCGCAACGGCAGCGCGCTCTGCAGAACTTTAAAGGTGGTCGAGTGCAAGTACTGGTTGCGACTGACGTAGCCGCTCGTGGTATTCACGTGGACGACGTCTCACACGTTATCAACTACGATTTGCCAAATGCATACGAGGATTATGTACACCGCATTGGACGGACTGGACGGGCGGACAAAAAAGGTATGGCTCTCACTTTCGTAACAAAATAATCTAGGAACTTCCAGAAATCGATTTGCAGTAGTTTTGGAGTTGCTGTTCCAGAACTTTTGCCTAGGAAAGACAAAAGTTGGAACTAAGCAAAATCAAATTCGCTTCCGCTCATTGTTTTGCTTAACCGTACAGGAAGTACGGCTCGAAATATTTTTCTTGTGTGCCTCGGATACCATCTATTTCTGAAAGTCCCATTGATATTATTTGAAAACCAATTGGTAACTTGAAACAAACACAAAACAACCTCCCTTGTGGGAGGTTGTTTTGTAATCGTCCTCATTATCTAAATATCTCTATTTTATAACCGTCTTTGCGAGACCGCAGACGAAGCAATCCAGCATCACCCCAATAAAACCCTGGATGGCCACACCCGCGGGCTCACAAAGACATTCTAATTGCGCGAGGTAGTTTTGTGTTTACGGAAGTAGAAAATATGGTATTGTGTAATCTATATGAAACTCATCATTTTAGCGCTTGCGGGGTTTGTGCTCCTCATGATTGTTAATTCATTCCTCGGTGGCACTCCTACCTAATCCACTTTCGTGATCTATCTTCTCGTCTCGCTAGTCCTAATCATTTTTTCAGCGATTTTTTCTGGACTCACCCTCGCTTACTTCTCGCTAGATCTGGCTTCGCTGCGTCGCAGAGCAGCTGCCGGCGACAAGCAAGCTAAAGCAATCTACCCGCTGCGGGCACAAGGCAACCTTCTCCTCACGACACTACTTTTAGGAAACGTAGCGGTTAATACTGTTTTGTCAGTTTTCTTGGGCTCACTTGCGAGTGGTATTTTTGCGAGCATCTTGGCCACGACACTCATTTTTCTGTTTGGTGAAATTGGGCCACAAGCATTATTCTCGAGGCACGCCCTTCGCTATGGGAGTGCGCTTGCTCCCCTCACTCGAGCTCTCATGTTTTTATTCTACCCGATCGCATTTCCGGTAGCCTACACACTCGATAGACTACTCGGACACGCTACTCAGGCTATGTATTCCAAACACGAAATCATGCAGATTATTTCTGAACACGAAGACTCCGAAAACAGCCCCATTGATGCTGATGAGGAACGCATCGTGCACGGCGCTCTACAGTTTTCACACAGACAGGTCCGTGATGTCATGACACCGATTTCCAATGTAGCTATGTTTGATGAAAATCAAAAACTAACTAATACTTTTTTTGAAGAAGTATCTGACCTAGGGTACTCCCGTTTCCCTGTCTACAGTGGCAATAAAACAAATGTGGTTGGTGTCCTATTCGCCAAAGATCTTCTCACTGAAGATGAGAACATATCTATTCTGCAAACTGAAGACGCATTTGAGACAGACGTCATGCGAGTCAAAGGCAGTCACTACCTCGACACCGTCCTCGCCCGCATGCTCAAGAAAAAACAACATCTAGCTATTGTAGAAAAAAGCTCAGGTGAAGCTGTCGGAGTACTATCACTTGAAGACATCATTGAATAAATTATTCAAAGTGAAATCGAGGACGAAGAAGATGCCGCTGACTAATTCAACTATTTACTAAAGCCTCAGGATAATAACCGCTCATACCCAACACCTTATATAAACGTCGTCTTTGCGAGCGACAGCGCGGCAATCTAGTGTTTTTATGGAACATAGTTTACAAAATACTTGCTTTTTACTGTTTTGTGTGCTATTATATAAATTGGAATGATTGGCAAAACGCACAATCACCACATGAGGAGCAGATAATGCGTGCAATTATTATTTCAGTACTTTTTTTGTTTTTCGGCCAAATAGCTGGGGCGGAAGAAATTGAATACCTGAGGTTTCCGCTTGCTCCAGCCAACACTCTAGCTAGGGAGCTGGGGGCAGACTACCCTTGGAAGTTTGCTGGCTGTATCGCGGTCATTGATATGACTGTAGATAACGAGCCGATTGTGGGATACCGTCCTACGTACGACCTAGTCTACGAGGACGACCCGGCCCACAATACCTACACCTCACAAGAGGACATGAATGACATGTTCTTGATTGGAGGATCGATCTGGCTGCGATTCGATCGTGTCATTTTCGACACATTGTGCAATCAGGGAACTTGAGTTAAATTGCTGCGAGGGCCGACATTTGTTCGGCCCTTTTACTTTATGTGCTACAGTATTTTTTATATGACTCTTCCTCGATATGTAATGCTTGATAAACTGGTTGGGCAAACGCCGCTCCAGTGTGCGGAATTGTGGCGGACGGATAAGCCGGAACTGGCGGGCGTACCCCTCGCCTACGCGGGACGCCTCGACCCAATGGCTTCCGGGAAACTTTTAATACTGATCGGGGATGAGTGCAAGGTGCAGGAGAAACATCACAACCTCGATAAACACTACGAGTTCTCGGTTCTATTCGGCGTCAGTTCCGATACCGCGGACGTCCTGGGCCGACTGCAGTTTGCAGACACAATTCCAATGCCGACACTCAATGAACTCAAAACCATCTGCACATCACTTGTAGGCGAGATCGAACTCCCCTACCCTCACTTCTCCTCAAAAACTGTAAAGGGTAAACCCCTCCACGTCTGGACGCTCGAGGGACAGCTTGCCGAAATTGTGATTCCGACCAAAGTCTCAAATATTTTCAAACTACAACCCACGAAAGTCGAAACTAAATCCCGCGCACAAATCTACGCCGAAGCGAGCGCCAAAATCGAAACGATTCCAAAAGTTGAAGACGCGAGCAAAGCCCTCGGCAACGACTTCAGACGTGTCGATGTCCGTACCGACTGGAAACGCTTCGCGGAATTAGGTACCCCTGCCGACCTCTTCACCATTGCCACCTTCACCTGTATCGCCAGCTCCGGGACCTACATGCGCACCCTAGCCAATGTCATCGCCAAAGCCACCGGAACAACCGGCCTCGCCTACCACATTAACCGCACCACCATCGGACACTACCACCCTCTCCCTTTAGGCTTTGGTTTTTGGCAAAAACGATTTTAGTTCCCCCTCCCCGAATACCCTGAGATCGCCAATAAAAAAGCCTTGTCAAAAGGTTATATATTTGTTATGATAATATCATATTAGATTATCATACATTTATGACTACTATTTCTGTTCCCCTCACACCAGAACTCGCCACTTTTATTAATGAAACAGTTAAGGGTACCGGGCTTACTAAATCAGATATTATGCGTCAGGCACTAACGCTTTATGCTGAAGAACAAGCAGTTCGAAAAGTCCTGCTGGCTGCCAGCGAACCGTCCCTGGGTGGCGACTTAACTGATTTGATGAATCGGCTTGATTAATATGATAGTACGTTTCAAGCCGTCTTTTGTTCGAGAATTTAAAAAACTACCAATCGAATTACGCAGCGAAGCCCTCGAAAAAATTGAACTTTTTAAAGACACTAAAAATCATGAAAAACTGCGTGTACACAAACTCAGCGGTAAATTAAAAAACTATTACAGTTTTTCAATTACCTATTCTCACCGTATTGTATTTGAATACGAGACAAAAGAGATCGTAGTATTCCTCGCCGTTGGCACGCACGCAGTGT
>JAYVIL010000046.1:0-13509 GCA_043770255.1 Candidatus Kaiserbacteria bacterium
GAATTCGTAGTGCGAAGAGAGGGTGGGATAATGATTGAATGAAAGGCATGATGGCTTGTTGTATGGGTGGAGTGGGTTTAGGGAGGGGTTATAGTTGAACCTGTATGGTTCGCGAACACTTAGTAGATTATGAGCGTAGCGAAATAATATACTTAGTAACCCGTAACACACAAACCATGTGCGAAACCGAGGTAGTTCCTGGATTGCTTCGGTTGCGACCTCGCAAAGACGCTGTGATTATTTTTTGATGAACGGTGGGGGTATGAGGGATTATATTCGTTACATCATCAAATTGGCTACCCTGTCTAAAACCCAACCGGCCACTTCTGTGCCACATGTCTTACTGTTAAAATTTCTACCAACTCTCCCTTGACCCGATACACAATAATAGAAGATGAATGAATTATTTTTTCTCGAGTATCTGCTACCCGCCCGGGTCTACCAATTAACGGATGGGTCGCTAGGGTTGTATCAACAAAAAAGACAAACTTGTCACGCAAGCTGTTAGCTGCAGTCAGATTGTCTTTTGCAATGTACTCATGAATGTTAGTGAGAGCCGTTACAGATCTACCGGTCCAGTGAGTTTTCATACATTATGTGGCGTAGGTATAGGTAACGGTTTATCTGTACCAAGTGAGCGAAAATACTTTACTGCGTCCGTATGGGAAATAAGCTGTCCAGCATTTGCCTCAGCTATCCCTGCTTCAACATCACGAATAAAATCCTCCTCCTCACTTAAATACCGCAACACAGCCTCATTAGTGAGGAATGAACGACTTCGATCAGTAACTTTTGCCAAAACGTCTAACCTTTTTTTCACCTCCGGTGTGGTATGAAAAGTAACCACTGAACGTGTTTCTGCAGTATTATTTGGATTAGTCATATGTATACATTATAGTACATCCTAATAATTAAACAACTCGTACATACTACCCCGCGCTGTCTACCCCCGCAGCACCCACTCCTCCAACCCCTCATCAATTTCCCTAATCCCTCCATGCCCATCATGGTAAACCACGAGTAAATCCCGTGACAACTTCTCTACTTCCCCAGCTTTAAAATTACCTAAGGCTCGTTTGGCTTTATTATACGGAAAATCTTTCATGCCGGCTTCATGGGCAGACTTTGTGATGAGTGCCATCCGTAGCGTTTTTAACTGCCACCATAAGGTCCCGATAATCTCCTCAGCGGCTAAACCTGCCCGCCGTGCATCTTGTAGTAACACCCAGAGCGATTTTTTATCACGGCTCGATAACGCATCGGCCATAGCCCAAACATTAAACGGCGTCTCAGCAGTTTTTTTAAATTCTTCCATTACTCCTGCATACTTTTCGAATTTCTTTCGCTCTGACGCCAGTAATGGTCCCTCAATAATCATAAACTGATTACTCGATTGTGCCATTTCAGAAAATACATTGACTACCTCTGCATAAAAATTAACGTCCTCAGACGGTGTATCAATTAAATATAATTCTACGCCGCCAAACAACGAAGTCGCTCCCAACATATCGGCCAGCATCCCGGTGGAAAAATTAGCACTTTCAATTTTAGTAAGACGAGCACCTGTTTTTTCAATACTGGTATCTACAGCTGACAGCGCTGCCTTGCGGGCTTCTACCATATCATTGCCGTAGTAAACATTAAGCATATATAAATCCTATTGTAGCAAATTAAGATAATTAAGTGTGTATTTTTGCAATTGACAATTTTAGTCAAACCCCGTAAAGTACGCGACGGAACAGTAAGGAATGTGATGAAATGTCAAAACTAAAAGTCTTGATTGTCGGGGAACCAGAAAATTCTGGTCATATACCTGACAGCCAGCTCTACACTGTCACTACACTAGCCAACTATGAAGAGGCGATCGAACTGTTAAAAAACAATCTGTTCGATCTCGTCATCACAGAAGCGGATGTATACAGTGGCGTCAAAAATTGCCTTGAGTTTCTTAAGTGGCTCAAAACCGCCGAAAAAAAGCCTGGGCAAATATTGGTATGCCATAAAGACAGGGTATACACAATACGGGGAAAAGAATGGAGAATCCCGATTAGTCTAAAATCGCATTATCCATTTGCCTCATACTTTGAAGGAACGCTCGGGGCTTGTATCCGTCAGAATCTTTCACCACAGCAAAAATGCGCGTAAGCGCTCTACGCCCGCCTCCGGTATCTATCGGTGGCGGGCGTTCTAACGCCTGCTAATTTACGTTCTATCAACCAACTCCGCCCAATTAGGACCAACCGCCACATCAACCTTGATTGGAACACCACGCGTTTCATACCCGGCAAGAACATTTTCCATATGGGCCACTAACTTTGGGATTTCTTGCTCGAGCACTTCGTTTCTCACTTCAAATAAAAGTTCATCATGTACCTGGAGCAAAATCCTGACATCATCTGTTTTTTTCTCGGTTGATATGTATTGGTAGACATTATTCATTGCCACCCGCATCGCATCCGCGGCAGTTCCCTGCACTGGGGCGTTAATCGCCATCCGCTCCGCTTGGGCGCGAATAAACGGTGCGGACGAACGCATTCCAGAAAAATGCCGCTTGCGACCAAATAAGGTTTCAGTGTAGCCGTGGACACGAGCAAATTCTTTAGTGTCTTCGAGATACTGAGCGAGGGTAGTAAATGTATTAAAATACGCGTTAAAAAATTCTTGGGCTTCTTCGCGACTGGTTCCTTCACCGAGATTCCCTCGCAGTGCGTTCACACCCATGCCGTAGAGAATACCAAAGTTAATCACCTTGGCTTTGCGACGCATTTCACGGGTTACTTCCTCGGGCTTGACTCCAAATACCCTGACCGCTACCCCAGTATGGACGTCTTCACCACGTGTGAAAATCTCCACTAATTTGGCGTCACCGGAGAGTATCGCGGCCATCCGTAATTCAATCTGGGAGTAATCGATAGACACAATACTGTAGCCGGGACTAGCCACAAACGCTTTACGAATCGCTTTACTCTCTTCGGTTCTAATCGGAATGTTCTGCAAGTTTGGCTCCTTTGAGGCCATACGCCCAGTTGCGGCACCAGTTTGGATAAACGTCGTCCGCAGTCTGCCGTCAGCTGAGACTAAGGGTGGTAAGTTATCAATATAGGTTGAAACTAATTTCTGTAATTCACGATACCTTAGAATCTCTGCAATAATCGGATGAAGGTCTTTCATTTTATCGAGCTCCGACTCCTTGGTTGAACGTTGTCCGCCGGCAGTTTTCTTTTGATTTTTTGGTTTCAAACCCAGCGTATCAAACAGTATCTCTCCCATTTGTTTTGGGGAGTTAATGTTAAAAACTACACCAGCATGGGTATGAATACTCAATTCTAATTTTTCTAACTCCGCGTGCATGACTACTGACAGTGACTGCAAGTACGGTACATCAAGGGTGATCCCCGTAGCATTTATATGCTCAATCACCGCGAGCAGTGGCGACTCAATTTTAGTAAAAACTGTCCACAGCCCCGCATCGGCTTCAACGAGCGCTTCAAGTCTTTTCAGAATTGAGCTGAAGTCCGCTGTTTCAAAATAGGAACGACCGTAATCAATAATGTCAGCGTAGCTGACATTCGTCCGTTCGCTATCAATTAGCCATAGGAGGACGGCTGCTCGTTTAGTATCAGCAATACTCACTCCACTACTTACCGCATCAATTGGTGTGTCAGCAGCGAGGGCAAATAAAGTTTTTATCCGACTACCGAGCGTTCTAAAACCAAGTTCTGAGAACAGATTTAAAATAGCATCGGTGTCAGCGGCCTCTTGCCAATGTGTAGACGGCATCACAAAGGTAACAGGAGCATCAATGCGAATAGTAGCGAGCATCTTTGAAAAGCGTGCTTCCTCTTCACCTTCTTTTAAGAGGTTCACGATACGTGGTTTGATACCAGCAGCTAAAAACTGTGCTTCGTCTTTTTTAAGTTTTTTATAAATATCATCAATGCTACCAAAATTCATAATTAAATCTGTACCAGTTTTTTCACCAATCCCAACAATCCCCGGAATATTATCTGATGTATCACCGCGTAATCCTTTGTAATCTGGCACTAATTTTGGTGGAAAACCAAACCGTTCTTTTACTGCTTCTTCATCATATAAAATGGTGTCTTTAATTCCTTTCTTGAGCGTATAGACAACCACACGCTTTTTATCAACACACTGCATTGTATCCATATCACCTGAAGCAATTACTACCTGCACCTCGGGGGTCGCTTTCATTTGGTAGGCTATAGTGCCGAGCATATCGTCAGCTTCAAACCCGGGATGTTCAAAAATGGGAATTCCAAAAACTGCAAAAATGTCCCGTGAACGATTTATTTGAGCAACCAAGGCATCATCTGTTTTGCTGCGGGTGCCTTTATAGCCTGCAAACGCATCATGCCTGTAGGTCGGCTCGGGCAAATCAAAACAAGCGACAATCGAGTCCGGTTTAAAGTCTTCTATAATTTTAAGTAACATCGCTACCACTCCATACAGTGCTCCGGTTGGCTCGCCCGTTGGGGACGCAAAATCAGGTAGAGCATGGTAGGCTCGGTGCAAAATAGCATGAGCATCGAGTAGAACAAGAGTTTTTTTAGCTGACTTTTTTTTACTTTTTACTTCGAGCGCGTTAGTCGGCATAGTAGGTTATTTTATGTTTTGAATGTGGCAAAGCTTCAAGATCAATCTTGATTGTTCGGGCAGGAAGAAACGTTGAAATACGCTCTGCCCACTCAATACAGAAGAGCGTGTGGGATTTGGTGGCCTGCATTGTGAAATTCAGTGGACCCATTTCACTATCATCTTCGATCCGATAGGCATCCATATGTATCAAATTTTGAAATATGTCATCTGTTGTTTCGTATGATTTTATAATCACAAAAGTTGGGCTGGTTACAGTTTCTTCAACTCCCAGTATCTGGGCTAACTGCTGTACAAAGGTAGTTTTGCCAGCACCTAAATCACCAGAGAGAGCCACTACCACTGCTTGCTCAGTGACGTAATTGGCCTGCTTCCATAATCCGACTAGTTCTCCAGCTACTGCTTTTAATTCTTCTACTGAAGCTACGATCCAGGTGGTTTCTGTCATATGATTTCATTGTATCACTCACAGAAAATTGCGCGAACCTTGTTTTTATTTACAACAACGAATCGATACCTTGGTAGGCTAGTGGTACAATCTACCTATGTCTGACTTTAATGACTCCGTGTCCAACACCCAGATCGCTGCTTTGCGAAAGCGAGGTGAAGAAAAGCTCATGCAATCTCTTGCCCCTCAGTATGGGTATGAATATATTGATTTACAAGGCTACACCTTAAATCCTGAAGCGTTGACTAAAATTAGCGAGACTGAAGCTCGGTTGGGGCATATAGTTGCCTTTGAACTGAATCGTAAAGTCTTGTCGGTGGCCACTAACTCACCGAATCTAGCAGATACTAACCGCATCATTACTGAACTCCGAAACAAAGGCTACCAAATTAATATGTACCTTTGTTCAAATGCTAGCCTCGACCATGCCTTTGTTCGTTATGCTGATCATAAGAATACTACTGCCTCAAAACGGGGAGTGCTCGATATCAACCCTGACGATATTTTAAAAACAGCCAAAAATATCGGTACGGTGGCTGATGTCGCTAATGGTTTTTCTATTATCGGTACAGTGAATAGTCCTAGGCGAATTTCTGAGACTCTCGAACTTATCTTTGCGGGAGCACTCGCCTTAAAGGCGTCTGATGTTCATATTGAACCTGAAGTACACGCTGTCCGCCTACGCTATCGACTTGATGGTGTGCTGCTTGATATTTTTAACTTGGATCAGATGTTATACGGTCGCCTTATATCACGTCTCAAATTACTCGCCGGTATGACGTTGAACCAACGTAAAGAGGCTCAGGACGGACGTTTTCAATTTAATTTCGGTGAACGTGAGATTGAAGTGCGCGCCTCAATTATTCCGGGTAGTAGCGGCGAATCAATGGTAATGCGACTACTTGATCCTGGAGTAGCTAGTTTTAGTATGGACAAGCTTAATCTTAATCCTTTGCTCCTTAAAGTTATGCAGGAACAGCTGAAGCGGCCCAACGGCCTCATTATTACCACTGGCCCAACCGGATCTGGTAAAACCACGGCTCTGTATGCCTTCCTCAGAGCGGTCCACGACAGTGAGAAGAAAATTATTACCATTGAAAATCCTGTTGAGTACAAACTCGATGGTATTGTGCAAACACAAGTCGGACCGGACTATAGTTTTGAAAGTGGCCTACGGGCGATCCTGCGCCAAGACCCCGATATTATCATGATCGGAGAAATCCGTGATCGTGAAGTGGCAGAAACTGCTATTCACGCTGCTCAAACCGGACACTTGGTATTTTCTACCCTACACACGAATAGTGCCGTTGGTGGCTTCCCTAGACTGATTGACTTGGGTGTTGATTCACGAATCATTGGTAGTTCCGTTAATATTTTACTCGGGCAACGCCTCGCCCGTATTTTATGTACCGAGTGTAAAGCGACGTATGAAGCGAGCGTCCGAGAAGTCACGCTGATCACAAAAATAGCAGCCGGTTATCCCGAACACCTCACTGTTCCCTCCCCACTCATTCTCTACAAATCAGTTGGTTGTAGTGCCTGCGGTAATACTGGCTTTAGGGGACGGTGCAGCATTTTTGAGGCTGTAGTTATTGATAATGAAGTTGAAGAGGCAGTGATCAGAGATCCCCGTGAACACATTATTCTCGCTGCTGCAGAAAAACAAAATATTCCTACCATGGCTGAAGACGGGATTGTAAAAGTTTTAGCTGGCATTACTTCACTTGATGAACTAGAGCGGGTAGTCGATTTAAGTAACCTGAGAAACAATAGCCCGCTCAATTTACCCGAAGAACCTGGGACTGTGATCGACGACTTTGCCAGCCACATTGTGTAAGCGACATAATAAAAGTCCCATTAATCACGAGATGATTAATGGGACTTTTATCGCTCATAATGCAACTGTAAATTACGTTATGGTCAAGACTTCATTTTTCGATAGCTATGCTATAGTCGACCGTAGTAATAAAGTCGTGGTGCTCATTCTAATATTCCAGAGGATAACTCTCTAAGCAAAGCTTCCGCATTGAAAGTGAATACCACGCTAAGGGATTGCCCAGCACTCCTACTCTAGGTAGGCGCCACGCAATCCTCGCAATGTATTCAAGTTGCTTAGAGAGTTATAGTCTGGAACGAGTAACTATGTATAACCGACTGACACAAAAAATGTCGCTTGGTATCCAAGCGATTTATGGTTAGTCTTATTGAGATGAGCGTTTGGAATGAGGCTGTGCGCCTCTTCCCTTCATTTACAATACTAGCATGCTTGAGTCTATTTGTCAAGCACAGACGCCAAGTGCCCCTCTATTTGCTATAATAAAGCACTTATGACTGAATCAATGGCCAAAAAAAACATTACCCGTGATGATGCGGGACACCTCGACCAAACCCTGCGCCCCCAATCATGGGAGGAATACGTGGGGCAAAGTAAGATCAAGGAAAATCTGCGGATTTTACTCGAGGCCGCCCGTGAACGGGGGCACGCAGCGGAACATATCCTCCTCTACGGACCGCCGGGACTGGGCAAAACAACTCTAGCCCATTTGATTTCCAAAACTCTCGGCACCAACATGCGCACCACCTCTGGTCCGGCAATTGAACGAGTCGGGGATCTGGCCGCTATCCTGACCAATCTCAGCCCTGGTGATGTTTTGTTTATTGATGAAATCCACCGCCTCAGCAAAACTATCGAAGAAATACTCTATCCGGCGATGGAATCAGGAGTACTTGATATCATCATTGGAAAAGGCCCGTCAGCTCGAACGGTACAGCTTGAATTACCACCTTTTACCTTGGTCGCTGCCACTACTCGTATTTCACTACTATCTGCCCCACTACGTTCACGTTTTTCAGGCGGAACATTTCGGTTAGAGTTTTATTCAGATAATGAAATTGCGGACATTCTCACGCGTTCAGCCGGATTACTTAACGTCACGGCAGACAGTATCGTTATGAATAGCATTGCGGGACGCTGCCGGGCCACCCCGAGGACAGCCAACTACCTCCTTAAACGTTGTCGTGACCTCGCGCAATTGGAAAAAGGCGATCTCACAGCATCTATTGTTAATAAAACATTTAAACTGCTCGAGGTAGATAGACTGGGGCTTGGCGCCCCTGATCGGGCCGTCCTTGAGGCCATCATCCATAAATTTGGCGGTGGTCCGGTTGGACTTAATACTATCGCTGCCGCCACCGGTGAAGAGCAATCAACGATTGAGGACGTGATTGAACCCTACCTCATTCGCCAAGGTCTTCTTGAGCGTACACCCCGCGGACGAATTGCTTCAGCAACCGCTTACAGTCATTTAGAAAAATATGAATAATATATTCGAGAAACTTCACAAACTTAATAGACACTTTCAAACATCATCCGATCAGCCTCCCAACGAACGTTTTTTGCAAAGGATTGTTAAACTTAACGAAGAAGTAGGCGAACTGTGCGAGGCAGCTCTGTGCGAAGTTGATCGAGATCAGCGTATTAAAGATAAAGTAACTGATTTTGATGAAGAGTTGGCGGATGTAATTATATGCGCTCTGATGTTAAGCACAAATCGACAGAAAAACATTGAAGATGAAATTAATAAAAAATTAGATAAAATACTCATTAGATTAAATATTTCATAATATGTCAGGACATAACAAATGGTCAAAGATTAAACATAAAAAAGCGGCTACTGACGGGGCTCGTAGTAAGATTTTTTCCAAACACTCGATGTTGATTGCTATGGAGTCTCGCAAAGCTGGTGGAAATTTAGCGTCTGCTTCCCTCCAAGCTGCGATCTCTCGTGCCAAGGCTGACTCAATGCCAAAAGATAATATTGATCGCGCGGTAGCTAAGGGGGCGGGAGCAGGCGGAGCGGCTTTAATTGAAGTAATGTTCGAAGCCTTTGGCCCAGGCGGAACGGCTATTTTAATTACCGCTGTCACCGACAACAACAACCGCACCTCGCCCGAGATTCGAAGCATTTTTACCAAGGCTGGATTGGCGCTTGGTGGACCAGGGAGTGCTAGTTGGGCATTTACAAAAACTGGCGACAAATATATCCCGATGAATCCGGTTGATCTATCGGACGAAGATGGTGAAAAATTAGCTGACTTAGTAGAAAAACTAGAAGATCAGGAGGATGTGCAGGAAGTCTTTACCACCGCCGATACCCCTGAAGAAGTATAAGCACTTCATCTGCTTTAGCTTCTGCGTCATCCATTCAGTCAATGTACTATACGTACATTTTCCTCATTTCTTCCTTGAATCTGCGCATCTAAAGCACTTCTACTCCCTCAGAGGAAACTGCCATGTTTGTCGTGTATGTAAAAAATTTTCTGCCTCTTCTCTCTTTGTAAGAAATAATTAATCTGCAGTTAAAAATCTTAAAGTAGAAACCGCCCGCCATCTGAAGATGGCGGGCGGTTTCTACTTTAATTTTGGGGCGCTGTGGATTGCCGCGCTCCGCTCGCAAAGACACTACGTGCCAACCGTCTTTGCGAGTGAGAAGTGGCCTATGTCACTACGCAAGACCTTGTCCGCTCTTTTTGCAAAAGAGCGGACAAGGTGTACAGCCTCTGTAAGAGGAGGCGCGGCAATCCAGGTTTAAAATGATAAGATAGAGCTTAATATGAAAGTACTTGCTATAGACCCTGGATATGACCGGCTTGGGGTGGCTGTGATGGAATATGTGGATGGTAAAGAGCATCTGATTTTTTCTACCTGTGTCCTTACCGACAAAAAAAGTGAGTTGCCTGATCGTCTCTATGCCGTCGGACTAGCGGTGTCGGAGCTTATTATCAAACATCAACCAGATACAGTCGCTATCGAAACGTTATTTTTTAATAAAAATATTAAAACCGCTATCGGGGTAGCCCAGGCTCGGGGAATTATTATTTATCTTGCCAAAGAAGCTGGGTGCACTGTCTATGAATTTGGACCCCAAGAAATCAAAGTGGCAGTAACTGGCTATGGCAACAGTGATAAAGACGCGGTTTTTTCAATGGTAACGAGGCTGGTACCTAACGTACCCCCAAATGCTCTTGACGATGAGTACGATGCGATTGCTGTTGGTATTACCTGCCTTGCACAATTTGGTCGGAACCAGTAAAATCTCGAACGAGAGTAGTGAGGAGTTGCAAAAAATCGCAACCTTTGTTACAACATTTACATAATAATTAGATATGATAAGCAACTTTGTACGGAACGATGATGATATAGAAGAGCCTGACGAATTAAATGACGAGGACGCCACCCTCGCTGATGATTTACTCGACGAAGTCGGGGCTGATGAAGTAGAAGAGGATGACGTACTGGAAGGTTTTGGGATCTTATCTGAAAAAGAAGCCAGCGAAGAAGAAGACGAGAAGAGGGAGGACGATGAAGAGGGAGATGCTGAGCTCGAAGATGATGCCGAGGATGTAGAGTTTGACGCCTTTGATGACATTGATGAGCTGTAAAAATAAAAAGACCAGCACCAAGGGTGCTGGTCTTTTTATTTTTACTTTCTATACAGAATCACAAAATTCTTTTTTCCACGTCGCAAGGGCATAATATCTCCTGATACAAAAGCAACTTTAGCGTCAACACTTTCAATTTTTACGTCACTCAAGGTCACTGCCCCTGATTCTATAAAAGTACGCGCTTCGCGGTTACTACTAGCTAACCCCGAACTCACGAGTAATTCAAGTACGGTGGCTTCCGCTGGAACTTCTAATGTTGGAGCATTAGCAAGTAGCATGTTTTTTTCTTCTCCTGACAATCCTTTAATATCTCCCCCGCTAAACAAAATATGAGCCACTTTGATCACGCCATCGGTGATCTCCCTGCCGTGTACAAAATTAGTGACTTCGGCCGCCAGTACTTTTTGGGCCGTTCTGTCCCCGGGGCTACTCTTCAGCTCAATTTCTAATTCAGAAATTTGCTCCAGTGGCAAAAACGTAAATATCTTTAGGTAATCAATTACATTTTCATCACTCGTATTCAGCCAAAATTGGTAAAAAGCATACGGTGAAGTTTTCGCGGAATCGAGCCACACGGCATTGCCTTCGCTTTTGCCAAATTTTTTACCAGTCGCCTTATCTACCACAAGCGGTGCGGTGATAGCATGGACGGTCTTTTGTTCCTTACGACGAATCAAATCAACTCCAGAAACAATATTGCCCCACTGATCAGAGCCGCCGACCTGAACATCACAACCGTATTCTCGATTTAGTACCAAGTAGTCATACCCCTGGAGGAGCGGGTAAGCAAACTCAGTATATGACAAACCAGTATCGCTAGATAAACGTTTTGAAATAGCGTCTTTTTTAATTAATTCATTAACTGTAAAGTGCTTCCCTATATCTCGCAGGAACGTGAGGAGACCTTCTTTGGCCAACCAATCTTTATTATTTACAAAATTTATACTTGCAATATCACCCCCAATCAAACGTTCAGCCTGGGCTTTAATTTTTTTAACATTTGTGTCAATTACTGACTCATCCTGTAAAACTCTCTCTGCATCTGGTTTTGGGTCACCAATCATACCGGTACCACCACCAACCAAGAAAATGATTGTATGGCCAGCATCTGCTAAATGCCGCAGCAGCAGCCAAATAACCATATTCCCCACATGGGCTGAATCAGCGCTCGGTTCGATACCATGATAAATGATACGTTTATCATTATCTAATACCTCGGCGAGAGACTCCCCTGTAAATTGATGAATAAACCCGCGTGCCGTCAACTGTTCTGACAATTTCATGCTTATAATGTACCACAAGTTCTGGCCGGCTACAGTAGACAAAACATGCTACTATTGGCACTATACGCATTCATTATATGTTCAAAAAACTTATCACAAAAGCCTGGTGGAAAAAGCACTATAAACAAATTCTGGTTGATGGCTTAATCGTCATACTTGTGGGTACCGTTGTTCTGGTGAGCGGGCTACTTATATGGATTTCAACCCTTGAAATACCTGATTTGTCATCATTTGAAGACAGGCGCATTCTTCAATCAACAAAAATCTACGACCGTACCGGGGAGATACTTCTGTACGATCTCCATCAGGATGTAAAAAGGACTATTGTCCCGTTTGAAAACATCTCCAGAAACATCAAAAATGCCACTATCGCTATCGAGGACGAACGATTTTATAGTCATTTTGGGATTGATCTAAAATCAATTGTCCGCGCAGCGGTAGTTAATACTACCGCTGGTGATCTCCTTGGCGGACAGGGTGGTTCAACAATTACCCAACAGGTAATCAAAAACTCTGTCTTGCAACGTGAGAAGAAACTTTCACGCAAGGTAAAAGAAGCTATCTTATCTATTAAACTCGAGCGAACACTCAGTAAAGATGAGATTCTCGCTATTTACCTTAACGAATCACCATACGGCGGAACCATCTACGGAGTAGAGGAGGCTTCGCAGTCATTTTTCGGCAAAAAAGCGAGCGATGTTACATTAGCTGAGTCTGCGTACCTAGCTTCACTACCCCAAGCTCCAACCTACCTTTCACCTTATGGTAATAATCGGGCAGATTTAGATGCCCGAAAAAATACAACCTTACGCAAGATGTTAGAGAGTGGCCTCGTTACCGCCGATGAATACAATCAAGCCAAAGACGAGGTGGTTAATTTTTTACCCCAAGCAATTTCGGGTATTAGAGCCCCGCACTTTGTTATGTTTGTTCGTGAACAACTTGTTAAACAGTATGGTGAAGAAGCTCTAGCTGAACGTGGGTTCAAAGTAACCACCACGTTAAATTATGAGTGGCAAGAAGAAGCAGAGAAGATTGTAGCCGAGAAAGCAGCTATCAATAAAGAACGCTTTAAAGCAGACAATGCCGGACTAGTAGCAACGGATCCAAAAAATGGTGATGTTCTGACAATGGTTGGTTCAAAAGATTATTTTAGTGAAGAAATCGACGGTAACTTCAACATCGCTCTCGCAGAAAGACAGCCTGGTTCTTCTATCAAGCCATTTATTTATGCTACTGCTTTTTCAAAAGGCTATCTACCAAACACTATTTTGTTTGATGTTAAAACGCAATTCTCACCACTATGTGAACCTACGAGCCCCAGCTCTGAATCACCTTGTTATTCACCAAACAACTACAATGGCAAGTTTCTCGGACCAGTCAGTATGCGTAATGCTATGGCCCAATCACTTAACATCCCCGCAGTTAAAACTCTCTATCTGGCCGGTATCAAAAATTCACTTAAATTAGCCGCTGATATGGGATTGACTACCCTCAATGATCCAGAACGTTACGGTCTCACCCTGGTACTCGGAGGCGGTGAAGTAAAGCTACTCGATATGACCCACGCCTACGGAGTATTTGCTAATGAAGGAGTCCGGGCTGAACCACGGAGTATCCTTAAAATTGAAGACTCAAAAGGTAACATCGTTTTTGAAAGCCAGGTTAGTAGTAAACGAGTGCTGGATAGAAATGCGGCGCTCATGATAAGCGACG
>JAYVIL010000047.1:0-4550 GCA_043770255.1 Candidatus Kaiserbacteria bacterium
CTTCTCAATCACAAATCTCTCTTCGAAGCTTAAATGTTTGTATTTATTCATGACAACAATTGTATTTAATTGGTGTCCTACTTCAAAGGTGGCTAGAGGATCATCCAGAGAGAGGAGATTAGCATGGCAGCCACCAGACTCGACATCCAGCGTTGGTTCGAGACCGGCAAGAAAGATGGTGCGACACACCTGATCGTCGCCTGTGACACGTTTGATCACAGCGACTACCCGGTATACATCGGCGATAGCCATGACGGTGCCGATGTTCACGCCAAGGAAGAAGAGCTCCGCGACAAACCGATGACCAAGGTCGTGGAAGTCTACTCCCTGTCGATGGACATGGAGAGCCAGCTGAACCAAGACCGAGCCTTCAACTACTGACGGCAAGCACCCACTACGGAAATCCCTCCGCTTGGTGGGTTTTCTGTATGCCGGACAGGGACTCGAACTTTACAAGTTCAGTACCCTGATTGGATACTTTGGTTCGCTGCGCTCCCAAAGTATGCTCAATCAGGCTTCGAGTCCGCCTGACGCTTTTCTAAAGAAAAACTAGGCACGTCTGGCAGCACGAGAAAACCGCCATAAAGGCGGCTTAACTCTCGTGCTGGCTGTCTCGGACTATGTTAGAACTTTTTTAGTCTTAAATAAATAAAACAGCCCATAAACGTGTCATGGGACTTACGTTTTATGGGCTATAGACGTCAGTTGTTACCAAACAGCGAAATGATTAGCAGTACAGTGCAAGCTTCGCCTAGGACCGACCTAGGCAAGCTAGTGGAGAAACCTTCTTGTCGTGGCGTTGACTAACCCGCGAAAAATGACCATCATTGCCGAAGAAGAGTAATAAAAACATAGCAGCGAAGTGTGGCAAGTGACCAGCTAATTCGATAGGTCCGAGAATAAAAAGTGGGACAGTGAAGACGGCTATAGCAATAATGGCATTGAGGCGAGTTACTACTCCGAGGATAAAGATTAAACCAATAAGTATCTCCACCGAACCAGCCGATAGCGTGAATAAATAATTTGAATAATTAAAACCAAACGCCTGCATAAAGTTCCAGTGATGCTGACTCAAGAAATAAAGACCATACTCGGGAGCTAGAATCTTTTCCGTTAATCCCAGAATCACGAGGTTGGCTCCAGTACCAATACGAAGAATTGATAAAGCCAAAGTCTTGAATTTTTTTATCCTGTTTCGCAAGAAAGAAAAAGGAATGAACGAGAAGTAGTCGTTACCCATAATCATAATGAAGGCGGCTGTCGATATTACCCAGATATTTTCTAGCATCGCCAGCCACCCGGCACTATAAACTGCCAAGAGCCAGACGAGTATCAATAGACAAGCCGATAACCTGGTCAGTACCCCAACTAGAAAAGCGATACCAACAACAATTTGGATAACAATTAAATAGCTGGGGACACCCGAAGCGTGGCTCAGATTTGGTGAAAACAAATACTCGTGCGTACCAGCAATGAGGAGAAACGAGCCTATCACCATAGTGAAGGTAGAAGCGGCTCGTTCGAAGGCATGGGACTGTTTGGGTTTAAGAAAGCGCAGACTACAGCGCTTGGTCTGATGAAGCCACATAGTCACCAAGGTCGTCACGAGGACCAGGCAGGCAATAATTAATAGGTAGATTTCGGTCGGTTCGGAGATTGTATAAACTGGTACCTCCTCGGCCATAAACCAACGGGTATGGGAAAAAGCGAGAGTTGGTAGTGCGAACAAAATGATTGCCGAGAAAAATATATTCATATAAATATCAGTATGAGTTGACCAAGCTTCTTACGCAAAGTGTTTTTTCCGAAAGCCCCTATCACAATCACATGACTAACGTACTAATGTCCGATTCATAATTCGCACTTTATCAGCAACAGTACCTTTCTCAAAATCACGTAACTTTCCAACGAGTAGTCTTACTAACTTTGGCGGCTGGAGAATTCTCTTTCCAATCACTGCAACATGATGATCACGCATTTGGACAAATACTTGTCGTTCGTTTTCAGTTTGGAGTTGCGCATACGCTTCAGCAACATGCCATGCGTCAGTGCGGGATTTGACGATACACAAATGAGCGATTGGCCAATATGAGTTTCCTGTTATTTTATCAAACGTTGTAAGCGGATGAAATATTTCTCGTAGTTCTGATTCAACCTCTTCAATGAGTGAATCCAATATATCGTTGACCTGATCAAAATCATTTTTAAGTGAAGCTAGATTTTGAGTTTCGGTTTCTGCAGCCGATATGCCAAGATCTAAACAAATGTGCGCATTCATACAGGCAATCAAATGCTGAATCACCATCGGGCTCCATTTTTTAGACGCATCAAACGTTATTTTCCAGGATTCAGAGCATGGTTTATGCAGTGCGTAGGCGTAATAAGCATCCAAATAACGGTTAGCAAAAATTACATCAAAACGCTCCATGCGCTCGTTATCTTCAAAAGACCCTTCTAAAATGCGCTGTTTCACTTGTCGAGTGACACGGTTATACATCGCTGGGAAATAGCCTATTCGACACCCTGTGGCTTCACACGTCGATACGATAGCATCCAAATGAGCGATCACTTCATCGATTGTGGTTGGCAAAGTAATGCTTGAAGTATTCATTTGAATTGATGGTAGCACGAATCAACTGAGGTGCTGTCTCATTTTTCCCCTAGTATAAAGCATATTTTGGGTAACATTTCTTCTCATGCTGTCTGTTGAAATTATGTTAGAAGTAAAGCTCCGCCGAGGCGTTGCCTCGGCAAATTTTACTTAAGGACTCGAATTCTACGAATTCGGTACAGGTTGCCAGCTCTTTTTGCAAAAAGAGCTGGCAACCTTTTCGAGTCCCTTTCCGCCGAGCAACGGCAAAGGCCGCAAATGTTTTCACATTTGCGGCCTGCCGATTGCTGGCTGTCTGGTACCAAGTGAGCAACTTAATTTAAGCTGCACCTAGAAGAATCCTAGGCGCAGCTTAAATTATATTAAATTGATTTATCTACTTGAACTTCTCCTGCGTTCCACCACTTACTAATCTTTGCGGTAAATTGATCCCAAGTAGCATCGGTCCAGTCAGTCGCAGCATCAAATTCCGCACTGAAATTTTTAAATGCATCATTAGCTGCCAATCGTTCTGCTGCATCCATCTTTTCTAATCGTGCCTCATGCTCTGCTTTTTTTGCATCCCACCATTCTTTACGATCATGACTAGCATTGTTAATATTTGGGTTATCGATATCCATAATTATATTAGTTATAAATAATAATATTCTAAAATCGTATGGTTAATCAAATAGATTTTAGCAGCATTAACTGATATGTACTATACAATCAGAAGCTATATTTTAAATCATTAAACTCTTTAAATCAACGGTTCTAGAAATAGTGAAAGTTGCTGACCATCTCGAGCTAGAACTGAATATTTACTAAATTGCGCCTAGGATAGCCATAGGCGCAGCTTTAATTATACGCTTTTCTAGCTTATACAAGTTTGCTGGCTGTATGGGACGATGTTAGAACTTTTTTGAGTGAAAAATTGAGTTAACTTCTTTTTTGTCTAAAAATATTCATACGGTATAAGTAAGCAAATAATGCTGTAACTGTTACGCCAATAGCTAAATTGTTTAAGAGTGTTTTATAGATATATACAGATTTAGGTCCACAACTGCCTGGACCACCGAAAGAGACTTTGAAGTTATAATATTTCTGAGAAATATTTTCAATTTCACCCCAACCAGACGGTGAGACTGCAAAATAACCCATCTCCCACCAAACCTCCTCATCTTTTTCTGCATCAGTTTTACTTTTTTCAGAAATATAACCTGGAATCTGTGGAAACGAATCACTACCATATCCAGGAGCAGGTGCTGGTCCACCAAAACAAGCGTGTGAAAAATTTGGAACAATCATTATCAAAAAGATTGGGATAATATATTTCATACTTGAAGTATACCAGAATAATAATTGTAAAATATTTAATACAATAATATCTACATTCGCTTTTGTTACTGGCTGTCTGGGACGATGTTAGAACTTTTTTGATCAAAAACGAGTAAACCGTGCCGGGGCAACACCATCACTTACGGACATAAACTCTGCATAACTTGGACAAGTTATAGTGTTCCTTACCCAGAGCTGATCTTTTAAATGCCATCTCTCAGATTTAAAACTTGAAATTGCCGGTACTAACTCTCCATCTTGATTTAAAGAATATGTACCTGGGGTGTCAAAGCAATAACGGAAACTATATGTGAAGTGGAAGGTATAAGAATACAGAAGACACATACCAAACATGATTGACAGAAGATTAATAGCTTTGTTATGAGATTTATTAATGATAGAAGTCTCAAGACTTGAACCTGTATCTACTAAATACAAATAAGACATTTTTACTACTACAAAGAAAAAAACTGTCCCAAGACCACTCAATATCAATTCATTTAAAAATGGTATTTGACTTCCTACAACTTCATAACCCACATATTTCCAATTTATAGGATTAGCAATATCTATGTAGAGCAGAAACAGGAGTCAAGCTAAACTAATCAAGTATACAAAAAAT
>JAYVIL010000048.1:0-4403 GCA_043770255.1 Candidatus Kaiserbacteria bacterium
GGGGAGCCGTTAAAATCACAAGCCACGCCTGCGCGTGGTTTTTGATTTTTTGGCTCCCCGGGAGTAAGTGACTAAACGTCACTTACGTCAGGATTCGAAGACCTTGTGAGACTTTTCTTGAGCTTGCGAAAAGAAAATCCACAAGGTGTACTGAAGTCGTAGACTTCGAACCCTGCCCGGGGAGCCATTGTAAAGAATAGTCAAGTAAGAATTTAGAGTTTTATTTTTGTTAAACCAAAGTTGGGCTCAAACTTTGATATACTAAATAATATGGACAAAACTAAATTTACTGTAGTCGGCATTGCGCCGCAGTCAATTCAAGAAGCGCTGATCAAGCTAAAACAACATTTTAATCTACCTTTGGGCACAACTGAAATTGCTAAACATTATATTCTAAAAGACATTGTTCACTTTGCCATAAAGAGAACCTTTTATCTGAAATCTTCTATAAAACAACAAGACCTGGTAAGCCGAATTAATCAATTATCACTTAAGTCAAAGGCTCTGATTAGTTGCAATGAAACGGGAATGTTCTCAGGTTCAACATATGGCGACATTTTATATGTGAAAATAAATTTTAATCAAAACTTAATAGATTTGCATAATGAGCTGACAGAGAAACTTGATGACCTAGTCGAGACAAAAAATCCAGAAATGGAGAAGAGTAACTACATTCCACATCTCAGTATGGTCTATAATATCCCAAAAGAACTTACACAAGAAGTGGATGCGTATGTAAAAAAGAACATCCTCCCACTTGAATTCGAGCTTTCAGAAATTCTACTTCTAAAAGACTTTGATATATCTAAGGACGAGCGAGAACTTATCTATACACAGAGACTTAGCTAAATTAGGCAGAAAGCGTACATTGGACTGGTATTGAACTCCGTCTTGGTCACTTAAAGAAATCACGAAACATCAATTATATTACCCCGTTCTGAAATCCCTGATTTTCATGAAAATATAAATCCCGCACCGATCCAACTCTTTCTGAATTTGTGACCAATCTTCTGATCTAAATTCCTGAACCAAGAGCTCTGAACCCGTCCCGCTTACGGCGCAAATTAGTACATAGTCATAATTAGGTTTTTGCTGTACTCTTTTGATATGAAGAAGAGCAGTGTGCTTGTGGATATCCACGTCACTTAGCACGTCCTGTAGCTTACATCTTCCAGAACGTATTATTTTTTACCAGTAAGAGGTGCCGACTAAGAACTCAGTATGTTCAAACTACACAAAAATTATATCCAGCTTGGCTTAGTAAACATTCTTTTAGCGAGCCTGACTGGTTACGCCCTGTACACTGATAATTTTGCCCTGACGGTGGCCGGGGCACTGATGCTGGGTGTTTCGCTGAGCCCACATTTTTTAAAGGTATTCACGACGTTCATATTCCTCCCTTTTTTATATATGGTGTAATTACTTTTATTTTTATTTCTGTTTTTCTCGGTCAGTTCGGCGGACTCTATGACCGCTGGCACTGGTACGATGCCTTCCTCCATTTTATATCAGCAATAGCGTTTGGATTCGTCGGATTTCTTTTGTTATACATATACTACGTACACAATAAATTAAAACTTCCCCGGGTACTTATTCTCTTATTTGCCTTCTTATTCAGTATGGGTATCGGTGGTATATGGGAAATTATTGAATATGGTTTTGATCAATTCTTGGGAACTAATATGCAAGTGGGCAGTTTGGACGACACGATGATTGATTTGATACTCGATGCGCTTGGGGGCTTTGTTGCCGTTATACTCTGTTCGTTATACATCAGTAAAATACACATACCAGTTGTCGACTCAGTAGTCGAAGCGGTAAGTGATGAAGTGATTGCCGAAAACGAAACAATGGCTAAGAATACCCAAAATGAACCGCTCGTTCGGGCTACTGATACCTTGTAAATTCCAAACTTATTTTTAAGTTTTTGAAAACCGATGATACATGAGTACATGGAGGTACATGGGCAGGAAGCAAAAAATCTTACGCGGAGTTTTTAGCTCGTTACTATTTTGTAACATATTAGTCATTAAGACGGCATAGTTATAGAGAAATAACTTTTCTTAAATTTACTAACTTAATTCATACATTTATGGCTGATACAATTATTACAAATACACCCGATACTGGTGACAGTGCTATGGGAGGGATTCTCGTCGTGATCGTCATGGCCGTGCTCGTCGTGGGAGGGATCGTTCTCTATCAAACTGGCATGTTAGGTTCGATATCCGACCCAGCAAATTCAGGTAAAACAGAGATTAACGTCACTGTCCCGACTCCTACACCTACCCCTACTCCTGTACCTGCAGAGTAAGGTACTTAATTGCGCTGAAGCATTACAACAGACTCTGATACAACATGTTTTTATGTAGTGGTGTCAGGTAATTTTTCTTGGCCTCCCCCTCTAAACCCCCTTTTAAAAGGTGCTCGGCACTTTTTTTTGTCATTTTTGTAACGGGAGTTTTAAACCCGTCCAGCTTAGGGAGCCCTTGTAAAGCAAAGTCAAGTGAATACTTGGCTTTTCTTTTGTTATCATTTCGATAGGAATACTAAAAAGAAGTATGTTCATGCAAAATTTGATGCCTATTAGGACTAATCTGAGACTTATTAAAGATGATATACTTTTATAAAGTTGTGAAATAATTAAACTAACCACAAAAACATGTTTGAAAAACCTAAAGCATGAAAAAATAAAAGAGAATGTGATTTGGCTCATTACGCCAAAACAGTTTGAACAATTGCCAGACGGGACTGTCCTAATAGCTATTGACAAAGAGAGAGTAGTGAAGGGTGTCGACAAGATAGATATGGAAGACAGATTTGGGCATATGGCATATGGAGTGAGTGATCGTAGTATTCTGGATTCCAGAGGCATGAGCGTTAACCCGAGAGCACGCTACGAAACTAATTGGTAAGTAATATTTTAAAGATCAAACGAACGAGTGAGGTATTTTTCAAAAATCTAAGCGAAGAATAAAATCGACATATAAGTATTTGTGTGACAATATTAATGCAGACTGAAATAACAGAGTAAGTTCATGCCCAAAACATACCTAACCTCTGACTGGCATAGTGGTGAACAGCCGACACCAAACACTCATTTCTTTCTGCGCCCTCGCACGACAGTGCTTATGGTCGCTGAATGGTTCGAGCAGTGTCGTGAGGTATCAAGACGGAAGACGCTCTTATCTTCCTCGGCGATGTCGGGATCACGCTTGGTGAGCTGGCAGTATATGGGAGATTGTCCTCCTGCCACAAAGTTCTTGTCCTTGGCGACAAAGAATACGCCAGCAAGAACTTCGACAAGGCCTCGTTCCTGGCTGAAAATCAACGACTTGGTATCTTTGATACTGTCGTTGAAAGTACAGTGGTGGAAATCGCTGGTCGGAATTACTTTCTCTCGCACAAACCAACAGATTGTCTGACACAACCCTTGCCCGCACTTTGCGGGCACGTGCATGGGATCTGACGTAGTGCCAAAATGCCGAATGGACAGCCCATCATCAATGTTGGCATCGATGCTTGGGGAGGACTGGTGAGCGAGGAGTTTATCGAACACCAATACAACGTCGTCACCAAGTTCTACGATATCAATGCCTTTCCTGGAGACTGGCGATAAAACGTTTACTGAGAAATAAAAACAGGAGGCCGTAATGGCAAACAGATAAAAGACTCAAGAAATGCTCGATCTCACTTGTGCAATGTGGGACGACCCACACGTCTATTACTACCAGAACCTTGAGCTCATTCCTGATGACATACCGTCGGCGTTTCTTTTCGGTCCATCATCACGGGAAGATATCTTAGAATTTAAGTGGCGACCGTACGGTGTTCACTTCCTGCGTAAGTGGGGTTTCAGTGGCCTGATCATCGTTCCTGAACCCCGCAACAACGACTGGAGTTTTAAATCAACCTTCCCTGTTCCAATTGTCAGCTGGGAACGGGAACGGGCGCTCGGCGTCAAAAAAGCGGTCGGCTGGCTTCCTCGGCACCCAACGCAACTGCCTGGTCGGGTCACAAACACAGAACTCGGCTTCATGGGTGGAATGGCCTACGCTGACCCAGAGCGCTTCAAGGATCGCCTCGTTTGGGGTTATCCGCCTGACGCCTGGAAAGTTAAGTCTGAACACCACTGGATCTCCGACATTTCGGGTATTCAACCTTTCCACGATCTCGAAGAGATGTGCAAACATGTCGCTTTGAGCTTCAAGCAATAACCACCACTTCGGTGGGACGAAAAGCCAACGCTTCGTCCCACAACGGAGCGGCGGTTTTTCTTTTTATAAACTCAAGTTCTGATTAGTAACTGTTTTAAGCAATGACTTCTGTCCCTTTTAAATACAATACCTCATTCGGTGTTTTCCCGCCAAGACCACAATGTTCCAAATCGTTATAATACTCAT
>JAYVIL010000049.1:0-35313 GCA_043770255.1 Candidatus Kaiserbacteria bacterium
GTAAAGCCGAGGAACAGTAAAATTAAAAGCGTGCTCCCGATAAATCCAAATTCTTCGGAATACACTGCAAATATCGAATCACCAATTGGCTCAGGCAGATACTCAAATTTTTGAATACTTTGGCCAAAGCCGCGCCCTGAAAATCCCCCAGAGCCGACTGCTATGAGTGATTGCTGAATTTGGTAACCGGCCCCCTGAGGGTCATCCTCGGGGTGCATAAAAGTAGTAAGTCTATCCATGATGTATGGTCGCATAAACGCCACGAGTGCCAGTAGCACAACTGCCGCTAAAATCATGTACCCAACATCGCGCCAGCGGCCGCCGGCAGTAACAAACATAGCCAGCGCCGCCGCCGCCATAATCATAAACGTGTCAGTGTCAGGCTGGAGCAACATCACTCCGCCGACCAAACCCACAATCCCTATAAACGGCAGAGTCCCCGCTACAAAAGACGTCACGTGTTGATTCATCCCAGATAGCCACGTGGCCACATAAATCACAAAACCAATTTTTAGAATCTCGGCTGGTTGGAGTGAAAAGCCCAGAATGTTAATCCACCTCGTAGCTCCGCCGTGGGTGGCACCAATACCCGGCACAAACACAGCCAGCGTAATCAGAACAGAAAAAATAAAGATATAAAATGCGTACTGCCGTAAATTCCGGTAGTAAATATTAGAGAGGAAAAACATCGACAAACCTCCCCCGACAATACCGAATAAAAATTGATTAAAAGCGACGCTCGAGAAACTGGCGCCGGTGCGGGCGAGGAGTCCAAGCGACGCCGAAGAAAATATCAAAAAACCACTGACTACCAAAACGAGTACTAGTGCAAGTAAAATTTTATCGACGGGCTTTGCTTTCATAGGTGTTCATCAGTATACCCTATCGTCTATGCGACAGTGGCAATGGCCAGGCCGGCAATACCACACATGATACTGATAACCCAGTACCGCATTACTACTTTAGTAGACGGCCACCCTATTGCTTCAAAATGGTGATGCAGTGGTGCAATCCTGAGCAATTTCCGACCAGTGATTTTTTTGTAAACAACCTGGAGCAAAACTGAAGCCGCAGTTGCCACGAGTGGTAGTCCAATCAGAGGCAGGAGTAAAATCCCCTTGCCGTCACCCAGTTCATCGGTCATAAATACCACTACAGCTAAAGTGAGCGTAAGCGCCATCGAGCCAGTTTCCGTCATCCAGAAACGAGCCGGCGGAATATTGAACCATAAAAATGCCAGAATTCCGCCGGCTACCGTCGCACAAAAAGCGGCCAGGTCGTACTGGGATTGATTAAAGGCAATACCCGCATACGCGAGGAAGATAGTTGAAAATACGCCACCAGAGAGTCCATCAATGCCATCAATTACTCCACTGGCGTAGAGAGCAATAGTGGTAAAAATAAAAAACGGAATTATTAACCAGCCGATGTATAAAGACCCATCAAACGGTACTCCCACACTATCTATACCCAATTTGGCATAAAACCACCAGCCAATAAATCCAGATAGTGCAGTGATGATGAGTATGCGCACTGACAGTCGCAAACCCTTGCCTCCGTGCATAACATCATAATAGTCATTAAGTAACCCAACTCCCGCGCCAATCACGAGTGTCGTAAAAGGAATCCAAGTTTCGGACCGACTGACAAAAAATAGATCATCAAAAACACTATTGGGGAAAAGCAGTTTAAGTATATAAATAAAGCCAATAGTGACGAGCACTGCTCCCCAGATCACGATTCCGCCCATGCGTGGGGTTTTTAACTCCCCTTCCCCTTTGAGGCGATTAAACTCCGTTGCTATGGTCCCATTAAGCGCCATCTTGCCACCAGTTTTTTTCCAGACTTTATATTTGTACAGATAGTGCGTGAGCAGTGGCGTCATCAAAATGCCAAAAATAAAAGCGAGCGTGGCTGGAATGAGAATTGAAAAAATTGGGTACTCCATACATTATTCGGTAGTTTTGATTGAGTTAGTAACAGCGTTCACCAGCTTTTTGACATCAGTAAACCGTCCATCAAAGCTTGATCCTAGCACGGTGATAATAATGGGTCGATTATACCCAGCATCAAACGCAATAGTCAGGTTGCCACCGGCGAGGTCAGTATAGCCAGTTTTTGAGCCCAGCAGGTTGGGGATTTGGGTGACGATGGGGTTTGTGTTTTCTGCTGAATGGTAGGTGCCAGCTTCGTTGTAGACACGGGTAGAAGTAAAGGTGCTTGGTTCCAGGATGTTGGGATAGTTGTTTAAAACGTACTCCATGAGAAACGTAACTTCTCGCGCAGTCCCCAAAGCGCCAGCGTGTGTAGTATCGATATCTAAACCAGTAGGATTATAAAAAATAAAATTATCGAGACCAAGTTCTTCAGCTTTGATATTCATGGCATTTACAAAAGTCTGATTGGGGTTTGTCTTGTCAATTACGGCACCAACAGCTGCCGCCAAAGCAAATGCTGCGTCGTTTGATGAGGCGAGCATGGCATAATCTGACAACGATTCGGCCGTGATTACTTCACCGGCGCTCAGCCCACTGGCGCCTGACTGCGAAATGGCAGACTCAGGGACAGTAATTGTTTTCTTTTCATCAATGAGTTCGTAGGCAACGAGCGCAGTCATGAGTTTAGTAATAGAAGCCAGTGGCAACACTTTGTCAGCCCCTTTGACATACAAGGCCTTTTTACCACGCACATCATAGACAAAGGCGGCCGTACCTTCGATTTGAATATTTTCGATGGTATCGATAGTAGCTAGCGACTCCGCAGCGAGCATGAGCGGTGTCGTCGGAGCCGTATTGATACCAGCGTCATTATTTTTAGCCAGGAATTTAGGTAAAAAGCTCGCCGAAAACACCAGTACCAAAACAAGCCCGAGGAGTGATAGCTGGGCCAGTACCGGAAAACGGCGCTCTACTACCGCGGGCGGGTTGGTGTCTTCGACCGTTTCAATCATGTAGTCGGTGTCATCAATCATAGCGATGTTTCAGGGGCGGTGTGTTGTTCAAATTTTTCGAGCTCATTTACAATTCGCGAAAACTCAGGTAAATCACGACTGCCCGCTACGCCGAGCTGTGCCAGGAGCGCCGGTGTCCCCGAGAATGTATACCCACTACCCTTCCCGCTGGCATTTCGTTCGATTAGTCCACGAATCATCAGATTGCGAAGAATAAACGAAGAGTTCACTCCACGGACTTGATCTATGGCACTACGAGACACCGGTCCCCGATACAACACAATCGCTAAAGTCTCTGCTCCCGCTTTTCCGATATCGTTTTTAATGTCCGCTTTTCGGATTTGCTCGATAAATGGAGCGAGCTCTGGTGCGGTCGCGAGGGCGATTTCTGTATCAGTTTCTACTAGTCTGGTGGCTCCCCTAGTCAGGCGCTCCTTTAAATGGGAGATAGCAGCCTGTAAATCACTTTCCGATACAGAATAAAGCTTCAAAAGTGAAGTCTTTTTCTGCGGAGCTGACTTATAAAAAAGCAGTCCTTCAATCAGGATATCAAGCGGCATTGTAGTTAGTGTACCACAGTTTTACCCTGAAAAAACAGCTTATTTTAGCTAATTATTGTTGACAACACCCAAATCTCCAATCCTAATGCTTGACTTTTGAATTTAAGTATGCTACTATAGTAAATACCTGACGCAGCAACAGTTGCGCGTCAGAAATCAGGAGGCTCGTATGTTTACGTCGAACTTTTCGCCGCAGGCCAAAGTGCCCGCAGTTGCTCAAAAAACCTTGTCCGACATTCACCGGCGCCCAATGGGCCACAACCAGATCTGACCGACCAAGACCGGCGGACCAGGTCGGTTGCGGGGCGAATCCTTAGGGGTGGCCACCGCCGATAACTGACTGGTCTTACTACCCGGAGTGACTCCTGCCGATGGCGCGCGATGTGCACGTGCAGGAAGTTCACTCCGTTGGGCGAATTAGACTCGAAACAAAAAAAGGAGCTGCGATGCTGATGAAAATCCGCATTCGTGATCCCACCCACTAGCGTCAAACTCGCTCGGTGGTTGAGAAAAAAAGGTTGGCAGTTAACCTCAAACTGTCTGCGACGCAACAGGGAGAGACTCCGATGAAGATCTTTCGATTATGATTCACTGAGCTTTGGTCGGCAAACACCCTCCTAGGCTCAGAAAGAAGTCCACTTTTCAAATGGGACCCCGGCTTCTGATAACCGAGAGAAAATAAGTTCAGTCAGGTTAGAATCACCTTAGGCCCAAAGCATTTTAACCCCGCACATGTCAGTCATGTTGCGGGGTTACTTTTTTTGTAAAATTTCGAATTACCCATCGTCCTTACTGTGTAACCTTGAAACTATTCAACTATTCAACAATTAAACTATTCAACTAACTAGTAGTATCTCGGCGTACTTCCCTGTTCTAACTCAATTTCAATATCATCAAATCGCCCGAGTTGGGTCACCAATACATTTCCTTGTTTAACTAATTCTAAAATCGCCAAGAAGCCCACAATCACTGTCTTGTGCTCAGGTGCTTCGGCGCGCAGTTGGGAGAACTTGGTTTTTAGTTGGGTTTCAATACGTCGCTTAAGATTATGCATCATTTCCTCTAGACTAATGGTCTGCTTTACCTGCACCTTAGGTTTGATTTCTTTTTTCGGCAGGTTGAGGAGGACACTGTCCATGGCTTCGCGTAGGGCGTCGGTAGTACAGTATTCGTCGGGAATAAATAGGGCTTCTTTGGGTGCCACAAACCGTGGACTGTAGAGTGGTGTTTTGCCAAAAATACTTGCCAGGTGCTGACCGGCATCACGGTAGATTTGGTATTTACGCAACCTGTCCTCGAGATCATCAATCAACACTTCTTCCTCGGGAGTGAGTTCAAGTACCGGTAGGAGCGATTTTGATTTAATCAGAAGCAACGTCGCTGCCAGTTGCACAAACTGCGCTGTGTGCGGGAGTGACTTCTCCTGCATAGCACTCACTTGTTTGATATATTCATCGGTAACTTCGGCGAGAGAGATGTCGTTAATAAGAAGTTTCCTCTTCTCCACGAGTTCAATCAGCAACTCCAAAGGCCCCTCAAACACATTTGATTTAAAAGAAAACGCGAGCGGGATAGCAGTTAGAGACATGTAGATATTTTAACACATACAAACCAATTTCATTGCGAGGGACGAAGCAATCTAGATTCATATCAAAAGTGAGATATCTTTCCATGTTGGATTTTCTTTTTCAATGAGTAGCATTTTTGATACCCTCGATCCTGCTTTAAGTTGTTTTTCTTGTTCAATTGCTTGTAACATTGATTCACAATGTTCTGCGTAAACGAGTGTGTGTAATTTATATTTTTTTGTAAACGCGCTCCCGAAACCACTCTTATGCTCGTCTACACGTTTAGGTAAATTATTAGTAACGCCAACATACAAAGTACCGTTTCGTTTATTGGTTAAGATGTAGATAGCAGGTTGCAAATTAGGTGTATGTTTAAAGAATCTCTAGATTGCTTCGTGCCTCGCAATGACGGATAGAGAAATATTTAATACGTCTCGAGCCATTTAATAAGTAAACGTACTGGTTCGCCAGTCGCACCTTTGGCTAGTTTGTCGCTCGGGATACTGTCCATTCGGGGAGCGATATCGAGGTGAGCGAAGGGGGTGTTTTTTGGCGCAAAGGCATCGAGGAACATACCGCCTTCAATCGCCCCACCCCACTTGGCGAAATTGGTAGCAATGTTACTGATATCAGCCCGAGCACTCTTGAGTGGGCCTTTATATTCATCCCATAATGGTAGTGGCCAGATTAAGTCACCGGCTTCTTCACAGAGCGTGCGCAGTGCGGTCTCGAGATTTATATCACGAGTCATAACCGCACTCGCTTGTTGACCAAGAGCCACTAAGGCGGCACCGGTTAAGGTCGCTACGTCAATAATCGCTCGGGGTTTATAACGCTGGCTGTATGTCAGCGCGTCAGCGAGCACGAGTCGTCCCTCGGCGTCAGTGTGGAGAATCTCTACCGTGGTGCCGGACATTGACGTGACAATATCACCAGCCCGCATACTGCGGCTACTGATAGCGTTTTCCGCCGCCGGGATCAGGGCGATGATATTTTTCTGTAGCCCGAGCTTACTCGCCGCCACAACCGCCGCCATCACGGCGCTTCCACCGGACATGTCCATATGCATATCATGCATCGCCCCTGACGGCTTTACATTAAGTCCCCCCGTGTCATAGGTGATACCTTTTCCGATGAGTACCAGTGGTGCCTCTTTTTTATTTTTACTTCCCCAATATTCCATTAGGATAAATTGTGGTTCGTTGTGTGATCCTTTACCCACTGCTGCGACTAAATTCATCTTTAGTTTCTGTATCTCTTTGAGACCGAGCACTGTAACAGAGACCTTGGTGCCAGCAGCCAACTTTTCAGCAGCTGTACCGAGAGCTTTAGGAGTAAGGTCATCACCATGCGTGTTGGCGATATCGCGAGCGATATTTACGTACTCTGCTACAATCTTCCCGCGCTTGAATCCAGTTTTTGCTGCCACTGAATTTTGCTCGCACAAGGCAATTTCTTTGAGAGATTGTTTAGTATCGGGTTTTGATTTATAAACAGTGTAGTCGTACGCAGCCAGAGACAGGTTCTCAACTATCGTCGAGGTAAACCAGGCTTCGTCGTACATATGTAGTTTTGGAAAACTATTGCGATCAAGCTGTATAGTCGCATACTCAACCTTGTGTGCCTTGAGTGACTGGACCACACTACGAAGCATTGTGCGGAAGGTACGTGGCGTCACCTCACTCCACTTCCCCAGCCCTTGGCGGTACTCTGTGTGAAGAGCTGCCGTTTCTACAAAACGGTGGGTGCTGACGGTATCTTCTGTGAAAACAATACGAGTATATTTTGTATCAAGGGACGAAACATCTTTTGTAGCTAAGGTAATTTTAGTAGACATGGTGGTAATTATAGCAGGTTATAACTTCAGTTGACGATGTAAAAAAAGAGAGTATTGTACTTTAAGAGGACTGACATGAGGTGTACGGTGAGAGATATCAGGCAACTCCGTGATGAGCTTTACTTTGTAGATGTTTATTTTATCAAAGATAAACCGGCTGTTCGAATGTATTTTCAGGTTGACTTTTGGACTCACCACAAATGTAATATTGTTCGTCCCGTTATCATCGATGTTGAAAAGGTGACTGCCACTGTGGTGTCGCTCGAGATGGAAAAGCCTTGGGCAAAAATTGTGACACGAAAATTAATTCAAAAATACGGCTTGCTAAGAGTTTTGAATTTAAGAAAAGTAAAGAATATGAAAAAAACACAAGCCTTATTCGAGTTGAGAAAGGCTTGAACCATCAACCGCCTTACGGAATCCGTCCGTCGGGCGGTTCCTTTTTAATGGTCTAATCTTATACCATTCCCAACTAACCATTGCACACTTCAATCTTAATTCTGGCTGCAAAACTGCGTTTCGCTTTCTCCATATCTCGATATGGTTCAAGCTCCAACTTGTTTTTCGCTCTGAATTAAAATTGAAGTTATTGTGCAAGAGTTATTTGGGGATGGTATTACGATTAATCGTATGATTATGGCTTCTTGGTCGACAAAAAACCTCTCAGTTAACTGAAAGGTTTTTGTTGGAAATCTCAAGATTAAATCTCTTTTTCAGCTCCCGAGAGTAAGGTGTCGATTCGGTTCATGTCACGCGGGAACATAGTGGCTTCACGAATGTTTTTTAGTCCAAGAATTTGCATGGTCATACGTTCAGCACCAAAGGCGAATCCCCCTTCTGGTGGCACACCATATTTGAAGGCCTCGAGGAACATGGAAATTGCATCAGGATCCATCTCCCACGTTTTGACATGCTCGACTAGTTGGTTGTAGTCGTTAATACGACGCCCGCCTGATAGCCATTCAATACCGCGACAGAGTAGGTCCATCCCTTCGTTGAATTCTGGTTTTTCCGGATTTGGAAAAACGTAAAATGGTTTTTGCCTTGTTGGGTAGCCATAGACATACACAAAGTCAGAATCAGTGGTTTCTTTTACGATCTGACAGAGAGTGCGCTCATCTTCGGGATTAAGATCCTTTTCACCTCGTACATCCTTGCCAGTTTTTTCAAAAATCATTTCTTGTGCTTCCGTCAGTGAATAGGTTGGAGTTCTCTCAATTAGTGTAGGTAATGTAGCCTTAAGCAACGTTAGTTCAGCAGAACATTTGCTTGCTACTTCATGTAGAATGAAACGAACGGTATTTTCGGACATGTCGCGTACATCCATCCACGAATCAATAAAACCCATCTCAGCATCAAGTGAGACAATTTCAGTGATGTGACGAGTGGTCGCGCTCGGTTCCGCCCGGAAGACTTTGTTCACTGAAAACACTCGCTCAAAGGCCGTCATTACAATTTGTTTATAGAGTTGCGGTGACTGAGTCAGGTAGGCTTTTTTATCAAAGTAATTTACTTGAAATACTTCTGCTCCACCTTCAGCTGTGGCGGGAGTGATGCTGGGTGCTTGGAATTCAAAGAATTCATTTTGTTTCATAAACTCACGAAAGGAGTCAATAATCACACTTTGAACTTTGAATATTGCTTGGAGGCGTGGATGACGCAGCGTCAGGGCACGATGATCAAGCTCGGTTGTAAGGTCGAGGTTGTAGCCATCAAGTGACATATCAAACGGTAATGATTCAGCCTGAGCTAACACAGTAATGCCGGTTATTTCCATTTCGATGGTACCGTTTTTGGCAGCGGTATTAACCATTTTTTCGGGACGGGCATGAACAATTCCCTTGACTTCAACCACCCATTCTTGTTTTAGGTGCTGGGCTACTTCGAGTACGTCTGGTTTACCAAAAACTACCCCCTGAACTTTTCCAGAGCGGTCGCGAAAATCAAAAAAAGCCATTTTACCTTGCAATCGAGACACATCCACCCAGCCTTTTATAGTTACTTCAGTTTCAAGTTTTTGCTTCAATTCTCTAATCAGTGTTCTTTCCATATAATTTATACTTATTATTCATAGGCGCAAAAGAGCCCCTACGAATATATTGTTTTAATAATATATTCGTAGGGGCGATTGAGGTCGCGGTGCCACCCTACTTCCCTGTTGTGTATGCACAATCGGGGATCTTATTAGATACGCTATAACGGGCGCCCCCGGAATTTGTAGTAAGGGGTTTAGCCCTTTACTCTTCTCAAGCCTCGGCAGGTGTCAGCTGCGTCGTCGGTTAATACCAGTATGCCAGCTGGCTACGGGTTGTCAATTATTGGTTCTCTAAAAGCTCATCCACTAACCCTCTGTCAGATCACAAAATTTCAAATTTTGAGCGAAAATTATCTATTTTGAGGAGGCATATCGAGATATGTTGACGAAAAAGAGGTAATTTGCAGCCAAACATTTGAAGTCTTTTGGCTGGCTATAGGGTTAGTTGATGGGCTCTAAGCTGTCTTAATTACAATTTTCCTCTCCCTGGGTTCTGGTGACTCGATAAATGATAGGATAATCTGCTCGTCAGTCACTGAACTGTCACTGTCTGCATCCTTTAAATCGCTAAATACTGACCGGGCAGTTTCTTTGGCGATTTCCAATCAGCCTCAGACAAACCTGCTCCATTTAAATAATAAAAATCAATGACCACACCCTGTTGTGGCATCTTGTAGAATGAACTAGAATTAAGTTCATCTTGACTACACACTTGAGGAAGTCTAGCGAGTAAAGACTGGTACACTTTATTACCAAGTATACTTGTCGGTGTTTGCCTTATTGCTTCAGTTGTGCCAAATTCACCTTCCATATTAGATAGTAATACCAATAACATCACGTACTCGGCTGAGCATGTCGTTTGATATCAGTTTTGCTTTTGTCGCTCCACTTGCGAGCACTGCTATCACATCGTCATCGGTAATCGAGGCGCGTTTGATGCGCATAGGTGCAATAAAGGCATCAATATCTTCAATGAGGGCCTCTTTAAGGTTTTTATATTTCCCGGCATTTTCTGTATACAGGATTTCTAGTTCAGATTCAGTGCGGAAAAGCTTGTGGATGGCGTACACGTTTTCTGGTCTATCCCCACTACTGTCGGTGACGATACTCATGACAGTCCTTATGATATCCTCCCTACTACCAAATAGTGGAATGGTATTTTTGTAGCTCTTGCTCATTTTTGCACCATCAGTACCGGGGACAATACCAACAGCATCGAGGATAAGCTCTTTTGGTTCTTTAAGGACTTCGCCATAGGCATTATTGAATTTAGCTACTGCTTCACGAGTGTATTCCAGATGCTGCCGCTGGTCTTCCCCAACTGGTACCAAGTCAGTCCCATAGAGCAAAATATCAGCCGCCATGAGCATAGGGTACGTAAATAATCCGGCGTTGGCTTCCAGTCCCTTGGCCACCTTGTCCTTGTACGAATGAGCCAACATCAAAAACGGCACTGTAACTAAACAGTTCATAACCCAGCCCATTTCAGTATGGTCTGGGTTATCTGATTGGCGGAACAGGGTCACGTTCTCTGGGTCAATGCCAATTGCTAGGTGGTCACGAACGGTGTTATAGATATTGGTACGTAAGACTGCCCCGTCACGAACCGAAGTGAGGGCATGGTAATCTGCCACCATCAGGAAAAAATTAGCTGACTCTTTTCGCTCGTTATATAAATCCAAAAACGGCTTCATGGCCCCAAAATAGTTCCCGATGTGTAAGTCCCCCGACGATTGGATCCCCGTCAAAATAGTTTGTTTCATAGATGCCCGTATAGTACCAAAAACTAACGTATCCGGCTATTATCCGACCAGTGGCAGTGTTAGTACAAAAGTCGATCCCCGCTGATCACCGGCGGAACTGCATGTGACGTCACCTCCCATCGCCCGAGCCATCGCTCGAGCAACAAAGAGTCCCAAGCCCGTTCCGTTGGTGTTTACACTATTGGCGTTTTTGGCACGACTGAATTTTTGGAAGAGAACATTCATTGTTTCTTCATTCATACCAATGCCGGTATCAATGATGTTGATGTAGAGTTGCTTACGCCCGATATCGTCGTAGGTGAAAACGGTGATGCTGCCTTTTTTTGTGTACTTGAGCGAGTTATTTATGAGGTTATGAAGTATCTGTTGAGTTTTTGACATATCCGCATTTACCACCCCACTGCTGCGCATGTCTGATTTATACAGCAGGAGTAGTCCACTGCGTGTGGCCTCTGGTCGCAAATCATCAACTATATGTTCCGTTTGCTCCCTGAGGTTGAAATCAGTATAGGTGTACTTCATATTGCCTGATTCGATGCGAGAGACATTGAGGAAGTCTTCAATCGAGAAGGCCATCAATTTGGCTGATTCGTGAATGCGACTGAGTACTTCGTTCATTTTCTCCGGAGCAGTACCGTAGTTACCGTCGAGAATCATCGAGGTGTAGCCACGGATAGCGGTCAGGGGTGATCGTAATTGATGTGAAGCAATGGAGACAAATTCTGACTTCTGTTGATCTACAATCCGTAGACGTTCGTTCGTAGATTCCAAATTGGTAGCGAGCTTCTCAATTTCCTCGCGTTGGGAAACTTCACTACGGACACTTTTAATAAGCAGTGTTCCAAGAACCGAGAAAAATAAAATCGTACCAACTGCAATCACCTGGGCACTCTCAATTGACCGCACCAGTAACAATGAACACAAGAGGATGAGCTGCCCCGCCATCAAAGCTTCAGTAGCCAAGAGTTTAATTTTAAACGTTTGGTACCGGACGAGGATGTATCCTAGAAATGCGACAAATATTGGCATTCCAAACAGGCCAAATTGTCCAGACTCCCAGTCACCTAAAAAGCTACCGATGATGTTTCCAATCGAAAATGATAATAAAAAGAGTAAAATGCCGGCAGCGACCAGTATGGTCTCGCGTCGCTCACGACGTTTGAGTCTGACTTCGGTGATGGTCAGGAGTAAAATTAAACCTACAAATAAAAATTCAAACCCATACACGTAGTACTGCCACAGCGGACCTTCAGTTGCGTATTTTAGGCAGTTAGTGAAATCAAAATTAATGAGATTAAGTTTGGTGTGACCGAACAAAAAAAGTGGTAAAAACATTACAAATATCCCCAATTCAGCTTTAAACGGTGGAAATTGTTTGTTAAAGAATGCATACACAAAATAGAAAGCCCCTACGTACATTAACAGCTCAAAATACATTAACGTTGACCACACGAACATAATCACGTCGGACCGTTCCGAGGCCCAGGTAATCAGATCCAGATAACACCACACGGCGAACATGATGGTAGTGAAAAGGAGTGCTTGCGCGGCTTTATTGCGTACGTTAGCCCGTAGTACAAAAACAGCAATGATTAATCCCGAAATTGATGGCAAAAAATGAGCGTAGTATTGGAAACTACCCACGAGGTTTTCAGACAAAATTAAATAGGACGAGGTGCTCCAGGAACAGATTGTAGGGTCTACGATGTTAAGCATGGCTAAAAATAATTATGGTCTGTCTTCGGGGCCGGTGGGACTGGTCATTACGTCATAGTTTTTTTCTACAATGTACACATAATACATCACCCCAATAGACCATAAAATACATAGTGCCAGTATGGTGCGCATAATAGTGGCTTTGGTGCTGTCGTTCATAATATAAATAGGTGTTAAATCAGAGGTAATACAATCGTAAAGGTTGAGCCCAAGCCTTCTCCATCAGACGTTACCGAAATATCGCCACCCATAGCGCGGGCCATCTCACGAGCCACGAATAACCCTAAACCGGTTCCCATAATATTAGCTGAGCTGGCGACTTTTGCCCGGGCAAATTTCCCGAATAGTTTCTGCAGACTTTCAGAACTGAGTCCTAGTCCGGTGTCGATAATATCCACGTACATTTTCTTACCTCTCACATCATCGTGAGCATAGACTGTAACACTTCCTTTTGGGGTATACTTCAGCGCATTGTTGATAAGGTTATGGAGTATCTGCTGTGTCTTCCCCGCATCAGCGCGGACGAGTCCTGTACCGTTTAAGTCTGATCGGAACATCAGCAAGAGACCGCGGTGCAAAGCATCTGTCCGCAGGTCATCGACGATGTGCCCCGCTTGTTCTTTAAGGTTAACATCCCGGTAGTCATACTTCATGTTGCCCGATTCAATCCGTGATACTTCGAGAAAGTCATCAATCGATGACGCCATAAATACTGTTGATTCAGCAATTCGCCCTAAAGCCTCACTTGCTTTGTCTGGTAATTTACCAAAACTTCCCTCCGTCATCATGGAGACATATCCTCGAATGGCTGTCAGTGGACTCCGCAACTGGTGCGAGGCAATCGACACAAACTCCGATTTTTGTTTATCAAGCACCTGCAACCTATCATTCGCCCGCTCCAAACCAAGCGCTAGTCTTTCAATTTCTGCTTTTTGTTCCAGTTCTCGCCGCATAACTCTAGATAAAACGATTCCAATAAATCCAAAAATAACAACAGTGAAAAATATGATTGGACGGGCATAGCTCATATCGCGGAATAGTAATATCGAAAACATTAATATCCACAGTGCAGAAATGAGTATTTCAGTAATAAGAGTTTTTGTGTGGAAGGCTCGGTATTTAATTATTGAGTAAGAAACTAGTGCAGCAAAGACCGGCATTCCAAAAAGTTTGTACTGTTCGTAAAAGGGTCCTAAATCAAAAAATAACGTAAAATTGCCAGCTGTAAAAAAAGCTAAAAAGATGAAAGTTGAAATTCCAATAAATAAGAGTTGTTGCCGCTCTGTCTTTTTTTGTAGTTTTTTGAAACCCCTTATAATTAAGTAAGCGATTACTAACAAAAGAAGAACTTCAACAAAATACATGTACTGAATTATGATTCCTTCGAAAGCTCCAGTATCACAATCCGGTGAAAGACCGATTACAGTCAAGCTGGTGTGCGCAAATAGTAAGATTGGAAGTAGTAGTAACGAGAAACAAATTTTAAGCCAAGTAGGCATGTCTACCTGGCCATGGCTAAACAAGTAGACTAAATAGACTGCCGCCAAATACATTAAGAGCTCCACGGGCACAATCAGTGACCAAAAAAATACAACGATTTCAGGTGTCGGTGATGCCCAAAGAATTAAATTAAAATATACCCATATTGAAAATAGAATTGTTGTGACAAACAAAACACGGTTCGCAAGCTCCTTTGGATTGCTAATAAGAACCTGGAACCCCAAAAACAGCGAAATAACTAAAGGTAAAACGTGTGTGTAGTAAATTAGTTTTCCGACATTGTCAGAAAATATAAGCAAAGCCGCACTTCCCCATTCGCAAGGATTGTCAATCATATCGCCGCCTTATGAAAATAAAAATCTAATGCACTCGGTTCGTTCTCATCAGCCGAAAACTGTTTAAAGTTTTTTTCTATGATTATATTGGAGTAAGTCAATCCCACTGATAATAAAATAAAAAAAATAAGAAAAAAATAAAAAATAAGGGTGTGAATTTTTTGTTTTTTCATATGTCATGTTTATGAAATACTTTTTTTGCGTAATTGCTTAAAGTATGTTGGTACATGGGGCATGTGACTCCGAAATACCTTTTCGGGTATTCTCTGAATTGAGTGAATTTTTTTCCTACAAGAAGCTGTTTTACATGAGCATGGCATTTCCCAAAGAAGGTCACCATCACTCATTGAATAGTCAAAAGTTATTTCAGTATCTGCAGCTATTGCTTTTAACGCAATGACCTTTGTGCGCCCAACGATCGCGGTGTTTGGCTCACAACTATGGTTAAAATATCTCCAAATTGTATTCTCCGGATTTAACCAAATTGTATCTGTAATCCCGTACCATAGTGGAATGCTTAATGCATCCTTTACACTCGTAGTCTTTTTTTTAATGAGAGTACCTTGCACAAAAGCTATATGCTCACCTTTTTTAATTTTTTCTGCTGTGTAAATTCCCTGACCTTGTATCTTGCTTTTTTTAACATACAAATTTTTCATACTAAAATCTTACCATGGCATATGGTTACCGTGACTACAAATCCCCTTTTTTTCTAAGAGCCATACAACCGACCCCTGCGTGCAAAATTGCATTTGAAATTGGGTACAGCATTAATAAGCTGAAGATTTCACTGTGGGTTACGTACGTCACAATACCCAGTAGTGTATACGCGATTGCCCAGATAAACCAAGGTAAAAAATTTTCCTTCTCGGGATGTTTATATGTTTCGTGAATGATGGGATAAAAAGCAGGAAAAGTCGAAAGATTTGAAAGCAGAAGAAACCAGAAGATAGCTAATACTTTTATTTCTGGACTCATTGTTCCAAAAGCCACAAAAGCCCAAATCCCTATATATCCAATAGTGATCAAAATATCGCTGACAAAAGACATTTGTTGTATTTTGTCGCTTGGCCACCAATCTTCAGGCCACCATTTGCTTGGGTTACGTCTACGTGCTTCTTTCCAACATCGCCAGGATACAAAAATTGCAAAGATAGAACATGTTGCCGGCAGAATCAACTCCGGCAATGTTGCCTTCATGTCCCACTCAAGAAGTGTCAGGATGGCTGTGCCGTACGCAAACATAAACCAAGTTACAGGATTGGGGTCGATGTCTTCATGAAGAATATAAATAACGTACCCGATAACTTGTAGTAAGCCGGCAATAATGCCTAGAAGCAGAACGATAGACAGATGATCTGTAGTTACAAAGGGGAGCAACTTATAAACAGAGTATGTTCCTAGTCCGTACAGTGCTATGAAGATCGCAAGAATATAAAGTAAAAAACGTACCGGAAACTCAAATCCATAATTAATTATTTTTGCAGCCAGATTCATCTTTATAGTATAGAGCATTTTCCTCGCATGAAGTGACCCCTGCGGGGATTCATTTTTATACATTATTAAGAATAAAAATCACCCGACGCCATGTTGCTATGGCATCGGGTGTTGTTTTCATTCAGCAGGGTTCATCGCTGGCTTTGGTTCTCTTGCTGCAAAGATGGCCATGAGACCATGCATCACCGTGTTGATTACAGGATAGGACATCAGTGCCAAGAAGGCGTAGAAATGTATGTCCCACGTTAGCGGCGCGGCAGACACAGGCCACACCATACCCTTACTACCATGTACCCAGGTGGGCACAAGAAGTAGCGCATAAGCCATAGCCCAGATCGCCCACGGCCGAGCGTCTTCTTTTTCTGGATGTGCCCAGGCTTGCCTGAGGATCGGCACGAAGTTCGGAAACGTCGTCAGGTTTGATGCAACCAGGAAGGCAATGACCCACCACAGATGCACGTCCCCTTCAGTCGTCCCAAACAAAGTGAAGATCCATAGAGCGGAGTAACAAACGGTCAGTCCGATGTCAGTAGCAAATGCCTTGCCATCGGTTTCTTTCCAGTCGATCTTCCATTCCTGCGGCCACCATTTTTGAGTCGTACGGAAGTTTTGGCGCCAGATTCCTACTGCCACACCGATGCCCCCAAGGGAGCATATAATGGGTAGAAGTAGAACGCTGAGCACGTTCATCCATGAAAAATCTGCAGTAGCGTCTTTGCACATGGAGTCGAGCTCCATGATGGTTAACACTGCTGTGCCGTACGCAAACATGAACCAGGTTAGGGGCTCAGCCTCCTTGCCATCTTTCCGGATGACGAGGAGATAGTACGTTATGTATCCAGCTAGCTGAAACATTCCGGCTGCAAGACCAACGTATGTGGCATCGACCATGTCGACCTCCTAAAAAATAACTTCTGTTTAAATTATGTCACAATTAGTGTAAAAAGTAAAGTGATGGGTGTGGAATTTTTTGGTTAGAGATTGTTTGAGGCAATGAAAGCAGCTTTGTGTATTTCAGAATTGTAGTACTTTGTTGAAAGCCCCTTCGTTCTATTTTGCAAGCTCCGGGGTGAGATTTTTGTGATGTCTGTCACTTGACTTCCCCAGGCTATGGCCAGTGGTCCGCCGATGTACATTGGTACGTTGATTAGAAAAATTCCAGAATGGTTAAATAATTTTTTAAAAGACTTACGGGTGTTTTCTACAACTTTCGGCTGCATGTTGGGGACGCCAGTGATGCTCGTAAACAGTCCGTTTTTCGCCAGAGCTTGTACACAGTTGGTATAAAAACTTTGTGTAAATAGTGGATGCCCGGGACCGACTTCATCTCCACGGTCAGTGATAATGACATCAAATTTCTCGGTAGTGGTCTTCACAAATTCTGCAGCATCGGTCACAATCACGTTTAGACGAGGATCTACAAAGGCGTTTGAGATTAAACTCTTAAGATGCTTTTTAGATAGCTCAATAACACGGGCATCAATTTCAACCAAGGTCACAGATTCTACATCATGCTTAAGTACTTCACGTACAATACCCCCGTCCCCTCCTCCGAGTACTAAAATATGTTTTGGCTTAGCATGAGATGATAGTGATATGTGCGCGAGCATCTCATGGTAAATGTGCTCATCTTTTGCAGTTAACTGAACAATGTCATCTAAAAAAAGTACCTTGCCGTGTAAAGGGGTATCGATAATTTCAATTTTTTGGAAGGCCGATTGTTCAGAGCAGATCACTTTTTTGACAGCAAATCGTTGCTCGTAGCCTGTATATAGTTGTTCAGCTTTCCACATAAATTTATCGAGAAAACGTTAAACAACTTTTAGTACGCACAAAAATATTTTCCTCGGGGTATGAATGAATACTTTCGATTTCAATTTTTGAATCCGTAACTGTAAAACCAATAATTGTTACGGGTGCAGGACCTGATGATTCTCCTGCTGGGAAAGTATGTGTCAAGACATTGTCATGTTGACTTATTTTGACTTCGTCGGTCAAAATTGAGTGTTTGGCGTGCTCAAATGTGTATGACCATTTTGTGTCAACATAGGTAACTTTTTTTGGAAGAGTCGTTAGCTCGCCACTAACAATTGGTTTAGTTTCGAATTCACCACTAGTACAAGCGCATATTTCAGTTACTTTTAAATCTGGAACTTGAACCGTCACGAAGTGACTTTCACTCAAAATCCCAAAAAACACCTCACCAAGCGGAGTCATAATTGTCTTTTGCGCAATCACTTCAAATTGTTCAATATTTGGCTCTCCAGCTATGACAAATAAATGTAGCTGATCTGAACTCTGTTCAGTATATGTAATCATTATGCTATAACTATAGCACGATTAAGTAAAAATGTAAAGGAAAATTGCTTGGTTGTGGGTAAGTACTAAAAAAATTTACAAATACTCTGCCTGTTATGGTTTAAATCTCAGTTTATTTTACGAGGTGTTTTAACTCCCCTATCAATTATTTGCTCAACTCAATACGTACGATTTATTTAGTTAAAATACAGAAAAACCATTGGTAACAATAGCCACCAGAAGAACCATTCTTTAGGGGCGAAAAGTGAGGCGATTGGGGTCCCGGGAGTAACAAATTCGGTGATGGGTAGAACATGGAAGCTGTATACCATAATGAGGATTGTGCCACCAAGGGCTAACAGTAGTTTTTTTAAAAAACTTTCAAACTTCTTTTCCCGAAACGGGCTAGGCATCACCCGAGCAACAAGAATAGTTGCGACAGCAGTGAATATGCCAAAAATTACCATCTTCCCTATTGCCAATGTATGCGCGCTTCCTCCAGCTGGGAGGAACGTCTCGTAGTATGGAAATTCAAGCGAAATAAGCAACGCAAAATACAACCCAAAAATAACATTAATAACCGCCTGCCTCCCCCGTGCCACCCCCCACCCCAAAAACACCCCAAACACCACAAAAAAGAAAACCAATTCCTGAAGTAGACTAAGTAAGTACGAAGTGTCCATGTCCTTCTAATTATAGACCTAAAACTTTTTTTGATGTAAACACATATGGGATAAAAAATTAGGGGTCAGACCCCTAATTTTGATATAATTATGTAATGCCACGAATCACAGTACCTCTCGTTGAGGGTGAACGGTACCATGTCTACAATAGAGGGGCTGACAAAAGAGATATTTTCTTATCAAAAAAGGACTACCTTCGTTTTTACTTATCATTAGATTTATTTAACTCAATAGAGCCAGTTACAAATTTTGAATTTGCTAAGGTTCATAAGAAGAAAAACACAATTTCACCAAAATTAGTTAAAATAATTGCATATTGCTTACTCCCCAACCACTTCCACTTACTACTTGAGCAGGTTGCGCCTAATGGAATAAGTGATTTTCTAAAAAGGGTATCTGGCGGATATACTAGTTATTTTAATCTACAGCAGGAAAGATCAGGGGTATTATTGCAAGGCAGGTTTAAGAGGGTCTTGATTGATTCAGATGAACAGTTTAATTACTTATTGTCGTATGTAAATGAAAACCATATTGTACATGGTATTAACTTCGAAAGAGAAATATGTCATTCAAGTTCTCTGCACTACCAAGGCGTTTATAAAAGCAAACTTATAGAAACAAATATTCCGAACTATAACTTTAGTGAATCTATTGATTTAGCATTGAGTATTTATGAAAAACGAGCTAAACAAAAAATATCTGATTTGCTCGAAAATTAGGGGTCTGACCCCTAATTTATGCGGTCTAGGGCGTGTTTGGTGGCGGATTGGAGGTGTTTGAAGCGGTCGCCCATTAACTTTACTCCGCCAAACCAACGGGTGACGACTACGATGCAGTTGGTTATGTCTTGGGTCTGCATGATGCGGAGAATGACCTGGCCTGCGCCTACTTCGCCGTCGTCTGATTTTGTTTCATAGATGGCACCTTCGTGCGCGATGCGTGCAGCCCAGCTGTTATGATCGGCTTTAGCGTAGCGTTTATTAGTCTTTAGCTGTTTGAGAAAGGATTTTATATCGTCACGACCGTGGACGAGGCCATAGCTTGCGCTGTATTTACTGCCACGATCTTCGATAATGTATTCAAATAACATGAAGGGTGCTGAGGGTTGTTTCGTGTTCCCGAAGTCAAAAGAGGTGGATTGTTTGGGCATGATTCTAGAGTATAGCAAAAATGCGCCTGATGGCGCATTTTTGCATTGTTATGACGTGGATTGCCGCGCTGTGGCTCGCAAAGACGGAACTTTTAAATAGTTTTTATCTAGATACCTTCTGCTCTCAGTTCCTCGACTAGTCTTTTGGCTTTTTTGCTGAGGGACTTTGGATTATTGATTTCGATTTTTACCATGAAGTCACCACGGTGATTGCCATCTACGGGCACACCTTTGTTTTTGATACGGAGCATTTCGCCGTGAGTGATACCAGCCGGGATGTTGATTTCGATGTTGCCGTCGAGGGTAACTATTTTGTACGTGGCACCAAGGAGAGCGTCAGTGAGTTTAATGGGTTGTTTAGTGTAGAGGGTTGAGCCATCGCGTTTGATGGTTTTGTGAGCTTCAACACCCACCTTGATATAGAGGTCGCCTGCTTGGCCTCCTTGCATCGCTTCCCCGCGTCCGGTCATACGGATGACTTCTCCATTTTGAATACCGGCAGGGACTTTGATTTGAATTTCCTCTTGAGCACGGGCTACACCGGCTCCGGCACAGTTTGTACAACGTTCCTTCGGCACCTTCCCAGTACCGTTACAAGTTGTACATTCACGCACGGTAGAGAAACTACCCATGAAGGTTTGTTTGGCTTCGTGGATTTTCCCAGCACCGTTACAGGTGGTGCAGTTAACTACGGCACTGCCCTTCTTGGCACCACTGCCTTCGCATACAGTACAGGTTGAATTTTTAGTGAGGAGAACTTTACGTGTGACACCAAATATTGATTCTTCAAAGTTCAGGTTGATATCAATCGAAATGTCACGACCACGACTGCTTTTGCGGGCGCCTCCAAAACCAAAGTTTTCGAAAATATCGTTAATATCGAACTCGAATCCCTGGCCCCCACCCTGCTGAAAATCAGCCCAATTAAAACCACCACCCGGTTGACCTTGCCCGCCGGCAAAGGAATGACCATAGGTGTCGTATTCGGCTTTTTTCTTGTCGTCACTCAAAGTCGCGTAGGCTTCGGTGATCTCTTTATATTTGGCTTCATCGCCAGTTTTTTTGTCAGGATGGTATTGGGCAGCTAGTTTACGAAAGGCTTTCTTTACTTCATCTTTCGCTGCACCTTTTTGTAGTCCGAGGATTTGGTAGAAGTCTTTCATATAATTATTTGCATTATGCCATAAGGAAGGTTGATACGCAAAGGCTATTTTTTAGCTTATCAATTAAGATTTAATGACATCGAAGTTCTGGATTGCTTCGGCTGCGACTTCGCAAAGACGTAAAGGGCACTTGTCTACTAAGCTTACTAATTTTTGGGCTACTGCCTGTGCTTATTCAGTTGGTTTTTTATCTTCGTTTACCTCAGCATCACGTACAGTACCCTCTTCAGTTGAGGTTGCTTCTGTGGCTGCAGGCTTCGCTTCACCTTCTTGGTGTTTAGCCATTTCTTCACCAATCTTTTGCATTGAAGTACTGAGAGCTTCGCTAGCGGCAGCGATCGCGACTGTATCATCTTTACCCTTAGCTTCGTTCACAGCTGCAATTTTAGCTGTCACATCGTCCTTGATTTCGCTCGGAACTTTGTCGCCATGTTCTTTGAGGGCTTTTTCCGCGGTGTAGACCATTTGTTCGGCCAGGTTGCGGGTGTCGATTAATTCCTTCTTCTTTGCGTCTTCACCGGCATGATCCTCAGCTTCTTTTTTCATACGTTCGATGTCAGCATCAGTTAATCCTGATGAAGCTTCGATTTTAATTGATTGTTCTTTGCCCGTTGATTTATCTTTGGCGGTTACTTTAAGTACCCCGTTACTGTCGACATCAAAGATAACTTCGATTTGTGGGACGCCCCGAGGTGCTGGTGGAATGCCGTCGAGTACAAAGCGACCAAGTGATTTATTGTCCGTAGCCATTGGTCGTTCACCTTGGGTGATGTGAATTTCGGTTGAGGTCTGGTTGTCAGCGGCCGTTGAGAATACCTGTTCTTTCTTGGTCGGAATATGAGTATTTTTTTCGATTAGTTTAGTGGCTACCCCGCCCATAGTTTCGATACCGAGTGAGAGTGGAATGACGTCAACCAGCGTAATATCCTTAACGTCACCTTGGAAAATCCCCGCTTGGATAGCGGCACCAAGCGCCACCACTTCATCTGGATTGATGGTTTTATTTGGTTCTTTACCAAACAGCTCTTTTACCGCAGTGATAATCGCTGGCATACGAGTTTGTCCACCAACGAGAATGACTTCATCAATTTCAGCGATTTTTAGACCTGAAGCCTCCATAGCACGTTTGGTAATCTCGATTGATTTGTCGATAAATTCATGCGCTAATTCCTCGAGCTTGGCCCGGGTAATTTTGATCGCTAGGTGCACAGGACCATCTGTGCCTTGGGAGATAAATGGAATGTTGATTTCTGTTTCAGTAGTTGTTGAAAGCTCCAATTTCGCCTTCTCAGCTGCTTCATCGAGTCGTTGTAGTGCAAGCTTGTCTTTGCCGAGATCAATCGCGTCAGAGGCCTTAAACGTCGCAATTAAGTGACGGATGATAGCTTGGTCAATGTCACGACCTCCCATGTGAGCGTCTCCGTCGCTTGATTGGACTTCAATCACGTCATCTCCTACTTCAAGAACCGACACGTCAAAGGTTCCGCCACCAAAATCGTACACGACAATCTTTTCGTCTTTCTTTTTATTAAATCCGTACGCGAGGGCGGCTGCGGTTGGTTCGTTAATGATACGACGAACATTAAGCCCGGCAATTTTACCGGCGTCTTGGGTGGCTTTTCGTTGTGAGTCATTGAAATAGGCCGGTACCGTGATGACCGCTTCGGTAATTGTCTCACCAGTTTTCGCTTCCGCGTCAGCTTTTAGTTTAGACAGAATCATTGCTGATACTTCCTCAGGACGATAGTCCTTACCGTCCATTGTGACGACTGCTCCACCGTCAGCGCCTTTCTTGATTTCGTAGGGCACGATGGCTTTGTCTTTTTGGACAACATCTTCGTCATACTCATGTCCCATAAAACGTTTAATACCGTAGATGGTATTGGTGGGGTTCGTCACTGCCTGACGTTTGGCGATTTGTCCAACGAGACGTTCACCAGTTTTTGAAATAGCCACTACCGATGGTGTCGTGCGAGCGCCTTCGATATTTTCAATAATAATTGGTTCGCCGGCCTCGATAATAGCCATAGCAGAGTTAGTTGTTCCCAAGTCGATTCCTAAAATTTTTGCCATAATAGTATAATTTAAATTAGTTTGTATATTCCCCCACTGTCACTCTAGCCGGACGTATCAGTTCTTTGTTACCGTCAACTTCTATTTCATAACCCAGTTGAATAACAGAAATTACTCTGTTGTTGTGTGATGCGTCGGTTACTGGCACTTGAGCTAAAGCTTCATGACGGTTGTGATCAAATGATTCTCCAGTTGGATCAAAAGCAGTGACTTTATATGACTGCATAACGCTCGTTAGTTGTGATGCAATTCCCTCAACACCCTTGCGCCATTTCTCGTCAGCTTTGGCCCACGTTTCTTTGTCTAACATCGCTAGGTAAAAACTGTCACATAACGGCAGTAACTTTTCAACGTGACTAATGGTGAGCCTCGTTTTGTCACGAGCGCGCTCGTCCTCCAACCGACGTTTACCGTTTAGGAAATCGGCTCTACTTCGCTGGAGTTCTTCGAGTAGGTCGCGGTTCTTTTCTTCACTTTCTTTTAACTTCGTCTTTAAGGTTTTTAATTTGTTATCTTCAGCATCTTCAATGTCAGAAAGTTCAGGGTCGCTCGCTTCAGTCGTGTCAGTATCCTCGGTGAATTCAAGGTCGTCCTGAACTTCGTCTGTGTCTTTTTTATTCACCATGTAAGCATTATAACGCGGAAAAAGTGTCGTGTCAAAAAATGAGAAAATGAGCGTAGCGACTATTACGAATTTTGTTCCCGATTTGCTCTTCCCAGAGCCAATCGCTGGAACGTGCGCTCAAAGACTCCTTACAAACTCTATTGGAGTTAAATTTTTATTCCCAATTTTCTTCTAACGTTTACAATCATTGAATAAAGTGTAAATATAGTTACAGAACGGAGGTGACTTATGTATGGTGAAAAATGCCGGGAGTGCGGTTTGGTTGAGAGCGCACATGATGTAGCTCAAGCTATTACTGAAGAAATAGGTCGTGGTAATCCCGAGTTAATAGATGAACAAGTTGCAGACCTTGCTTTCTATAAACTTCAGGAGCCAGCACTTCCTTGTGAATCATTTGAAAGTGAGGTTGATCATAAGCCTCGTTGTCCAGTCTTTATTGACTATAACGGCCAAGAAATCTACTGCCAAGATCTACCAGGAGGGTGCGAGGAGTTGATGAGACATCCATGATGATCAATTTAGAAATGCAAACGGCGCAGTTTACACCTGCGTCTTTTTCGTTATGTAATTACCTGGATTGCCACGTCTGTCGTCGTCCCTCCTCCCTCCTCGCAAAGACGGAAGTTAGACAAACAAAAAACTCCCGAAGGAGTTTTTTGTTGCTTTGATTAGGAAACGATATATTTTGAGTGACTGGCTAGGAGCTTAGGAAAATTTGTTGTAAGGGGGACGAATAGCGAAGCGAATAACAAATTTTTCGTAGCGACAACGCCAGGTGCCAAAATTTATCGTTTACTCTCAAAACAATAGAAATTGGATGCAGTGAGCGACGCGCAAGAAAAAAGACTCGACCGGGACAATAGTCCAGGGAGAGTCTTTTTTCGTAGCGCAACAAAGCAATGCGCCGATTTCTATCGTTTTGACCAGGCCGGTCGTTTTCGAGCTTTAAGCAATCCAAACTTCTTTCGTTCAACCGATCTTGGATCTCGTTTCAGGAATCCAGCTTTTTTGAGTTCGGTTCGACGGTCGGCTTTTTCTTTTACGAGAGCGCGAGCAATTCCGAGACGGATAGCTTCGGCTTGTGATGATGTTCCACCACCTACTACCTTGGCAGTAATAGTGTAGTTCTCAATGCCGGCGTCTTTGATATCTAAAACTGAGTGTACATCCTTGTGGAGTGATACATGTGGGAAGTAATCAGTGAGGTTTTTGTCGTTAACGACAATGGTAGTTTCCTTTGCGGGAGTAAGACGTACGCGAGCGGTAGAAGTCTTTCGACGTCCGATTGCTTCGATATATCGTGCGGTTGTAGTTGTAGCCATATTATTCGGTGATTACTAAGTTTTTAAGCATAGGCTTTTTGAGCTTAGTGTTCGCAAGCATACCAGCAATTGTTCGCTCTACCACTACTTTGTACCCAAGACGATTACCGAGGTGATCAAGTGTCTCTTCTTTTCGCCCCCCTGGGTAACCTGAGTATGATTGGTAGATTTCTTTCTTTTTCTTTTCCGGAATATCCATCTTACTAACGTTTTTAATTTCAACAGTTACGTTAGAAACCAAGTTTTTAACAAAGTCAGGGGTGGTTTTCCCGAGTAATACTCGAGCCGCTTCTGTCGCAACAATCCCGAGCCGCTTTCCAGCAGCGTCGATTGTGTGAACGCGGTTTTGTGTTTTAGTGTCCATAAATAATGTTATTCTACAAATTCAATTACGGCTTCATCGCGTCCAGCTGGGGTACGTCCCATTTTAATAATTCTTGTGTATCCACCGTTCCTTGTTGTGAACTTCGGAGCAATCACTTCGAACATTTTAGCTACCACATGAGCTGCTGGCTCACCTAGGCGACTGGCAACAATTCGTCTAGCTGCTACCGTGTTCTTTTTTCCGTGAGAGATTAAACGTTCTACAAAGGGACGGAGCTCCTTGGCCTTTGCTTCAGTGGTTTTGATCTTGCCGTCACGAATAAGTGAGACGGCTAGTCCGCGCACCAAAGCTGTCCGCTGAGAGCGAACTCGTCCAAATTTTCTGTTTTTATTACCGTGTACCATATAATTATTCGCCCAGGTTTAGATTCATTGTCTCAAGAAGAGTGACGATCTCATCAACGCCTTTTGGACCAATGCCATCGAGCGCTAGAATATCACCTTTTGACTTTCGCACAAGCCCCCCAACAGTTCTAATTGAAGCTGCTTCGAGTGCTGCAAGTGTCCGACTAGAAAGTTCTAGTGTTTCGATGCGTGTCTTGAGAACTTCGGTGTCCGGTGTCGCGACTTCTGGTGCTAATGCAACTTCAGCTACAACTGGCGTGTGACTTTGGTCCTGGAAACCGATGATGGCTTTAAGCTGATGGATCATGATCTCGATAGAGTTTTCAAGAGCTGCTCTCGGAGTAATTGTTCCATCAGTTTCAATTGAAAGTCTGAGACGGTTATAGTCAGTACGGTCACCGACGCGCATGTTTTCAACTTCGTAGTTGGCACGACGGATTGGAGTGAACACGGCATCAAGGGCAATTGTCCCGATCTCAACCTTGTCTTTTTGGTGAATCTCACGCGGAACGTAGCCTAAACCTCGTTCGATGGTGATAGCCATATCAAGTGTAGATGTTTTGGCTGTAAGCTCAGCAATGTGTTGTTTTGGATTGAGGATCTCTACTTGGGTTGGACAGGTAATGTCGGCTGCAGTTACCGCGCCAGCACCTGATTTCTTGAGATGAATTGTGATTGGTTCTTCGCCGTACAATTGGAAACGTACTCGTTTAAGGTTAAGAAGCAGGGTTATCACATCTTCGTTCATACCACTGATGGTTGAGAACTCATGACCGACACCTTCAATTTTAACTTGCGTGACTGTAGCTCCCGGAAGTGAAGCGAGGATAATTCGTCTCAGTGAGTTTCCAAGCGTGTGACCGTAGCCAGGGAACAGACCATCGATTTCATAAACACCGTGGAATTCCTCCTCGGATACAACGCGTGGCTTTGACGGAAGTGTGACATTTGTTTCTAACATAATGTGTGAAATTTACTTTAATAAAACCGCGTTGTACCTATCTACTGTAGTACTCGAGTACTTGCTCAGGGTCAAACATGAAGTCAGTGGCTTGGTATGTTGGTGCTCCAGTCACTGTTCCAGTCATCTTTTTTACATCAAATGTAAGCCATGATGGTACACTGGTAATTTCGTGTGTGTCAGCGAGGAGTGTAAACAGCCCAGTTGCCTTACTTCCCTCACGAACGGTGATTACGTCACTTGCAGAAACTTTGTGTGACGGAATATCGAGTCGACGTCCGTTCACGTAGATATGACCATGATTTACCATTTGACGGGCAAAGCGACGTGTCTTTGCAAGACCAAGTCGGTATACGACGTTATCAAGGCGGAATTCCAAACGTTCGATCAAAAGTGCAATCGGCTGGTGACTCTTGGTTGAAGCTTCAGCAACATAACGACTAAGTTGCTTTTCACTAATGCCGTAGGTAAATCGCATCTTTTGCTTTTCGATGAGTTGCTTCTTGTAATCACTCGCCATGCCACCTCGTTTACGTACGCGACCTTGTCTGGCTTGAGAGATGACAAACTTTGCAGTTTGAGTCTTTTCAAAGATTGGGGCACCAAGACGCTTGGCGATTTTGTATTTAGGACCGATTTTCATATAATAATAAATTAGATACGTCGAGGCTTAGGTGGACGAGTACCGTTGAATGGTACTGGTGTCATGTCGACAATTCTAGTAATACCAATTCCCTTTCCAGAGAAAGCACGAAGAGCTGACTCACGACCAGCACCTACTCCGCGAACAACTACTTCTGCATCTTTCATACCCATTTGCTGAGCTTTTTCGCCGATGATTTCACCAACTTTTGCAGCTGCAAAAGGTGTACTTTTCCGTGATCCTTTAAAACCTAGAGCTCCACTTGAGGCACTCATTACTGCATTACCCTTTGGATCACACAGTGTGAGTAAAGTGTTATTAAAAGTAGCCAAAATGTTTAGGCGCCCTGCGGGCACTTTGCGTTTTGGAATACGATTCAAAGCACGAGAACTTCCCGCAATGTCTGAACCTCCACTCTTCTTCATGATACGTTTCTTACCCATATGTCGTTACGTGTTGATTAATAATAATTTTAAGTCTTTTCGAGCTTACGACGTCCACTACCCATAGTCTTCTTGGCACCTTTGAGTGTACGGGCGTTAGTTTTTGTTCGCTGACCACGAGTTGGTAGTCGTTTAGCGTGACGTGAGCCACGGTATGAGGAGATGTCTTTGAGACGTTTAATGTTAGCAGCAATAGAACGCTTTAGTTCACCCTCAATGGTGAAGGCTTCAACACTTTCGCGAACAGCATTTTCTTGTTCCGTTGTGAGTGTTGTTGGCTTAGCAGTCACTTCAATTTTATGTGACGTGAGAATGACTTTTGCCCGAGCAAGGCCAATACCGTATACAGCTGTAAGGCCGTAAGCTAATTGTTTATCGTCGGGAATGTTGATACCTGAAATACGCATACTTTTCTAATTAACCTTGCCGTTGCTTATGACGGGGTTTCTTTTTATTAATAACAAACACAACACCACGTCGTTTAACGATGATATCATCTGGGCTCATTTTTTTAACTGAGGATCGTACTTTCATGGTGTGATATTTATAGTCGTTTGCTAATTCGTGCTTTGCCGCCGTAGGGGTCGATAACCATACCAACTTTGTCTCCAACGAGCACTCTGATTCTAAAACGTCGCATCTTGCCAGCAAGATAAGCAATTTTTGACTCCCCCGTGACATCAATGATCACACGGAAAAGAGCATTCGGGAGGGCTTCCTCCACAACGCCATATGTTAATTCATCTTTTGTCGATTCTTGCTCTGCCATTACGCGAGGGTGAGTGTAACAAATCAAATAGAATTCGTCAATACATCACTACGGTTTTGCTGTTGATAGATCTTCTTTTATTGTAATATCTGACATTGTCGAAGGAAAAGTCCGCTTCCAGAATGGTCTAACCTCTACTTCTCCGCGTTCAATTCCGGTGTAATTACCAAGCACTACCGTGAAAGCTGTCTTTTCTTTACCAATCAACTCTGTTTTCATTTTTTCACCATCAAATGTCCACACAATCTTAGGAACACCGGCAATTTTGAAGGTGAGAGACTGTTCGTTTGCTATGTTTGATTGGCTGGTGGTGGCGTTAACGTACGTAAAGGTGAGGTTCTCTAGGTTATCAATGCGTACAGTCTCCCCTTCGTAGCCGACGATGGTTTCTTTGGCAATAAACTCAGCAAAATCTTCTTTTTTGAAAAGAGGTATTTGTAGTACAGCTTGTTCTTTAATTGTTACCAAATCATCGCCGTATTGAGTGGGTGGTAGTGGATTATAGGTAATCGCAATTGAAGATTCAAAGTTAGTAAAGTCAGCTGGGCTTTCGGCTTTTATTTTTGCTAAAAGAGCGTTACGGAGTTCGAGCTGGAGTGATTGCCTTGCAGTACTGAGTTCGGCTTCATTTATGATAAAACGTGGACCATTAAATCCATCGACAAAAGCACTGGTGTTTTTTGCTGAAATCGCATTAAACAAATCAGTGTAACCACCCTCTTTGAAGCCCGGTACGTTTAAAACTGTGCCAGCCGCAATATTATGCTTGTCACCGGGGACATCAGCGAACACCTGAGCCCTGATCACACCAGGTACACTTTTGCCATCAGTGCCGTTAACTGCTCCGGGCACAACAACTGACTCCTGAATACGAAACACTAGACCATCAGCCGTGGCAAAACGAGTATTTTTAATCAGTCGTTCAGCGCCAGGGGTTGATTTAGAGATTTCTATTTCGCCCGATGCTTGTTTGGTAACTGTTTCCTGCCCACTGGCCTTTACTTGCCGTTCACCGCTGGCATCAAGTGTCATGATTTCATAAGCTAGTTCGCCCGGTTTCATTTCTGCATAGGCTGTAAATTCAGCGTTTACATTTAATTCTCGGACTTTTGGATAGATGGTGATCTCTGCTCCGCCGGTAAGCGCACTGATACCAAGTCCGCCAGCGATTATGAGTCCAGCTAAAAATATACCGATGTACAGGTTTCCTTTGCTACGTTTATTTCCATTGATGACAGGAATATTACCTTCAGAATCATCAAGTTCTCCGTCATAAGATTCAGTTTGATTGTGTTTAAAAGTTGGTACACTCACCGGATTTTCCGACTGGTGAGCAACACGCATATCAGAATGTGCCGGTCTGTTTTCAGTAGACGGTGCCGGACGTCTTAGCTCTCTTGGTTGGGCTGGACGAATGTCCTGCAGATTCCATTTTTGTGTCATATAACTATTATACAGTATACTCCTTAAACTTGAATAAAGTCATTACAATGATGCTGTTTGTGGAAAAACTGCGCCGCAACGAGAAGAGCTGTGTCGGTATTGTGAGTCAGTAGGGCTTTTTTCTCATCTGCAGAGAAGTTTTTGGTCAGTAGTTCTGTCGACACACCATGTACTGCGTGGGTTGAATTAGTTGCTTTTTTGGCAGCAGCTTCTAGCTGACGGCCAAAAAAATCTTCGGTTTGGTGATCACCATGCATAAAGAGGATTTTAGGGATGGATAGTTTGTCACCAGTTTCATTAAACAGTTTTGCTAGGTTGTTCTGGTACTCATCAAAAACGACCGCTACTGCTGCAAGCTTGTCAGGGCTTAATGTTTCCATAGCTCTCGTATGGTACGGCTCTTTGAGAAATGCGTATGCTTCTTCAAGCGGTATAGCAAGTACCGTAACCAGCGTGCGAGCCAGGGTGCTAATCCCAATTGGGGTGTGGGTGCAGTATTTAAGGATGCCACCACGAACAACACCAATTTCTGTGGCTTCATAGGTGATGTCAATCAGACAATATTCACTGAGCTGGTTGTAGAGCTCACGAATAATGCAGTGGAACATGAGCATAAATGAATAACGTTCCAGTACGGCATGTTTAAAAACTTTTTGCTGTATATCAGCTACCGCGTCGGTCAGGTATGTTTGGGCCACGGCACTGACTTGGGTCAACGTGAGGGTGGAAGCCATTTTTCCTTTAGGATCTTCGATTTTGTAGTCGTTAGCTTGGATATCTGTTGTCGCGCGCGTCATGATAGCTAGTCCGAGGTCTGATGCTAGTTCGTTTTCCTTTAGTTCCTCAGATATTTTCTTTTGAGCCGCTGTTATCAGGGTGCTCAGAAGCGTATCCGTAATTTCAAAGGGAGCTTCTTTGTTGTAACCAATGACTTTTGTAATCGTATATGACCAAGGTGCCGTCATAGAGACCTGTACGTACCCAATATGGGCGCCAGGATTGGTTTGCTTCAGGACTTCCCTGCCTGCACTCTCAAGCGTCAGTACAGCGTTCATGAGAGCGGTGATGACGGATTTTGCATTGATAGCGGTGTCACTTTCAGCACGTCTTGTAGCGTACTCGCGAGTAGACCAAATTATCTCCGGATTTTTCTTTGTTTTGTCAGATTTTACAATTGAGGTCAAAACACTCCCTGAACCTATTTCAATAACAGCTCCAAAGCGAATAGCTGCGTCTGACTTACTAAAGAGCGACATATGTTTTATTATAACAAGGATTTATACATAGACTGTAAATTCTCCCCGTTTTATGAGTTGTAAATTAGTTTGGTAGAAAAAAAGTTACAAAGTTTAATAGTTGCATGGTTGCATGGTAACGTTCGAACAATGTAACTTTGCAACTATGCAACTATCAAACCATTCAACCATGCAACAATTAAACTATTTAACTACTATTTTACTCTAAAACAGCTTTGATACGCCTCACTCCGGCTGAAGAAGATTCTTCTTTGGTAATTTTGAATGTTCCATTGATATCTTCTAATTTCTCAACATGGGGCCCACCACAGAGTTCTCGCGACACAACTGCTCCGTCACTCGTTGTCATGGTGTACACCTTTACTTCATCAGGGTACCTATCCCAGAAGCTGGCTTCAATCGTGGGATCGGTTTCGGCTTCTGTTTTCTTCATCATGTTAATCGCAACTGTTCCACCAAGCGTAATTGCCTCGTTAACAAATTTCTCTACGGCCGTGATTTGTTCAGTGGTCATTTTGTCACCGTGTGTAAAGTCGTAACGGAGGCGTTCACCGGTAATGTTTGAACCAGCTTGATGGACGTGAGTTCCTAAGATTTGTCGCAAGCCAGCCAGCATCAGGTGGGTGGCGGAGTGGTACGCTACTACCTGCTCTGAACTATCAGCCAGTCCCCCTTTGAATTTTTGCTCAGCACCAGCTCGGGATAGGCTGCGGTGTTCTTCCATCAGGGTGTCAAACGTACTGCGTTCAACAATCAGTCCTTTTTCAGCCGCAATTTCTTCGGTTAATTCAATTGGGAAACCGTAGGTTGTATAAAGTTCAAAGGCGTTTTGTCCAGAAATAGCTTGTTTAGTAGTCGGAGCGACCGATTTATCAATCATTTTCTTTCCGTCCACTTCTTTACTCACCACGTGAACTTGGAGGGTGATTTTATTAAATTGTTTTAATCCAGCCTCTAGTGTCTTGCGAAATTGTTCTTCTTCTCTGGCGATAATATTCGCAATCGATTCTGCTTTTTCTAGTAAATATGGATACACATCACTGTACATATCAGCAATTGGCCTGACAACATTAGCAAATTTATTTTCTCCGACACCAAGAATATCTGCATGACGTACAGATCGGCGAATCAGCCTGCGTACAAAATAACTCTGGTCAGCATTACCAGGTTCAATGCCGTCTGCAATTAAAAACACTGCCGCTTTCATATGGTCGGCAATTACGCGGAATGATTTTGTATTTTTTTCATCTTCCCCGTACTTTTTACCTGAATGTTTTTCAAAATATTCGAGTATCGGACCATGATTGGTTGGAAACACGTCAGAACTGTTGTTTACAGCGGCAGCAATACGTTCTAAACCTCCACCGTAGTCAACGTTTTTATTGGGTAGGTTATCAAAACCAGTTTCGGTTTTAACATACTGCATAAAAACAGAATTCCCAAGTTCAATATAGCGACCGCAATCACAGTTTGGGTGGCACTTTTCCCCCCACTTGGTATCGTGAACAGTCTTAGGGAAAAGGTAAAAAACTTCTGAATCGGGACCACCTGGTTCGCCCGCCGGCATTTTGCTTGGACCGCCGGCACGACTCCACCAGTTTTTGTCACCATAGAAGAAAATTCGCCCATCCTGATCGCCAACAACATAGCCGTTTTCCTCTGTTCCAATGTCTACTTGTTTCGTATCAAGTTGTTTCGCAGAAAAAAGTTCGGTCCAGATAGCAGCACTTTCTTCGTCTTTTGGAATATTTGCTTCGGGATTACCGATGTAACAGGTGACATAAATCCGAGCTGGATCAAGTCCAATCTCGTCTGTAAGAAATTTCCAAAACTGTTTAATTTGTTCGTCTTTAAAATAATCACCCAGAGACCAGTTCCCCAGCATTTCAAAAAACGTTGTGTGACGATTATCGCCTACTTCTTCGATATCGCCAGAACGAAAGCATTTTTGCGAATCAGCTAACCGTGTACCCATAGGGTGTGTCTGCCCCATAAGATATGGAATAAGCGGCTGCATCCCACTGCCGGTAAATAGCGTTGTCGGGTCGTTTTCAGGCACTAAGGCAGCTGAAGGCATGATGGCATGACCATTTTGCTTCATAAACTCCAAATATTTGCTCCGAATCTCGTTTCCTGACATAGATATAGTATTAAATTAACATTCGTTACTATAACAAATTCTCACTGTTTGGCGAGTCGATAATGTTACAAATATTGACTTGCGTTAATATTTTATGCATATTATTACTGGATGAACAACTCAACCTTAAAATGGGGCAAGTAATGGAAGACGAGAATCATGTAAAGTTGTCGTCGTATTGTTTTTTAAATCGTCAATTGATTCTGATGTACAACACAAAAGTTACGCTTCAATTCAAGCCACTCACAGTAAGTGACGAAGATGAAGATGACGACCCGGTCAATAGCTACGAACTTATACTTAACGACACAGGTCGACATATACATGTACATGGACTTGATAGCAAATGGCTCAATCCCAGCAAAGACCCACACAAGATAGATTGGGGAAAGTTAGATCTCTCCATCACTCCATCTGAAAGTCCAGAGTTCGGCCTTCAACGCTGGATTACATTCAGTCTTTACGGCATGGAAAGTGTTCCCTACCTTAAAACTCAAACACCACAACTGCACGCCCGTTTGTTTCAGAAATCCGATGATAAAGGCTTCTTAAGTCTTCAGTCTCCGGTTTTGCAAGAATTTAAACGGCGGTTTTCAATTGAGAGTGCAGCTGATAGATTGAAGAAAGCCCAGAAAACTCTGGATAAACACCTTGCCATTGCTCCGTTTGTGACTGACTAGCATTGTTGGCCAAACTACCCCACTCTAGGCGGATCTCCCGCTTCGGTGGGTTTTTCGTTTTTGTTAAGTAACGCTAGTTACTTGGTAGCTTTAATAAAAGCATCAATGTCGGCTTCTAGTAAATCAAGACCCTCCTCAAAAGCGGCAGATTTTGAAACATCAATACCTATAGATTTGAAGATTTTTTCTACTGTTGTGTGGTCACCTGCAGTCAGGAACGTGTCAACTTGGTTTACATAGTCGGGATTGTCTTTGTAGCGTTTGAACATAATAGAACTGGCCAGGTTGCCAAACGAGTAGCTGTACTGATAGAAATACATGCGGTAGTGGATTTTGGCGATCACGTTGTAGCCGTCGGTCTCGTCAAAAGCAATTGCTGAGCCACAGTAGTCAGTAAAGTGACGGACAAGGCAGGCACTCATTTCTTGCCAGGTCATTGCTCCTTCACGCCGAATGGTTTCGTGGATTTCAAGCTCTGCTTTGTAGCGAGCAATACACATGATAATGGTATTAATTTTGTCACAGATTTGCGTATTGAGCATTGTGACACGTTGCTCGCCCTCAAGTTGCTCAAGTAACCGGTGACTGACCACTGATTCAAAAAAAGTACTCGCTGTTTCTGCTGTGACGGTAGAGTGATCTTGGTACATTAGTGGCTGGAGTTTGCTCCGGTAGGCATGGACAGCATGACCCATCTCGTGCGCAAAGGTGCTCACCGCTTGGAAGTCACTACTATGGTTGAGTAATACCAGAGTTGGCATGTGGGTACCGCTCGAACAGAACGCCCCGCCCCCTTTACCGGCTTTGGGATACACGTCGATATTTCCCCGCTCTAGCATCTCGTCAAAAATCTTGCCGTAAATAGGGTTAAAATTATAAAATGAATCACGACAGATTTCGGTTGCGGTAGCGAAGTCAATTTGCGGTAGAGCCACACCGTAGTCATCACGGTCAATAAAATCAATCTTTTTCCCCGCCAGTTTGGCCTTGTGGGCAAAGAATTTCCGAGTCAGCTTGTAGCCTCGATTGGAAATAGCGTCTACTAAGGCCTCGAGACTAGTTTCGGTCAAGTCATGGCCGAGCACGGTCGCTGAATAGGGCTTTTTGAAACCACGCAGCTCGTCGTTAATTTTTTTGTCAGTAATAACAGCGTTAAGTTCGTTTTCTGCTACTG
>JAYVIL010000050.1:0-4255 GCA_043770255.1 Candidatus Kaiserbacteria bacterium
CTGAAAGCCATGCTAGTGGGTCCCCCACAACGCCTGAAACTTCATCCGTTCGCTTTTGGCAAACTCCGCACTCTCGACAATAAACCCAAAGGCTTCGGCGTGACTGCTAATACTGGCTACTTTACTATCATAGATGATAGTGGCCATGGTGATACTGGTGGTAGTAGGTACATTTTTAGCAGAATCTTTGGGACCGGTGGTAAATAAATCTGGGACCGCACTTCTACTTTTACCTACAAACAATACCTCTGCCGTAAGTGTTCGTTTCTGCCGCCGCTCATCAAACCAACGCAGAAATGCACTATCAAAGACTTCATCCATCTCTGCGGTTGGCCAGATAATTTGGAGGGTAGTTTTGTCGTGCCACATGATGTCTTTGAGTAACTGCTTTACCCCATCAGCACCTTCAAAAAAACGGAGCTTGGGGGTGACGGTATCAATCGAATCAACTAAAGCTGGAATGGCTTCGGCTAAAAACTCACGACTTTGTTCCAATCTGTCAATTTTATCAGCCAACAGCGCATCGAGATATTTGATATCCGCCGCTGCAAACTCGGCCTTGCCTTCAATATCAAGTTCAACTACCAGATTAAGTGCAATAAGTGATTTTAATTGATCATACACTGATGGCCGGGTTATACCGGTCCGAGCGGCTAGTACGCGCGCTGGCGCCCGCCCTTCACGCAGGAGAGAGATATATATTTTCTGCTCAAAGTCGCTCAAATCTAATCTTCGTAGTGCCGAACTAACATTATTGATTGACATAAAGATAGGTATTAAATATATTACTATAGTAGCAAATTGTCGAAATTCGTCAACATATTTACTATTTTTCCGTATTCTCCTACACTCATACCAGAACCGATCTTTTACACCTGGAGAAATAACATGACGAACGCTATCCAAGTAACCTATGGCATCCTGAGCTGGAGCTACAAAACCTACCGCGCCCGATACAACTACCGCTGTGCCAATTGTGAAGGGATTATCCCTTCGGGCACCAAGTACCTGCGCCACGTTGAACGCCTCGGTGCGAACAAGGGTGTCGACCCGCTACGCAACGTGCACGTCCACCTCGACTGCACCGCCCCGTGGTACCAGCCCGAAGCCCCACACCGGCTCAAGCATCTAGGCAACCTACCGGGACGTCTGCCGCCGGTTGCGGTACACGACCCGGCGCAGTACTACCACAAACCGAGTGTCGCTATCGCTACTGATGCCATTGGCATCTTGCAGTGGCAACCACCAGCCGAACTGGCTGCGAAGCTCGCCTTCTGCCCAAGACAGCACCTATCCCATGGCGCCATGGCCGACATCGAGGCCACCCTGACAATTGTCATGACTGCCCTCGTGCAAGCGAGCGGACATAGGCGCAAAGCGATGAAACTCAATCACCTGATTGAGGAAATCACCCGTCTCCTTGATCCGGTAACAGTTCCCGAGAAATCTGATCTGTAGTCACAACAAAACCAAAGCCGGCACACGTAGTGTGCCGGCTTTTTTATATTTTAATTATTGGTATCTATGCGATAATAAAAGAATCAAACGTGTCATTCAATTTAAAATTACCCAAAGTGATAACACCTATATTGCAGAGGGTGTTGATTTGGCTATTGTGACAGGTACTGATACTCCTGATGAGCTAATGAAAAACATCTCTGAAGCAACAGAGCTCCACTATGAGGACGAAGATAATCCGTATGAGCACTGGGAGACAGTTATTGACTTCGTTAAAGAAACTGGGAAAGCTATGCCTATGAAAGAACTCCTAACTTCCATGAAATCATACAGACAAAAAAGCTAATTTCCTCTGACAAATATTTTACTGCCCCAAAAAACAATAAAACAAACACTATCCAACGGATGGTGTTTGTTTTAAGCTATCTTCAACCTACCGCGTCAAACAATACTCACTACTCCCCGCTATCGGTGCCTCGGCGTGGTTTGGGGCACAGACAGTAAAGCGACCGAGGGTGTCGGTTTGGACAGTATACTGACTGTCTGCTGCGGTACCACCTTCTGGGTCAAATGGTAAGGCACTCGGAATGTATGTCGGGACGAGACAGGTTAGATCAATATTAGTTGCGGCTGTACCAACGTTGGTAGCCGAGTTAGTGACTGAGTCAGAGGCGCAAGTGAAGACTCCTTTGTTATCAGCAATATTTTGTCCGATAGCGTTAAGGATAGTGGATACATTTGATTCACGCTGGGTGTTTCGTGATTGAGCAAATTGCCGTGAGGGATTAATAGCGACCACAACAATCGAAGCCAGGATGGCAATGATACCAATAACTACCAGCAACTCCATCAGGGTAAAGCCAGCACTCGGTTGAATTCTTTTACTTGAAGTGGTCATATGTTTATGAACGTTACAACATAATAAGATCTAAATCCGATACTCTATTTTTAGTATATGCTTAATTTGTAAAATAACTTTGACAGATGTGCATAACAATCATTTAATAATTTTCACTCCAGGTAACAACCTCAGTACGGACACTGTCAATATCAAATATCTCACTGATAGAAGTTGCCGGGGTGTCGCCTTGATGTATAGCGTGCAAATTATACTGCTGAGTAATTTCGGTAACACTAGAGTTGACTTCAGCTCTCGTTTTTATCGTTAACATCCCAGCTGTTGGATAGTTTTTCTGCAGCAGGTACACGTGACAAATACCACCCCCACCGGTTGAGGTAGCGTCACCTAGATAAAGTGGTTCGATAAGTAATTGTGCCAGTGCGGCAGCATTACAACTTTGAGCCAACCTAACTGACTGTGCTTTTGCTTCACTATGCAAAACAGCAAATCTGGTAGACCAACCACTTGCTGCCAGCTCTACAGTCGCAAGCAGTAAAACCGCCCCAATAATTATCGTCGATAGCAAAGCTACGTAACCGGATTCGAGAGATACTGATACTGTATTATTCCACATACGCAACAAACCAAAATTGGTCACCATTTACTTTATAATTGTACTGTAAGTGACCGTTCAAATAACTAACTGTTACGTCTGATATTTTTAGAGTATTGTTTGTCAACAGGAGGGGCACTCCCCCATTACGCGACAAATACAGCTGTGCGTCATAAAAATTAAAAGTGAGCGGGCTGATTAAAGGATCATCCAAACGAGTAATTTTTAATGTATTAGTATCAATAATTTCAATTACTGATTTTCCCGATAGCGCCCAATCTAGTTTTTGATTTATAAAATTACTTTCAGTCAACACTTTAAGGGTCCGTTCATCTTTATCAATAGAACTGAGCAGTTGATAGACCGCCATGACGGCACCTGACATCAACACTGAAAATAGTGCTAAATAAATGATTGTTTCGAGCAGTGTAAAGCCGGAATTTTTCATGGTGTGGCGAGCATACTAATATTTTCAACCAACGTAAGATTATGACTCGCCAGGTAAATAAACTCATTATCAATATCTATTCCGAGCGGGGCTAGGCGCTGAAAACTACTATACGTCACGCGTCCTGCATTAGCACTAACAGTATCCCAAATATTGGCGTCTTTGTACCAAACCTGAAACTCAGCGCCTGACTTATTTGTCCCAAGATATAAAAAATCGCCAGCACCGGACAATGAAGTCACCCCGGCTCCGACTTCACTACTCGCAATCAGCCCGACTTCGCCGGCAATCAATTTGGATACCGAAAACTGATATAACTCTGCTCCAGTATTATTTTTTCGACCCACATATAAAATATCGCCGCTGAGCCACAGACTGCTCGCATCAGCAGTCCCTGGTAAATTAATTGCTGCTATTTCAACAGACAGATCGTTAGTGACCTCATAGACACCAACTTCTTTTAAGTCGGAACTAGCAGCGAGAAAAAGAAAGCGGCGCGTTACTCCCTCGACTACTTGTTCACGCACTACCATATCGTTAACTGTCCGATTTAAATTAACAGCCGCTGAGTTAATTTCTGTCGGTGCTATGTAATTATGTAACCTAAAAATATGCAGCTCTGGACCAGTCGTTTCACGACTGACGGTATAAATACGACCACCATATACCGCTACCCGCCAACCTTGCGGAAACGAACCGCTACTGGGGACATTAAACAGTGATTTTTCTGTTACAAAGACTGGGTTAGCCACATCTGTCACATCGTACACGGCTAACTGACTGGTAGTGCTGTGTTGAGTGACGTAGGCATACGAACGACCACTCTTTACATCTCGCACCACATCAATATCGTTCAAGCGCAAATTCAACCTTGATACACTACTGACTTGGAGCG
>JAYVIL010000051.1:0-4227 GCA_043770255.1 Candidatus Kaiserbacteria bacterium
AGAGCTTGGATTTCCTTGTAACCTTTATGGAGAATCGGATCAAAGTTAAGTTCACCGATATTAACCCGTACTACAGTGTGTCCGGCATCTTGTGCGCCAGCTTGGTAATGGTCTGCTGCTGTTCCACTAAACGAATCTTTGTCTGGGTGTCCACAGAGAACCAATATTTTCTTTGACATATGTATGAGCAGTATAACGCAACAGTGCGCAGACAAAGTCCACGCACTGTTGATTACTTGATTACTTGATTACTTATAGCGACGTGGATTGCCACATATCTCCACTGCGTTACGATATTCGCAAAGACGAAACTTTAGTTAAATACAAATTGAGTCACTGATAGACATTCATATATGGATGCAGTTCTAGGCGTGGAAGCACAGCGGACTGAGGCGTATATTTATACGATGAAGGTCGCTTTGCTCACCACAACAACGAAATGCGCCGCTTATGGATGTCGCCTCTACCTTCGGATACTGCCATTGGGGTTGAATTTGCCCTGCGCTCCCATCTGCATCTTCATCATCTTTTCCTTCATTTCGGGTGACATTGCGCCCATTATCTCTTTTTGGTACTTTGGCAGCACTTTCATTGCAGCGGCCATCTGATTATTACCATTTGTTTTAAGTTCAGCTTGCATTTCCTTCGCTATTTTTTCAAACATGGCTGGATCTTTCTCGAGCATGGCCATGATCATCTCTTGTTGATCTGCGGGGACATTCTTCATTTGTGATTGAATCACCTTCTTTACTGCGTAATTTTTTATTTTTCCAAACATATGTTGACTATATTACCATATACCTTAAAACAAGGCAGAATTTTAGAGGCATAGACATTTTGCAATTTTGTGTTATTGTGTTGGCATTATTCAATAGTAGTTACATATGGCATTTCTGACCAATTTATTTGATGTTGTTATTTCGTTTATTACGTTAGTTATTTTTAACTTTCTTTTTAAAACGAAACTACGAACCTTTTTCGTTATTCTCATAGCAGCCGTGGCTACTTACTTTGTTTTCTTCGCGAGTAGTACCGTTGTTGAGGAACAAACAACAGAAACTAAACTCCCTGTCGTGACGGTAGCGAGTGCCGCCAACACCAGTGGTGACAGCACATTTACGGCTGTTGGTATGCTACAAGCAGTATCCGAAGCGAAATTACAAACCGAATCAGGCGGTCGCATCGTTGGTGTCTACACTGAACTCGGAGCCACCGTTCGCGCTGGCAGTATTATTGCGAAACTCGAAGGTGCATCAGAAAGTGCCCAACTACTCCAAGCACAAGGAGCCTATGAAGCAGCGCTAGCAGGTGCCGCACAAGGTAACAGCGGTATTCGTGATGCAGAAATCAATCTTGAAAGTGTTAAAAATCAAATAGTAACGACATACAAAACTCTCAACAGTTCAGTTTCTGGAGTACTACGGAGTACGATTGACCAATATTTTGCAAATCCAAATACAGCTATTCCGGGAGTAAAAATTGGTGGTACCGATGTCAGCCTGATGAACAATACTCGTGTTCGATTGCAAAAAAGTCTCGCTGTGTGGCAACAAGGAACGCTCACTATCAGTACTCAGAGTAATTTACCTGGTGCGTTAAACGAAGCAGAAGCAGTTATCAAAGATGTGTTAGTAATAACAGATCAAATTGTCAACGCACTTAATCGTAACAGTGACAGTAATGTAGTTAGTGATGAAGAAAAACGAGCTCAGATAGCAGTATTTAGCAGCGTACGAGCTGGATTGATCGCTAACTTAGCTAGTATTGATAATGCCCGTACCGGACTGACTGCCGCCGAAGAAGCCATCAACCGTGCGCAAATCGCTGGAACAGGTAGTCAGGTATCAAGTGCCGATGCGCAAATTAAAATAGCGCTTGGTTCACTCCGCTCAGCCCAGGCTAATTACGAAAAGACGCTCGTCAGGACTCCTATTACTGGTGTGGTAAATGCTCTGTACCTCAAAACTGGTGAGTATGCTGGCCCATCTACCCCAGCTGCTATCATTGCCAACAATAACCAAGGTCTCGAAGTCTCTACTTCAGTCAGTCAAAAAGAAAGTGTCCTCATTAAAGTTGGTGATGAAGTAAAAATCGATAAAGTTGCCAAAGGCACCATTGCAGCCATTGGTGGGTCAATTGACCCCACAACCGGTAAAGTAGCAATCAAGATTAGTGTTGATGAGAACAGTACTCTGCAAAATGGCTCTACGGTGTCAGTAGTATTTACAACCGAAAAAAGTTCAGATACGTCTGAAGTCAGTATCCCTCTGTCGGCAGTAAAGATGACTGGTAGTGGTCCAATTGTGTTTACGGTTGATGCTGATAAAAATACTCTCATTGCCAACCCAATTGTACTTGGAAACATCCGTGGTGATGTTGTAGTAGTTACGGAAGGTATCAATCGCGATACCCCAATTGTTACTGATGGACGTGGACTCAAAGAAGGAGCTGAAGTAACTATCTTAAATAAATAATATGCACTCCCTTTGGTTATTTTTTCTCCACAAGCGAGAATTCAGTATTTTATTAATGCTGGCCCTGATTGGACTCGGTGCGTATGCTGTAATTATTATTCCCAAGGAATCTTTTCCTGAAGTTATTGTACCCGTTGGTATCGTGACTACCGTTTATCCAGGTGCTTCAGCAGCAGATATTGAGGAACTTATTACTAATAAACTCGAAGACGCGATTGCCAACGTAGAAGATATTGAAAATCTAACCTCAACATCACGTGATGATGTGTCTACGATAAGTGTCGAGTTTGCGGCGAGCGCTGACATTGATAAATCAATCCAAAAGTTAAAAGATGCGGTTGATAGTGCCAAAGGCAAACTTCCAAGTGACGCAAACGATCCGTTTGTTTCAGAAGTAGATTTCTCCAACCAACCGATTTTGATTGTCGCCGTATCATCTGATCTGTCCCCTTCCGACTTTACGGCCTTGGGTGAAAAGATTAAAGATGAACTTACCACCATCACTGGTGTATCAGAAGTACAAATTTCTGGTACCCGGTCTCGACAAATTCAAGTGTTGGTAAAAGAAGAAGCTCTCACAAGCTTTGGTCTCGGTATTAACGATGTTACGAGTGCCTTAGGTCAAGCTAACCTCACGGTCCCTGTAGGGTCTGTAGCTACCGATGGTATTGAATATGCTGTCCGTTTTGAAGGAAAGTTAAACACGGTCGATGACATCAAAAATGTGCCGGTTAAAGCTAATAATGGTCAGGTGGTATACATCCGTGACCTCGCAGACGTCACTGATGGAGTGAGTCGTGAATCATCTATCTCACGAGTATCAGTTGATGGAGTCCCATCTGAGTCATCAATGACGCTTTCGATATACAAAAAAGCTGGTGGTGATGTGACTGATGTTACAGACCCCGTATTAGCTAAAATTGAAGAACTTAAAAAAGATAGTGGGTTACTTAATGACTCACAAGTTCTGACGGTATTTGATCAGGGTAAACAAGTCCGCAAGGATCTTTCAGAACTCATCAAAGCCGGCTTGGAAACTGTGCTGCTCGTGGTACTGGTACTTCTCCTCACTATTGGTTGGCGAGAATCACTGGTGGCCGCCCTGTCGATTCCGTTATCATTTGTAATTGCGTTTATTGGACTGTACGCATCGGGCAACACTATCAACTTTATTTCACTTTTCGCATTGATTTTGTCTGTCGGTATTCTCGTTGATTCGGGAATTGTGGTTACAGAGGCAATTCATACGCGATTGCGCAAGACGGGCAATGCCGTTGATGCCGCTGAAAAATCAATTCGAGAATACGCTTGGCCACTAATTGCCGGCACACTGACGACGGTAGCGGTGTTTGCTCCCCTATTCTTCCTCTCTGGTGTTACCGGTGAATTCATTTCGTCTATTCCGTTCACCATTATCTTTGTACTTATTGCCTCGATCTTTGTGGCGCTCGGAATGGTGCCGTTGATTGCGATTTACCTCACGAGTGATGGACACTCCAACCGCTTCGAGGAACTACAAGAACTATACACGGAAAAAGCTCAGCTCTGGTATCGTACGAAACTAGTTGGCTTCCTAAAAAGTGCGCTTCAGCAACGAATCCTCTTGTGGAGTCTGTTTTTTGGATTAATTCTCGCTTTTATGTTACCGGCTACAGGGTTGCTTAAAGTTATCTTTTTTCCACCAGAAAACGTAGATGAGATTTACGTTGAGATTGAAACGACCCAAGGCACTCCGGTTGCGGAAACAGACTTA
>JAYVIL010000052.1:0-4109 GCA_043770255.1 Candidatus Kaiserbacteria bacterium
ATCACTACCCCTTGTGATTACCCCGCGATATATCTCCTCAGCCATAACACAGTCGAGACCTGTTCACGTTTGTGCCGGGATTATAGCAGACAAGGATAAATCATGCAACTACAACCTCTTGGCAGCCCTTTTGTCTAGCTTGACAAAAATGAAAATATGTTTAATATACTATAAGATACGATACTAGGGAGTCCTCTGAAATGCTGCCAACTATCCCAGCTACATTTGTCATTACATGCACGATGTTTCCCAACATTGAAAAAGAAATCCAAAACTGGGATGAAAGTATTTTAGTGAATGTCTCTGACTTTTTCTATGTGCCAGAAGGGACAAAAATCACTCTCTATGACGATGATGAATGCCTGTTTGAGGACATGTCAATCACTGAGGTCCATATACATAATCGATACGGTGGTTTACTGATTGAAATCACGGTGGAAAAAGATAGTTTTAAAAAAATGTTAGCACTATCGAAAGCTTACTTGGGAAGCTATGCGAAATTTATCTACCCAAAGACACTTTCGCTGTTCAACAATCCTCGTAAAGAGGTCGTGCCCCTATAACCCCCGAAGCTCCCCTGGAGCGATTCGGGGGTTCTTCTTTTTTAAACTTCGTCTCTGCGAGTGAGAAAGTCTGGGGGACTTTCGCAAGAGGTTGCCAGCTCTTTTGTAAAAAGAGCGACAACCTGAACAGCTTCTGTATGAAGTCGAAGCAGTCCAGGGATTAGTCATCAATTTTAAAGTAGCTCGACCACTCTGGATTGCCACATCGGCTCCGCTACCGCTCCACCGATTCGCAAAGACGGATAGGGGTCTATCTCCCCCGCCACTTCTCTATCTCCGCATGATTACCATTTAACAATACTTCTGGCACAGGGTATTCTTTCTTCTTATATACCAAAACATCGGGCCGGGTGTACGTTACACCCTCAGTTGCGCGGGCGTCTTCGAGTGAATCAAACGTTCCTAATACACCAGGGATTTGGCGCGAGACACTGTCGATAATGGTGAGTGCCGGCAGTTCCCCACCTGTGAGGACATAGTCACCCACTGAAACTTCTTCGGCATCTAATACTTCCTTAACCCGAGCATCAATGCCTTCATAGCGACCAGATATCAAAACCAAGTGATCATATTCATCTGCCCACTGTTTGGCAATAGTATTTGTGAACACTGTCCCACGCGGAGACATAATCAGTGTCTTTACCTTCCCAGCCTTAAGCGCTGAGGTCTTGCCTCCGACTGCCTTTTGCCATGCCTTAAGTAATGGTTCGGCAATCATCACCATACCTGGTCCACCACCATAGGGTCGGGCGTCGACTTTTTTATGTTTGTCAGTCGAGAAGTCACGGGGATTGTAGTACGAGACGTCAATTTGTTTTCCTTTCACCTTGGCTCCCTTCCCTTTCTCCACCTTTTGCGCCCGTCCCAAAATACTCGCGTCAGTATAGACGCGACAGACTTCTGGAAACAAAGTAATTATATGGAAATGCATATTAACGACGCTTACGCATGTGTATTACTTGGTTTATAAAAATATCTGTACCGCTTATTTCGTACAAGATAACAAAAGGCACTTTAGATAAAGTAAACACGTATACATTTTTTCGTCTTACTCGTTTTCCAATTTTTGGCGATTCAGTCAAAAAATTAGTAGTTTGTTCAAATATTTCAATTAATTTTTCTGCTTGGATATGGCCCCACTCAATGTTAGTGTAATAAGTTATTTGAGCAACATCATCTTCTGCTGACTTACGCCAAATCACTTTGTGCATATTTTTCTCTTAACCGAGCAAAAACTTCTTCAGAGGTAAAAGTTGGTTCGTTATCAACATTTTTCATTCGCCGGTCAAGCTCTGCCAACTCTGCATCAGTTAGTTCAAAAATATCATCGTCGGCAGGAGTGATAAACTGTGCCAACTCTGAAAACACCACCCTCTGTTCTTCAACAGGTAATGTCCTAATTTCCGCCACAATAGTTTGCAACTTTGTCATATAAATACTATACCACAGAATAGCGACTTTGCTACTTAAAATTTGTCTTTGAATTTTGCGTAGGTATCAGAAAAACCAGTCATCATTGGTGATTGATGGTCATCAAATGATGCCCAGACCATCTGATCAGTCTCCTCATTATCAACTACAAGTACTTCTGTTGAATCAATCAAGCATTTGAAGTAAAAGCCAAGCCAATGAGTTTTTTTATCATCCAGAGTTCTGAACTTCTCCATGTGACCAAGAAATTCAAATTCCTTTGGTTGTGTCCCAATTTCTTCCTGCATCTCACGTTTCAAACATTCCTCAATTGTCTCACCATGATCTAATGCGCCTCCAACACCAGGATCCCATTTTCCCCGCTCATCACGCGCACCTGGTCCACGACGACGGTATAGAATTTTACCTTCACCATCATGGCAAATACCCGTTACAAATATACCAACATAATCAATTCTTTTTTCATATTATTTGTTAACTAATTCAGCTCGTAATTTCATCCATAGTTTACCCATTTGGTTTTCACCCGTACCATCGGCACCGGTACCCCAATAATAATCAGTATCGTACACTTTTAGTAATTCTTGAGTTCCCGTTAATCCCAAAATTTCTCGTACGTCTTTGTGCTGCTTCAATTTAGCACGAAATATTTTTTCCATAAGTTCAAGCTTATCGACAGATGTATCAACCTGATTATTTTCTTTAGCAGTTTGTGCTTGTCGCCACGCCACAAGTGGACTGGATGAATTCATTATCTCTGCCTGGGCTCCAGGCTTCAGGCTTCATTCGAAGTGCCTGGTACGCATGTTCAGCCGTTTTATACAAAACACTATCAATCACTATTTCATGAGCAGAAAACGGTGAAAGATACGTCCACTTGGTCTCAACAAAATTGATGGGCTCTAACATTCAAAAATCCTAGCACGAAACCAGCCGGAACAATAGGTTCCGACTGGTTTAGATTTTGTATTACAAGTTAGATTTTCAAATTTATTTAAAGAATTGAAATTGAATGAAGAGCGCGAAGCCTAGAAATTTTGTGAGAGAAACGTATTTCTATACGTTGACCGAATAAAATTTCGTAGCGCCAAAGCTATTCGTCAATTTAAATCTTTAAATCGTCGATGGCTTCGTCTAGGGTCTTTGCAGACGGCGCAGCTACCATTCCTTCTTCTTGCATTGCTTCACTCATGTCGCGACTCATGCCCTTACCACCCTCTGGTTCGTTAATCTTGAGGTTAACGCGGGCATCATGCTTCATTCCTACTACGCGGAGCAATGTCCTTATGGCTTTGGCGGTGTTACCTGACCGACCGATAATTTTACCCATATCGTCCGCATGGACATCAAGCGTCAGGAGTACACCCATCTCATCTACGGTTCGGTTAATTTTAACGGTGTCTGGATTATCGACGAGTGACTTGACTAGACTCTCGAGAAAGATTTGATCTTCGTGCATATCGTATTATTTCATGAACTGATAGTGTCGGATAAGCGGTTGCGGAAACAATAAGATTGCCGCAAGCTATACCTATAGTATAGAGGAGCAGAAACGCTCGTCAACTAAAAATCGGGAACAAAGTTCCCGATTTTTAGTTGAACTGATTGCAATCCTTACGCTGCTACTTCTGCTTTAGCTTCTTCAGCGGCTACTTCTGGAGTTTCGGAAGGGACTTCCTCTGCCGCAACTTCGGCAACTTCTTCTACAACTGGAGCGTTAGCGGCCTCTTCTGCTGCGAGAGCTGCTGCTTTTTCGGCTTCTACAGCTGCGGCTGCATCAGCTTCTTTTTTGGCGGCGGCTTCAGCTTCTGCTTTCACTTTAGCTTCGTCGATAATTGGAGATTTCTTTGGTAGAGCGTTTCGCTTCTTGCCTTCGATAATCTTTTGACTAATAAGCATGTTGTGGACAGTGTCAGAAGCTTGCACTCCCTTGACCAACCACTCTTTTGCCTTTTCACCGTTAATTGTAATTTGACCTAATTTTGGATTGTAATTACCGATTAGATCGATAGTTTTGTTACTTTTTGTACTCGCTCGTTTATCAACCACCACCACGCGGTACGCGGGATTGTTTTTGCGGCCAACTCGTTGTAATCGCATCATTAACATAGTGCA
>JAYVIL010000053.1:0-11749 GCA_043770255.1 Candidatus Kaiserbacteria bacterium
ACTGTCCACTCATTGAGTCTTTTGTTTCGCTTTGCTCACAACGGCCCACATTTAGTACCACGCTCGATTATATGGACTCAGGTGTAGTGAAATCTTCGATTTCAATCGAGCGATCCAGCCTATTAAAATGAACGACTTTCGAATGTTCGTTATAGGAAACTTTGAGAAGAATTCTGTCATCACTTTCGGTTTTGTATCCTTCTATCTCTACCTTCTCACCAAAAGATGGAGCGTTGTATTTCCCCACATTCTCTATCCCAAACACATCGTTAATAAGATGGGTGATTATTTCAAAGTGTGAGACTGCGATGACGTGAGCACTGTCTGCCTCCTTGTGACTGTCGAGCCATCGCAGCAAGTACTCAAAAGACCGATATAGTCTCTCGCGTTTTTTAGAATTTGGTTCAATGAAATCTGGATCATCTTCGTACATGGGGTTAATATACTGATCTCGAGCAATTCCCTCCTTCCCCTGGCCGTCTCCTAATTCAGCGATTCGTTCCTTAAATCGATCCATATCCCGTATGTCTCCCATTCGTAATGTTTTGATACTTCGTTGTGGGGCATCATTGAGTTCGGCACCTTCCGCGACTAATTTAAGTGTCCCTCTGGTACGTACGCTTGGCGAACTCAACAAGTAAAGTTCGTCTTCAGCATCTATCGTTTCAGCTATGGTTCTTCCGGTCTCAAGCGCACCCGCTTCTCCCTTTTCAGTTAGGTCAGTCCCCCTTCCACTGTAAAAAGGTTCCTCGTGCCTCATTAGTGTGATCTTCAGGAATGGTTTTTTGATTTGTTCAGGTTGCTTCATTCTTTCCATGCGTGAAAATCCCCTTAATAAGCTGATAATTTATTGTATAATCATATCATGCGGATTACTATTCTGGGTGGATGTGGGAGCGGCAAGACCGTGCTATCAAAAAAAATAGTCGAGAAATGTAACGTACCCTATTTGGATTTGGATAGATTATGGTTTGAATCAGGTGGGCATTCAATTAATCCAAATAATCCTAGTGAAAAGGACCGGGTAAGCCAAATCAGACTAAATAAAGTAAAGTCTTTCATTGCGCAGGACACTTGGGTTTCTGATGGAGATTTTAGTGTGGCACAAGTTGAAACAGCACAAAAAGCTGACACTGTAGTCTTTCTCGACATACCACTCACTATACGATTATGGAATCATCTCTACCGTACCTTCATGCGTAAGGACAGGCACCCTGAGGTCTCATTTTGGGGTGATCTGTTATTTGTACGCACGCTTATAACACGGACGAAAAAATTACGTCCAAAAGTTGATGCGCTCTTAGCTCTGCATAAAGACAAAGTGATTATACTTAAAAACCGAAAACAAATTGAAGAATTCTTTCTCTCCTTGTCTTAACTAAAGATACTGCCTAAAGTCTAAAACGTACTATAAAGCCGGAATATGGGTACTTCTGTCACCCAAACATTCAAATACAGTTCTAACATCTTTTACAAGCGGTACACCTTGGCACCATTTTTTCGAAAATACTGGGCAGGGTTTTGCAAAGTGATTTCAGATCCTAGCTCGCTCTGCGCTGTCGCTCAAATATAGACAATAATATATTTGTATTGTATTGTTAGATACGAACGAACTTGTTCTACAAAAATGGAGGCATAAATGACGAAACGCACTGGCGTACTGGTACTTTCCATCTTCGGAGCCATCCTTGGCATCAGCCTCGCTGGCTGGATGGCCTTTGGACCAGACGCAATTCGAATACCCCGAGACCGAATCCAATCGGTCATCGACGAAAAACTTCCCTTCGAGCGCGACAACATTACTGTTGCCAATGCAACAGTCAGTTTCGAGGGTAATGAAGTGGTAGTGAGTGCCGATGTCGCAGGCGAACGTTTGGGACAATCCTTTTCGCTATCGGCCATGACAATCGGTCAGCCGATCTATCGCGGTGGTTCGTTCTACTTTGTCCCGAGTAACGTTATACTCGAGAACGTCGTTATCAGCGAAAATACAGAACAGTCGATCACTGACCGACTCAAAGCTGCGGCTGATCGTTATCTACCGGACAACGAAGGTGCTCGGAACTTGGTCACCGACCTCGCTCCCGAGATCGAATCTTGGTTGCTCGACCGTACGATGCAGGCAGCTGAGACATTTCTCTCGCGAGTTCCTATCTATACGCTGCCAAACGACACCACGGGTATTGCCGCAAAGGCCGTGCTCGGTGAGGTCTTCGTGGAAAATGGCGAGCTCGTCATCACCTTCACCTTATGGCGTCTGACTTGGTGGGTACTGATGGCTGGCCTGATGTGCCTCACTGGTATCGCCGTGATCGGTGCCATGATCAGAAATCCTGGGATGTTCGTCGCAGGTTCTATCTTTTCTGGTGATTTCTAACCTAGACCAATTCTGCCGCCTGCCCTACGGGGCGGGCGGCATTTTTTAATATCAGGCGCGATCTTGCACAGGCTCAAAGTGATATACTTTTTGTATGAGACATATCATCGCACATCTTGTTCGTGGCGAAGCAGACGACTACCTTACCTCACTTTCTAAAGACCTAGTCAATAAATTTGATACCTTTCCTATTCATAACCGTATTCCTTTTCACTTCACACTCAAGCGTTGGTTTGAACTATCTGACGAAGATATGCAGAAGCTACATGTACTACTTGATGGTTTTGCACAAACACACACGCAAAGCGATTATACGATGAATAAGTTTGGCGGCTTTCGTGAGGATGTACTGTTTCTTGACGTTGAACCGACAGAGAAAATGCAGAGTGATGTACTAGAATTGATGGATGTACTACACACTCATCCTAGCCTCACCTTTGATGAATACGATAACGGGGGCGACTTCCACGCCACACTAGCAATGAGTGCGCTCAAACCGTTTGATTTCCCTGCAATCAAAGACTACCTGCAGACTATCGAACAACCTAACTTCAACCTCAAATTTGATAACATCGCTATTTTGAAAAAACCAGAAACTACGTGGGTAGTAGACAGGGTCTGGGAGCTAATGCCATAGGTTACCACATACTCTATTGACAGAATAATACCAAAGTATATACTTTAGCATATGAATACACTTACCATTCTGAATGTAAAAACAGATAAAAAACTCAAAGCTGATGCTCAAAAAGTTTCGGCGGAGTTGGGAGTGCCCTTAAGCACGGTAATTAATGCTTTTTTGAAGCAATTTGTTCGGGACAAAGAAATTACCCTATCGGCCAATCAATATCGGCCTACCCCTTATCTCAAAAGTATCTTAGATCAGGCACAAAAAGAATATGAGGCCGGTGACTTTATTGGACCATTTAAAACAGGTAAAGATTTTATTGCTCACCTAAAATCACTATAGTATGCAGTACATTCTTTCAAAGAGTTTCGAGAAAGATTTTACTAAGCTGCCTACACCAATCAAGAAGAAAGCGATTGCCACTTTAGAAAAATTTATTGAAAATCCACAGAACCCTTCTTTACGTAATCACGGTCTAACCGGCGCATGGAAAGGTTATTTTAGTATTAATGTCACTCGTGATACTAGGGCGATTTATTTTGTAATAGAAGATGATATGGTTCGATTTGTAGCTATAGGCTCACACAGCGAACTATACGGTTAATAAAAATCTCTTTTCTCTTCAGCGAAACAGACCAGCGCTTCACTCAACCACACCAAACATAAAACTTCAAATTTGTTCCCCCGAGGTTCAGGATGGTAATATAGTAAGTACAAATGGCTTCGGTCTTGCTCAGTTCGGTGGGAGCATAAAAAAAGTTGTTCAGAATAACTCTCTGACAGCGTTTTTTAATTTTCAAAATTTTTTGTTCCAATGTAGATTTGATCGAAAAACAGTGGGTTTCGATCATACGAAAACCCCCTACACTATGACTTGCTCCATTTCCTTAATATGGTATACTTTAAAAATAGCTATAAACCATATTAAGAAATATGTATCTAAATCCAGTACTGCAAAACCGAATAGAAGGAAAGAAAAAAGCGCTCAATTCTTTGCGCCCACTTCCTGCTATTGCTGTGCAAAAATTACGAGAGCAGTTTGAACTAGAGATGACATATAACTCAAACGCAATTGAAGGAAATAGTCTTACACTTAAAGAAACTTTTCTGGTCATCAGTGAAGGAATTACTATCAAAGGGAAACCGCTCAAAGATCACCTCGAAGCAAAAAATCATACTGAGGCGCTCGCGTTTGTGTTTGATTTGGTTGATACAGAAAAACAGCATACTTTTTCTGAGCAGTTGATTCGAACACTCCACCAGCTCGTTGTTCTTGATACTGAAAAAGAGTGGGCTGGAAAGTATCGTACGAGCAATGTACTGATTACGGGAACTGACCATAAACCACCTGGAGCAATAGAAGTGTCGGGACTAATGAGTAATCTGATTGACTGGATAAGAAAAGAGAAAGCAATACTAAGTCCGATAGAATTGTCTGCCCTCCTTCATCACCGTCTCGTACATATTCACCCATTTTTTGATGGAAACGGTAGAACAGCAAGGTTGGCAATGAATGTATTTCTCTTACAAAATGGCTACCCTCTTGTCATTATTCTGAAAAATGACCGAAAAAAATATTATCGTGTTCTGTCCCGTGCTGATAAAGGTGAATACGAGCCCCTGGTTACATTTATTGCTCAAGCAATAGAGCGGTCACTTGATATTTACCTGAAAGTTCTGACGCCAATGAACAAAAAAAGTGAAAAATTTTACTCGCTTCTTGATGTAAGTTTAGGGACACCTTATAGTGCTAAGTATCTTAACTTACTAGCTCGAACAGGAAAACTTGAGGCACATAAAGAAGGGAGAAACTGGCTTTCAACAAAAGAAGCGCTGGGGCGTTATGTTGATTCACGAGAGAGAAAAAAGTAGTGAACAAGGGAATAAAGTGACTTGGATTACATCCATCTGAAACCTTGAAAGGTTCCACAAAATTGGCATGGCTTTTTTAAGGATTTTTTGATCACATTAATTATAAGACACTTAATCAACAATCACCTCAACCGTTTTAGGTAAACGGGCAGTGATACCAGCTAGGTCTGCTGCCGAGTAGGCATTGCCTTTAAGATTAAGGATTTTTAAGTTACTGAGATTACCGAGTTCGTTTGGGAGCCCGGTAATTTTATTATTAGAGAGATCGAGGACTTCGAGATTTTTTAGCTGACCAATTTCAGCGGGGACTCCAGTAAACTGATTATTACTTAGGTTGAGCACCTTGAGATTTTGTAACAGGCGGATTTCTGCAGGTAGCGAACCCGTGAGGCTATTCTGTGAAAGGTTGAGTTCTGCTGTGTTAGTTTTACTAAAGATATCCATGGGGGTTTTGGTGAGACCAGTATTACTCAAATCAATGACCAAACTCGTTCCGTTAGGAACGGACGTTGATTCGTCTTTGGTACTGTTTCCGGTATTTGACTCAGTTACGGTATTTTTGATAGGTGTCGAATTTACTGCCGCATTTTTATCTACTGAGACACTACTCTCACTATGATAGAGCGTTACTCCCCCAATCACTACCAATACAACTGCTAACCCAAAAAGAATTTTAATCATGTAGTATATGACGTATCAAGGTATAAGTTATTACGTTCCAAGGACTTATTGCACGCTACACCTCTATTCACATTTAAGCGTATACTACATATATGTACTACTATATTTTTGGAGCGAGTATTGTAGGTTTATTGATTTGGGTAGTTGGTAGTTACGCGGTGGTCTGGACGATTGAGGAGCCAGCCTACACGGTTCTCGAGAAAAAAGACGGGTATGAAATTCGGGAGTATGCGAAGTATATAAAAGCTGAGGCTGAGGTGACGGGAACGTATGCTAAAGCGACCAATCAGGGCTTTCGCATTATCGCGGATTACATTTTTGGAAATAATGTTCGCAAGGAAAGTATCTCAATGACAACGCCAGTACTGGAGAGTCCCCAGGTTCCGCAGCCAGAGAAAATTGCCATGACGATACCGGTGCTCGAATCAGGTACTGACTCGGCAACCCGGACTATCGCTTTTGTTCTGCCATCAAAATACACTCTCGATACCCTGCCCACTCCAAACAACTCGGCAGTCAAACTGACACCAGTACCAGCCCGGAAAGTAGCCGTGCTTCGCTTTACCTGGTACCCGACCGAAACCAGAATCGCTCGTAAGAAATATAAACTCGGTGAGATGCTTGCTCGTGACAGAAAGGTTGTCGTCGGCGAATATGAAACGGCTCGCTATAATCCCCCACTGTCGATGCCACTGACACTTCGCAACGAAATTATTATTCAGGTTGAGTAATTTCACGTTACCTTACTTTGAGGTACGTTTGGCTCTTGAACCGTGTTTGGCGTACACCTTTTGACTAATCACCCGCCCGACGGGTGATTTTTTGAGAGCATAGAGGACGTCTTTCATAATTTTAGTTTCAATTTTAAAATCAATGATTGGTTGAGGGTAGGTACCAAGCTCACTGGACTGAAAAGAGGTAATCTCTGCCACAGAAAATTGGGCCAGCTCGGGAATCTGGGATTTAATAAACCGGGCTTCGGGGTCATGGTCGGTTTGTTGCTTCATTGGTGAGTACACTCTGATGGTATTGATACCAGTCACCCCCGTTTGCATTTGGACTTGCGTGGTATTAATACCCGGTACATAGTCAATCATAAACTTGGCTAATTCGTACTGAATAATTTGCCAGGGTATGCGCAGGGCATGGACGGCAAATGAGGTTATCATGGCGCGCGACCTAAAATTGAGCCACCCGTAGGTAGCGTAGTAACGCATGGCCGCATCAACTGCCGGGAACCCTGTCATACCAGTTTTCCACGCCGTAAGCCTGACCGCACACTCATGTCCGGTCACAACTGGTAACGACTCAGCAAAGACTTGGTTAGCCGGAGAAAATTCTAAGCCCACTTCGTCCTCAAGTTTTTGTACAAAATGAGCATGCCAATATAACCGAGACTGAAACTTTGGGAGCGAGCGCCGCCACCTGGCGTCATACGCCGGATCGAGTTCTTGTAGTCGACCCTGTGCTCCTTGCCACGCTTGCTTGAGTGACAGTGTCCCCCAAGCAAAATGGACTGAGAGTCTTGAACAAGCGGTAGGAGCAGTCAGCATGCTACTAATTCCACCTGAATAAGCAGCACCCCGCACCCGCAGAAAAGACCTCAATGTCTCTTGAGCTGCCCTTTCGCCCACCGCAGGTAGCATTAGAATTTTTGTTACTCCTAATGTTCTTAAACTTGGCATCCGCCCCGTCGATATATTTTTATCTGGTTTTAAAAAATTTAATGTTTTTGGTAACGGCAGAATTCGGGTATCGAGAATTGATTGAAAGTGTTTTTGCCAGTCGTTGCGATTTTTACTACCTCGCCAAACACCATTTTGAGCCACTTCATAAAAATGTATCCTTCGCTCTTTACACCACGCGGCAACTGCCTGATCACGGAGGAACGTATGCATAAGGCCAACTTCCATATGGGCATAGATAGCGGTAAAAGGATACGCTCGATGCAGGGCTTCAAGTTCAGTGAGGACGCTCCCCTGACGCACCCATAAATCACTCCCGTGATGTTGGAGATTTTTGCGTAGACTCGTGACTGACTCAAGGAGAGCATAACTGTGTACATCACTCCAATCTGGACCTCTCATAACCAGAGGTTCAAATACATACAGCGGCAACACATTATTTGCATCACTACACGCCAAAGTCAGCGCTTCGTTATCAAGCAGCCGTGCGTCTCGTTTGACCCACCAGAGTACTCGTTCGTGCTTCATACTAATTAGCGAATTATTTTTTGACTACGCAGTATGTCGGTCATAAGTAATGGGACGTCCACAATATTCACCTGTTTCAACACGGAAAAAGTATAGAGTAAATGGTCAGCTGCTATTTCAGTAACTGCCTCTGGCAATAGCACCAAATAGCCAGCCGCGTCTTTAAAAAACGGCAGGTTATTCTCGTCACCAAATTGATAGCGTTTTTTGAGACGCTTTATTTTATCAATTTTAGAGCCTGACTGCTGGCCACACACGCGAACGACCGGGGCTAGTTCAGCACTTAGAAGCTGGAGTAAGACTGGCTTAGTTGGGGATTGTTTCAGGTTATCTAATGTCTTGGTACCACGATACACTGCCACCATCATCAACTTCGGCTCCATCGAGACCGCCGTGACGTAGGTACAGATATTCATATTAGCTTGGCCTAAAGCGTCACTTGTGACCAAGCTCCACACTGCCAAGTTGGGTCTGTTCCAGATTTTTCTCATATCGCTATTTTACCTTACCTAGTTGTAGTAATATAGCCCTATGAAAAAGCGAGTTTTCACTCCTCCAGAAATTGAACAAATTATCCTCATGGCCTGGGGTGACACTATTTCGTTTGAAACAATTAAACGGGAATGGGGCCTGACCGAAAATGAGGTCCTCGCTTTTATGCGAGCGAATCAAACTCCGCAAACGTATATCCGCTGGCGCAAAAGGGTCGAGGGACGTGCCGGCGCTAGAAGCAAACATGAAGCAATTTCAAAAGTGAGCTCAAGGCGTCAAAAATTCCCCATCTAACCTAAATAAAACCTATAAATAAAAGGCGGTGATTTCACCGCCTTTTATAGGTCATGTCACATCTATTACCTGAATAGTGTGTGTAAATCAGCATCTGATACCAAGACCTTTGTTTCTGCAAGCTTAAGAAAGTCCTTGTAACAATCCCCCAGTGCACTTGCTGTTAATGTGTAGCCAAGCACTTGCAAACGTCGCTCCAAACCATGCCGACCTGACTGTGACGATAATGGGAATCGTTCTGCAATCCAACCCACTAGTTCAGGAGACATTATTTCGTAGACCAGAGGATTAGTTAACACTCCGTGTTGATGTATGCCTGCACCGTGAGCAAACACATGTTCACCGACAATTGGTAACGTATCTGGAATATTTTTACCAATCACTGTCGACACCAACTGCGCCATTTGACCGATAACTTTGGTATCCAGATTATGACTAATACCAAAATAATCAGATCTTGTAACTAAAGCCATCAGTACCTCAGCGTAGTGGGTATTACCAGCACGTTCACCAATACCGTTAACGGTACACTCAACCTGACGAGCGCCCGCTTTTACACCAGCGAGAGTGTTGGCCGTAGCTAGTCCCAAATCATTATGACAATGCACAGAGAGAGTGACTTTGTATTCACGCACTTCTGGAACATTTTCTAAAATGTTTGTAACCATGGCAGCGATTTCACTCGGCGTAGCATACCCGACAGTATCAGGCAGGTTGATTGTCCGAGCTCCCGCAAGAATCACTTCTCTCACCACTGCTGCGAGATACTGAGGGTCAGTACGCGTAGCATCCTCAGCCGAAAATTGAACATCGTCTACATAGGTTCGTGCCTGACTGACTGCGTGCACAGCAGCTTCAAGAGCCTCATCCCTGCTCAGGCGTAACTTATACAACAAATGGAGATCACTTGTTGCAATGAACGTATGAAGTCGCGGTGAAGTAACAGCATTTTCTAATGCTCGTGCTGAGGCAATAATATCTTGTTCCAGTGTACGAGCTAGAGAACAAACAATTATCCCACTGACTTCAGATGCAGTCCTAGAAACTGATTCAAAGTCCAGAGACGAAGACGCTGCGAAGCCTGCTTCAAAAACACTGATTCCCATCTGAGATGCTAACCGAGCAATACGCACGGTATCACTGGGACCATGATTATTACCTGGAGCTTGTTTTCCATCCCGACATGTTGTATCGAAGAAGCTTACTGTATCTTTACACATCATATATTCCTTTCTGTTTGTTAAAGAACGTGCCCCCCTTGAAAATTTATCCAAGGAACAAATAAACCCTCCATTGTGGAGGGCTTATTTCTGTATATTTATTTAGTTTCTAACTATACACACATAAGTACTCCACGGAGATTGCGGAGCAACAGGAGGTTATTTGTTTGCATGTGAAAACAGAATGTTCGCATTACTGTTATATAATACCAAATAAATTACTATCTGCAAGATTGTCTTATAAATCACATCCAAGAAATGCTATACTGCTATTCATTATGACATTAGCCATTAGGCAATATTTTCTTGGACCTATTATCATTGCCCTCTTAGGGTTTGCCGCAGTGTGGTACGAGGCTGGTTTGTCGGCATTATTTATTGTGGTTATTTTATCTATTCTTGAAGTCACTCTGTCCTTTGACAACGCTGTCGTTAATGCCAGAGTGCTCGAAAGAATGAGTCCGGTTTGGCAAAAACGATTTTTGACGTGGGGTATTCTGATTGCCGTGGTTGGTACGAGACTCGTACTACCGATTGTGATTGTCAGTGTAGCTGTCTGGGCGTCACCTCTCTTTATTACCAAACTCGCCTTTTCTGACCCTGAGGCCTACGGGGTACTTCTCGAAGGAGTGCGGGGTGCAATCACTGCTTTTGGGGGAATATTTTTACTCATGGTATCACTCAAATACTTTTTTGATGTCAGTAAGTCTGTGCACTGGATTGCCCAAATTGAACGGCATTTTGTAAAGTGGGGTCGGATGGAAGCGCTTGAAATCGCAATTGCGATTGCGATTTTAATTGGACTCTCTTTTATTTCACCGTTTGATCAAGCGTCAATCCTAGTCGCTGGTTTTGTTGGACTTTTATTATTTATTTTAATGGAAGGAATTGGCGGGTCACTCTCACTCGAAAGTAATCAAGTCGCTAAAAGTGGGTTAGTTTTATTTATCTACCTGAATATCCTCGACTCTGCGTTTTCGCTCGACGGTGTCATCGGGGCTTTCGCCCTCTCAAGTAACCTCCTCATCATTGTGACCGGTCTAGGAATTGGTGCGTACTTTGTCCGTGCCTTTACGCTCTATATGGTAAAGCGCAAAACTCTAACCCATCTGATTTATCTAGAGCAAGGTGCTCACTGGGCTATTTTGGGCTTAGCTGTAGCCATGCTCGCCAACCTAGTCATTCACGTGCCTGAAATTATCACCGGACTCGTTGGACTATTTTGTGTGAGCTTTGCGTATCGCGCCTCGATCAAAGAAGCCCGGAGCCACGTACGTTCAGAGTGATACTGACTCGCTAATCAATAATTGTCTGCTATGATACAGGGGTGGAATTATCTCCTTATTTATTACAACTGGTTGAAACCTACGGTTACCTGGCGGTTTTTTTAGGCTCACTGTTTGAAGGTGATGCCCTATTGCTGATTGCGAGTTTTTTGGCCTACCTCGGCAAACTCGACCTGCCACTGGTGATGCTCGCCGCTTTTTTGGGAACTTGGCTGAGTGATATTATTTGGTTTATGTTGGGACGATACAGTCATAGTACGGTACTCGCCCGCTGGGATTTCCTCAACAGTTTAAGCAATCGCTCAGCTGAGATTGTCGGGAAACGACCACGGTTAATGGCACTCTCGATGCGGTTTATGTATGGACTTCGAATGGTTATCCCTTTTAGCTTAGGTAAAACCAGCATGTCAACCAGCAGTTTTTTACTATACAACGCTATCGGAGTCTGGATTTGGGTTTTGGTGTTTACAATTTTAGGGTACTTCTTTGCCAGTATTACCGAGAGTGTATTTGGTCGAATGAAATACCTCGAAATTATTTTACCAATAATTATTGTCACTACCTTGCTTCTATTTATCTACGCTAGTCATATTTTTGAATACGCTCTCAAGATTTATCCCAAACGTGAATCAAAGTAAGCTCCATGATAAACTGTCTGTATGAAAATCCTTGCTGAAATTTCTGAC
>JAYVIL010000054.1:0-4008 GCA_043770255.1 Candidatus Kaiserbacteria bacterium
TTAGCGGAGGGGGTCCACCCGTTCTCATTCCGAACACGGAAGTTAAGCCCTCCATCGCCGATGGTACTCCGAAAGGGGCAGAGTAGGTAGGCGCCAACATTGAGTCTTGAATTTCAAAAAGTCACCCGAGAGGGTGATTTTTTGTTGGTGCTTTAGCGGAGGGGGTGAGAAAGCGCTTAGCTTTCGCAAGACTCGTCCAGCTACTTTGCGAATACCTGAAGCAAAGTGGCGAACGAGTGTACAGAATCTGTAAGATTCACCCGTTCTCATTCCGAACTTCTTAACAGAAGCTGTCCACTCATTGGATATTTTATTTCGTGAACTCATAAAATCTCTCAATGAGTCTTGCGAAAGTGACGTCGAGTCACTTTCTCACGGAAGTTAAGCCCTCCATCGCCGATGGTACTCCGAAAGGGGCAGAGTAGGTAGGCGCCAACATTGAGTCTTGAATTAATAAAAATCACCAGTTAAACACTGGTGATTTTTATTAATGCAAGCTGCGGTTTGCGCCTACCGTGGAGAGTAAGCAAAGCTTCCTCCGTCTGCGTTCGCAGCTTATATGAAAGTGAACTTCCATATAACTACTCACTTGCCGTAGTAGGTCCCGCTTACAGCGGCTGTACACCTTGTCACTATTTCTTTCGTACCTCAAGAAATAGCAGGCAAGGTCTTGCGAAAAGTGTCCCACACTTTTCTCACGCCAACATTGAGTCTTGAATTAACAAAAACCACTAGTCAAAAAGACTAGTGGTTTTTGTTAATGCCAACTTTGAAAAGTTGGCAGGGAAGGCGCCCGTCCAGCGATTTTCTCAAGGGGAGAAAAAATCGGGACAGAAATTCAGAATAATCGCTACGCTCATTTCTTCATTCCACATTAAGTTTTTAATTAATAAAAATCACTAGTTAAACACTGGTGATTTTTATTAATGCCAACTTTGAAGAGTTGGCAGGGAAGGCGCCCGTCCAGCGATTTGTCCTAGGAAGGGGAAAATCGGGACATAAATTCGAAATAATCGCTACGCTCATTTTCTGATTCAACATTAAGTACTGATTTAACAAATAGCATCATCCATTCGGTGGTGCTTTAGTGGAAGACCGTTCGTCTTTGCGAGGCACGAAGCAATCCACGTCACACCTCTTTAAGATATATCTATCCACTCCGAATTATCTTTTTCAATCAATCTAATCTTATTCTTCTCAGAAATGCCTTTTAACTGGTTGTGTGTCTGGCATTTGATGCAATATATAGCTATGGATTGCTTCGTGCCTCGCAAAGACGAACACAACATATTCAGATATTTTTTATGAATGATGTTTCCAAAGTACCCTCACTGGGCTTTTTAATTGTCAGTTGCAGCGCTTAGTAGCTTGGTTGCAATGCTACAATATACAGATGAAAAATACGCGGATGTGGGCGTTTTGGCGGCGGGTACAGTATGGTACTGGGTACATTACTTTTGTGAGTATGCTGTCGCTTGGGGTGTATTTTCTATATTTCTATACACCAGCCACCTGTTTTGACCAGGCGCAAAATGGTGAGGAGGCAGGAGTCGACTGTGGGGGTGTCTGTACCCGGATTTGTGCCTTTACCACTACTCCACCAAAAGTCATTTGGGTTAAAAGCTTTGAGATCCAAAAGGGTCAATACAATGCTGTTGCCTACATTGAAAATAGTAATGTCATTGCAGGAACGCCTTCACTGGAGTATGTATTTAGACTGTACGATGGAGCTGGACTGATTACAGAACGGAGCGGCAAAACGGTCTTGCCTCCAAACAGCACGTATCCGGTTTTTGAAGGTAGAGTTGATACCGCTGGGCGAATTCCGACGGAAACTACTCTAGAATTACGAAATTCTGATATGTGGCTACCGTCTATCTACGAACGTGAGCAATTTAGGACACTCGACCTGAAGTTGGTTGAAGCAGGTGCTCGGCCAAAACTCAATGTCAAAATCGAAAACACTGATCTCAAAGAGGCACAAGCGGTGGAAGTGGTAGCGACTATATTTGATGCCCGAGGGAACCCGCTGACAGCATCACAAACATTTATCGATTTGTTTCCTGGTCGTAGTCAAAAAGACATCATCTTTACCTGGCCAAATCCGATTGCAAAAACTGTTCGGAGCTGTGCCGTACCGACTGATATCGTGCTCGCGATTGATCTCTCGGGTAGTATGAACAATGATGGTGACAATCCACCTGAACCAGTATCATCAGTGCTCGAAGCCGCGAGCGTGTTTGCCAGTCAGCTTCGTAGTGAGGATCGGGTGTCGGTGGTCACTTTTGCGACACAAGCCACGCTCACCAATCAGTTAACCGCAGACACTACACTGGTGGCGAACGCCATTAAAAAGCTCGTCATTGACCCCAAAGAAGAATTAGGTAACACCAATCCAGGTGATAGTTTAATACAGGCAAAAATGGAGCTCGGTTCAACGCGGCACAACCCGGACGCTCGTAAAATTGTTGTGCTACTCACTGACGGACTGGCAACCGCGCCCAAAGAAGATCCTGATGCCTATGCCGTCACTCAGGCCGAGTTGCTAAAAAAAGAGGGCATTACCTTGTACACAATTGGCCTAGGTAAGGGTGTCAATATGGACTTCTTGCGAGTATTGGCATCAGAATCAACTATGGCCTATAGTGCACCAACGACGGCTACTTTGAGTTCAATTTACAAATCGATCACTGATTCTATCTGTGAAGACGGTGCCGCTCGGATTGATGTTATTCCGAAAGTCACCAAAACCTTTGCCCCATTACAATAAAAATGAGCCACAGAACGTAGTGACAATGGCGAATTTTGTTCCCGATTTGCCCCTTCCCAGGGCAAATCGCTGGAACCTGTACTCGTTGAGGTTCCTACTCTTTCGCCATTTAATCTAAGTCAAAACGACAATGGCGAATTTTGTTCCGAGTTTGCTCCTTTCCCTAGAGCAAACTCCTGGAACCTGTACTCGTTGAGGTTATCTCTCTTTCTGCTGCTATTTTAACGCTGAAACGACAATGGCAAAGTTTATTCACAATAAAACTAGGCAACAGCAAGGTGTTTTTATTTTCTAAATCAGCTATGCTATAACCATGCATGGTCTGCGCGCTTTCTTTCAGTCCTTTGATGTTATTCTGTTTGGAACGGTGTTACTTTTGAGCTCTCTAGGGTTGGCGACGATGTACTCATATCAGGGTGATAACGGTTATTTTAATCGACAGCTTTTGTGGATTGGAGTTGCACTGGTGGCTTTTTTTGTAGCTTTGTTGCCTGACTACCGTTTCTTTCGAACTGGTAATACTACTTTTTTCTTTTACCTGGGAATTGTCCTAGCCCTAATTCTGGTATTGTTTGTTGGAGAAGTTACGCTCGGTGCGCAGAGCCGTTTTGACCTAGGCTTTTTTTCACTCCAGCCGGCTGATCCAGCCAAACTGATTTTAATCGTGGTACTGGCTAAATATTTCTCTAAACGGCACGAATTGATTGGTGATTTTAGACACATAATAATATCAGGCATCTATGCCTTGATTATTTTTGGCCTGGTCTTTATCCAGCCAGATTTTGGTTCAGGGATTATTTTATTTTTTATTTGGTTTGGAATGATTTTGGCAGCGGGTATTAAACTACGGCACCTGGCAGTAGTTTTTTTACTGGGCGCAGTTACTTTTGGTGGGATGTGGCAGTTTGCCTTTCAGGATTATCAAAAAGAACGCATTATGACGTTCCTCGATCCTTTGGCTGATATTCAAGGTGCCGGTTACAATGCCTACCAGTCTACTGTCGCTGTTGGTTCGGGTCAGCTTTTAGGAAAAGGAATCGGGTATGGTACGCAGTCAAAATTACTTTTCTTGCCTGAATACGAAACAGATTTTATTTTTGCCGCCTTTGCAGAAGAATGGGGGTTGCTTGGGGTATTTTTGCTGTTTGTTGGTTTCGGGGTGGTGGTATGGCGGGTTTTACTTCACGCTGTGCGTGGTGCGAGTAATTTTGAAACCCTTTTTGCAACCGGTGTGAGTA
>JAYVIL010000055.1:0-3986 GCA_043770255.1 Candidatus Kaiserbacteria bacterium
AGTGATGCAGCGACGTTAAACGCCCCATACGGCGTCGTCTGTAAAATAGCCACGGGGCTGTGGGTGGCACTGTGTTGCCGGAGTCACTCAAGCTTGTAGCAACTCGAATATCTATTGTTTGGTCGCACCTATAGATAGATATTTTAAATCAAAGGAGCGACTACGCACTGTAGATTCCTCATGGATACCTAATTCGGACTCGGGTTCAATTCTCGACATCTCCACATTATAAAAATGAGCTCGCTTCGGCGAGCCATTTTTATTATGTGGAGATGGAGTAACGTGCCTGCGCACGTTACGGCGAGAGTTGAACGGTCGCAGCGATGTTTCTTTTTCCCCCCAGAAAAAGAAACCGCGAGACGGGTGAGAAATGTACGGGATACATTTTGCAAGACTCATTCAGCATCTTTGTTTAAAAGAGGCGAATGAGTGGACAGAATCTGTAAGATTTGAGAACACTTAGTAGAATCTGCACAACGTGCACGATTATACTTAGTGATTCGTGACTCAATTTCCACCATCTCCACTTTTATAATATTAGCGCCAATAGGCGCTTTTATTATTTAGTGGAGATGGTGAGAACACAAACTGCTTTGTGTTCGGGAAATTGAATCGGTCGGAGCGTTGTTTCTGTCCCCTTTACAGGGACAGAAACCGCGAGGTGGGCCTGCAAGCACTTAGTAGATTTGGAACGTAGTGAACAAATATACTTAGTGACTTGATGGTTCAATTCTCGACATCTCCACGAATAAAAAAATCAGCTCACACATTCGTGTGGGCGATTTTTGTTCGTGGAGATGGAGCAAGCAAACTGCTTTGCTTGCGTCGAGAATTGAAAGTCGGAGTATGTCGCGAATCGACTACGAGACGGGGTCGCGAGTACTTAGATTTTTATGAACGTAGTGAAATAAAAAGCTTAGTAATTCGTGACCAATTCTCACCATCTCCACTCGCTGAAAATACTCATATTTAATAAGGGGTATTTTCTTTGTAAAGATAGAGAGTGGCAAGGAATTTAATTGACAAATATAAAATAATATTACACTATACCTACGAACCCTTTCAATCCACCACGGAGGAAGTGCCGATGTTGAATTTAATAAAATGGCCAGTTATTGCTGTGATGACCATCGTTGCAATCATTCTGGCACTCATGCCTTGGGGCGGCCTGCTCTTTTTGACCAGTATCATTATTTCAGGTATTTTGGTCGGGCTGAACCACTTTGACTTGTACACTTTTGGCTATATGCCCTTGGTGTGGTCGTTTCTCGACGTCGCATGGAAAGTCTACATTGCCGTCGCTTTGTTCACGTTATGGATAATGGTTACGTTTTCATTCCAGCACTGCTGTGTAGGGATGAGTACATTAAAAAACCATTTTATTCACTACGGGACACGACATTTCAAAAGTCTGCTTGTTGCAGTTCTTTGGCCATACGCCATATTCACGCTTGATCGAAATATGCGTGGATGGATGATGAGCTGGCTCGACGTCGCCGGGAATGCAATTGAATACTGGATACCGCTTGGCTGGCTTGAGGGAAGACACGAGGGCACACCTGTGACAACAATCAATATGCAAACTGGTGAAGTTGAAACCTCATACATTGCGAGTCCCGAAGAAGGACAACGTGCACTGACAGATTTCATCAAAAAGGTTGCAGACCAGTAAAGGCAGTAGCACAAGCCCCACGAGGAAGTCCCCACGGACTTCACAACTCGTGGGGCTTTCTCTTTCTATACTCTGTCCAATACCATACTTGTGACCCCTTCTCTTTTATAAATCACCTATTCCTAAGGGCATTTTGTAGATTTGGGCAGGATTTATAAAACAACCAGGACTTTTCTAGTTTGGTTTTTAGTCGATTCATTGTTTTACCAGACATCTCCACCGGCATAGAAATACATGGAAGTATTTGACCAAAATAATATATCTGGTACATTTAAATTATGTTTAAACGACGTACAACCAATAGTTGGTGGTCAACACGAAATTCTCCTCGTGCGGGCTTTGTGTTGTAAAATCTTCTACCAAACCTTTTGTATACAAAACCCGCTCGATGAGCGGGTTTTGTTATGTCACAAAACTAAAATGTTCCTTCTCAAACCAAACCAGGGAGAACCAAATGATTACAAAGCGCAACTGGGCTGCAATCATGCAATATGCTAAAAAACATCAACTTGAAAACCGAGTTGAGCCAGCTCTCAGTGTACTTGAAAGTATCTTGCCATCACTCGGCCCTCAGTCACACAGTCGAGTAATGATAAACCGTATTGGTATTGTTCTGCTTCAGGAGACTGTCACGATAGTTGCACCTTCATGTCCTGACTACTCGCATGTGAATGGAAAATACAACTTCCGTGGCGTAGGCACTGGACTTCCGCTATTGTCACAACTGCACTTAGCATTTCTAGGCAATCTGGCTATCAATCTGCCAAGAGCAAACTACGAAATAGTGGTTGCTGACCAAGAAGCCGAGGATACTGCTTTGTGTGCTAGGGTAGGTCTCACTCAGGCTGAATTTAGTGAAAAAATTCACCAATCAATCAAAACGACGAGTGAGTACCTGGCTACCCGTGGATGGAAAGTTAGTGCTATGACTAAGCGCTTTCCTTCTCTACGTTGTCTAGAACAAGAAGTTGCAGAAGAAATTGCAAATGACCTAGGTCTGTATGATCGAATTAGAAGTGACACTATGGCTCGATCAAACATGTATCAAAGTATTGGTGTGCATAATTTCGAAGACATGCTCCTGCGAACAATTAGAACAGCCTCTCAATATGGTGCACTGGCACGGATTGCTGCTCAAGAACAGATACTTATCTGTAATCACGAGACTGTTAATCTTGGTTGGTATAATCGATATAATGCGGCTGTCCTACACAACCCAATATCGGTGTATTGAAACTAATGTGCGACTCAAGCTTTGGTCGCACATTTTCTTTTATCATCTATAATCAAATAACAATAATATGTATATCCAAAAAATTCTTGAGTATGATGTATACGCCAAAACTACTGGAACAGCACGTTACCAGCATGTTTTCAAACTACTCAATCAATCAATTGACCCAAAAACACTTCTGCCAAACTCAATTAACTGTGGCCAGCAAGCTGTACTTATCTCACCACGTAGGCGGGCTATATCATGCATACAAACAGATACTACTTCGTCCATCACAGTATCTCCAGAGCTAAACGAAATACCATTTTCACTGCAAGAATTCTGCAGTGAAGAAGATTTTCTAAAACATGGCAGTACTGCTGTACGAACAGCATTTGTGGAGGCCTTTATAGAAAATAGGCTAGGTATCTCCCATCAGCAGCTCCAAACAGAATTGGAGAGCATCATTAAACTAAGTAAGCAGGCGAAGCCGCCATTATGCATTTCTCACACCTTTAGAATGAAGTTATTAGAAATATACGCAAATATCGGTGACAATCTATTTCAAAACCCAACTACTATCAAGGAACATATCAATTGTAAAAAACATCTGTACGAATTTGGTGAGCTAATTGAAATATAAATTTAGTACCACAAATCCACCACCTTCAGAGAGTTCACACACCCCATTTCTATCAGGCTGTGTTTGACTTGTAGTAAACTGCTCCACTCGTGGAAATACCGCTTTGATAAGCGGTATTTCCTATACTACATACGGGGAGCTTGGCACTATAACGCTTCTATTTACAAAACATATTTTTTGTTATATTATTTTTTCAGCCTTGGGATACTACTACCCCACTCGTTCCTGGCCTTTAGGGCTATACATTAAAAAAACCGCAAAGGAGACCCGCTATGGATAATCGAAAAAGGATACTCTACTGCGACGACTATGCACGCTTTGGCACCTATTTCTGCCGAGCGGTAGAAAGACTGGGGCATGAACCGGTCTTTGTCGATGACGCCGCGAAAGCCTGGAAGTTGATACAAGCTGGTGGGAAATTTGACCTCATCATCTCAGACAATGACATGCCCGAAATG
>JAYVIL010000056.1:0-11365 GCA_043770255.1 Candidatus Kaiserbacteria bacterium
TAGTAAAAAAGGTCCATCGTGGATTACTACGGTTTTGCCTATAATTTTTGCATTGCCACTTCTATTTGGTATGTATGAGCTCTTTGGCTTTCGTGGACAGTTAACACCGGTTGATTACCCAGCCAGCTGGCACGAGGCGAGGCAGGTGCTTAGTGCCACTCCTGATACAGAAAAAATGTTAGTCCTACCCTGGCAAGGCTACTTCTCACTCCCATTTAATAATCAACTTATTGTGAGCAATCCTACCAGCCGTTTCTTTGGTAAGGAGAAGGTTTTTGCCGGACGTTCAGTTGAAGTTGGGGATATATACGATCAAGAGGCTGATCCGACGTACCGTGCCTGGGATACATTTTTGCATGAAGTACCCACCTTGCCTCTAGAAACCATTGTTGACACCTTGCGACAACATGACATTACATATTTATTGGTCATAGTTAACCCAGAAGTTGAAGATCAAAATTTGTGGCTTGTGCCAGCTATTACCACACCTGAAGCCAGTACGAGCACAGATTTTGTAGTAGACCCCAAAGAGGCAAACGTTATTAAAGCCTTGCTACAAGTTCCCAATCAACTACTCATTGATTCAGACGTAATTCTCTATCGCTTTACTTATTCAGATATGTAAGGGTTAATAAAATTTAACCTATCATTACTACTGTAAATTGGTATAATCAACTTAGTTATTAGTTAATTTAAAAAATATGTCACAAACCAAACAAGTTATTGGCGGAATAGCTGTTGCAGGATTTCTTGCCATGTTTGCACTAGTAGGATCGACATCTGCGGGTTCACTGTTTGCAAAGACAGCGTCAGCTGGATACGGCGGAAATGGTGGCGGAAATACAAAAGTGCTTATCTGCCACAAAGGAAAGACCATCAGTGTCTCACAATCAGCAACTTCTGCTCACCTAGGGCACGGAGATACTGTAGGAGCTTGCGTAGCTACTCGCTAATGCTAAATAAGTAATTGTTATTGATTTAAATGCCACGTGTCCATTGGATACGGGGCATTTTTATTTCGCAACTTAATACGAGAACTACCATCAACCTACCTAAATTTGCTTACAATTAAAACATAGCTCCACTTAATTCATCTACTGATTAATATTTTTAATCCTAGGTTAAACTCCCATTTATTGGTATAGTTAAATTAGTTAAAAGCTAATTACAAAAAATATGTCACAAACTAAACAAGTTATTGGCGGAATAGCTGTTGCAGGATTTCTTGCCATGTTTGCACTAGTAGGATCGACATCTGCGGGCTCACTGTTTGCAAAGACAGCGTCAGCTGGATACGGTGGTGGAGGTAGTGGCAACAAACGTGTAGAAATTTGTCACGACGGAAAAACAATTAAAGTAGCTAAGCCCGCAGTGTCAGCTCACCTAAATCATGGTGATACGGAAGTCCCTTGCGCCCCTACACCAGTAGTTCTCGGAGCTAGCACAACTGATGTTGGCGCACTTAAAGGTCAGTTAATCTCACTAATCAATCAGTTGATTTCTAATTTAAGAGCTCAACTCATTAGTGCGAAGTAAATAAAATATGTTGATTTAAATGTTCGGTGTCCTTGTACACATATAATGCTCCAGTAACTGTAGTTTCTTCAGCAAGTTAATTCATTTACGATACCCTCAGAAGCGTAAAATGCCCCTTTGGGGGTATTTTATTACCAGAACATAGATATTTAGCTCTACCCACTCAACGTGCCATCTACTCCAAAGGTTTTCCGCGACAGATCTGTTGTTAGTGAACTGAGCTTAGCAATACGGCTTTCAGTAATTCAGCAAACTTCACTTTTAGTGAACCATCCCTATTAAATAGCATGATGGGTTTAAAATAAAAAAGACTGCCCTTGGATAAACCAAGGGCAGTAGAGGCTTCATACGTTATTCTGTATGATTAGTCGATAACACCATCTACGACCTGACGCATCCGGTTGAGCGTCTCGATGGTGCACAGCTCCGGAGTGAGCTCAAAGATTACCGGCAAGCCCTTGGCATAAAGCTTAAGGTTGGCAAGAAGTGCCAAAGAAGCACCCCTGCCTGACATAAACTCTTCCAAAAGTTCCTTTTTTCGGAACTGTACGTGGATTGCGGCCATCGCATTATTCTGCCGACGTAACACAAAATTTAGAATACCCTCCGCCGTCTTAAGACCTCCAAACTCCAAGAGATGATGAGTGTCAATAACATACTTGATATCATCGTCGGCGCTTGAGATACGCTTGATCCATTGCCGACCTAGTGCGACGTTCGGATTAATCTCGAAAACTTTTCCTGCAGGCAGGTCTATGCCCAGTGCTCGGGGATAGTAGCGACGCAGTAATTCAATGCGATTTTTTACCCCTGTATAGAACCAGGGGAACATTAAATAATATGCCACAACTGCTTTTGGCTCACGCTTTTCTAGCAAATCATGAACCCAAGGATGAGTCCACTGATCGCCACCCCAACGATCTTCAAAAGTCAGGACGTCAACATTATGCTTACGTAAATCTTGAAGCAATTGTTCGAACGCAGTCAAGCGCCACGAGCCAATCGTTGCCAACGGCAACATCTGGATGCCTAAGCCGGCCTTGCTGGCCGCTATCGCAGCTTTCAGGATTCCGTCTCTCGAGAACAGCAGTTCGCCAGCGGAAGTAAGTCCGCTGGCCGTTAAGATTGAAACTCCAAAGTTTCGTGTCATGGTATTATCCCTTTGAAAGGTACTTACCCTGCAGCAAAAATACTACAGGTATCCTGCCAACATTTAATCATAATTAAAACACAATGTCAATACAGTAAGGTAATGTGCAAGCACTTCTGGCACTTTTCTTTATCATTAAGAAATGTCCATATCCATGGCTCAAACAATCCAGGAGGAACGGTGGCGGTGGCTTGAACCAATTATCAATAAGGAAATAAAGCTGGTCGACGTGGCAAAAGTCTGTCCGCACTCTGTGCGGAGCTTGAAGCGTTGGAAGAAAATGTATGAACAGTTTGGTATGGAAGGTTTAATCCCAAAGAGCACAGAGCCTAAGACATCACCAAATGAAACACCTATCAGACTGAAAGAGTTAGTTATTGAGAAACGGAAAGATACCAAGCTCTGTGCTCAAAAGATCCACTGGAGACTTAAAAAAGAAGGGGTGTTAGTACCCGTGAGTACTATCGGCAAGATCTTAAAAGATGAAGGGTTGGTCAAGGTATATCGGATGAAGAAGATTAAATACAAACACATCAAGGTGGAGCGATTGCCTGGTGAGTTAGTGGAAATCGATGTGAAGCACGTTCCTGGACCAATAGCAGACCATAAATACTACCAATACACCGCCATTGATACTGCCTCAAGATGGCGACATCTTGAGATCTTTGATGAAGAAAGCACTCATCACTCGGTGGAGTTTTTGAAGATTGTATTAAAACAGTTTCCGTACCAGATCAAAGCTATCAAAACCGATAACCACTCAACGTTCACCAACTACTATGTTGGTGGCAATAAACGCAGTGACCTAAGTGTGAAAACGTTGCATGCACTGGATGTATTTTGTGCACAGCACATCATCATCCACTACCTGATTGATAAAGGGAAACCAACTCAAAATGGCAAGATAGAACGCAGTCATGGTGAAGACCAGCGAAAGTTCTATGAACAGAATACGTTCACTTCAGTGGCCGACCTTAAAAGCAAAATCATTATTTGGAATGAGTTTTATAACAACCTCGAACACTGTTCGCTTGGTGGAAAGACGCCATGCGAGATGCTAGAGTTAAGAGTATGAGAAGTGCCATATGTCTTTAGTCAGGACAGTAAATTTGCACGCTTAACGCTACTAAGTTCACCGGTTAATTAAAGCTCCATTAATTTTTATGCTCCTGTATGACATGCCCCCGTATTTAATATAGGTTTATATTTTTATTATTGACTGGCCTCTGACACGTTCTGGAACGTTAATAGTAACTAATATTACTCAACTGATGATAAATTTTTGTGAAGCTCGATCAAAAATTCTGTGTGCTGAAGCCATAACACAGAAAACGCCCCGGAAATAAATCCCGGAGCGGTAGGTAGTGACTGGTAGGTCACCTTTGTTTGGGTTCACCCGATTACGGTGTGTCCGTCAATCTTGAAGCCCTCGGTCGCCCGTGACGCTGTCATTTTGTCAGCCAGTGTCTTGGCCAATCTGTGCCCCAGGTTGCTACTCGCTGCCACTTTCGACAATGTTTGTGCTTTTGCTCCCTGGTAGAAATCCCAGACCGACTGTGATACCAGGACTTCGTGACTGACACAGAAAGTCTCTACCTTTAGACCGTTGCGCAAACCGCAAGCCGTCCACATGCGATTGTAGGCAACGAAGTAAAATGCTGACGAGACCACGACAATCATTTCCATGCCACTCTCACGTGCCATCTGGCACGCGTTCCAGCTTTCGCTGAAGGCATTGAGTCCCGGTACGTAATGAATATCCTTTTTAGGGATACCCCGCTTAATCAGAACATCGGCGTTCAGATTTGCCAGTGTCCGGTCATTGTGTTTGACCGTATACGGGACCATACCGGTCACGTATACTTGGTTTCCCGGTCGAAAGTTCCTCTGGAGGACTTCGCTTCTGTCATGATCTACTTGACTTAGTGCCCCGTAATCCCCAACACTCACTGGCTGACGGCTGAAACCGCAAGCCACTTGAACGAGTGCAATCTTCGATTCATGTGCCACGTCGCTACCCTTTTTGCTTGATTAAACCAAGCGAAACTTTAGCACAATTTTACAAAAAAGTCAATCAGAAGATTGGCTAACTTTTATGCTGACTACAGCATAAACTAGTTATTTTTTGTTTATATACAAAGCAGTTGCATACTCAGTCCACCAAGCCCCGGCGCCTGGTCCCCCATTACAATTCCCGTCTGATTCCCCTGGGAATTTAATCCACAGCACCGCATCAAGAGCATTGCTCGTGCTGGCAAACAACGTACCTGACTGACCAAGAGCCCGACCACTGGGATTACACCACTCACCATTTGGAGCCCGACCGTTGCCGTTGCGACTACTGTCTATGACATAACGCTTCCCTCCAAGGAGATTACTGAGGTAGGTCCCATAGGTGACGCTATCTGGCGTACTGGCGAAACTGGATACATTAATTGAGAATCCCCGAGCACTCGCCACTCCAGCACTCTTGAGGCGGGTGGCCATTTCTTCGGAATTGACCCAAAATGGATGCCCGGCATCTATATAGACTAAAAGTTTTGCCGATGTCTTGGTCAGACTGGTAGCGGCGTATTTAATCATATCGAGTCTCTCTGAGCGGGCGACGCCTGTTACACAGTTGAGCATAGCTAAAGCGTCTGGTTCAATTACCACAATGGCGCCAGCATTCTTAAACACTACCGAGAGACGATCAATCCAAGCTTTGTAGGCAGCTACCGATTTTGCACCGCCTGATGAATAGGCATTACAATCCCGCTGCACTATGTTGTAGAGCACAAACGACGGCACGGTATTTTTTGCAACCGCTGCTGCAATAATTCCACTAATGTACGCATCTGTTTCATACGCGTCGCCATTGAGCCAGACTGCACTTGGTTGTCGAATAATATAGTTTAACGCTTCTTTTTGTTTAGTATCGGTGAGCTTAGCGAGGACGTTTGTGACTGCTGGTTTACTCGGTATGTAGAGCGATGATTTGCCGAGGACGGCGGTCGCAGCTAGAACTGTACTGACGGGCGGAACTGGCACAACAACAGGAGGAGTAACTACCGGCGGTTTGACTGGGGTAGTTGACGTTGGTCTCACTACCGGAACAGTCGGCACTGTCGTAGTGGCTGGTTTAGGAGTAACTGCCAAAACTGGAGGTACCACAACGGCCGGGGCCTTGATTTCAACCCCGCGGCTGCGAAATTCAATCTCACTCGCGCCGGGAGTGCCTTTCCAGTACAATTCGAGCGTCTCGCTGGCGATGGTTGCTGAAGTTACCTTATTTGTAATCGTAAAGGTAATTGGATATGGTCCGACTCCTTTCCATAACCATCCAAACACATTGATACTGGCAGTAAAGTTTTTTGCACTTGAGTCTTTATAGATAAGATTCTTATGCCCACCTTCAGCACTCCAAAAGGCACTGAGTTCAACCCCAGCATAGTCTTCAACATGAAAAATAAACTGCTGATTATTACGCACCGGACCAGGCACCCACTCGATCTTAAATTTTTGAGAGGCTGCAGGCAGCGCACCACCTACTGGCTCAGCCTGAATTGTGGCCGCTCCTTGCGAATCAAGGGGAATAAAATAAGCGGTGTCCGAGGTAGTCGCAATTTGTACCACGACTGGATTCTCTGATCTAAGCGCACCCGCGGTGACCAGTACACTAGAACTTGCCAGCAGCTGTCCTTTTTTATTTAAAACTGTAAATTTTACGTCATAGGTGTTGTCACGCTTCCAATCCCACAAAGAAGTATCAACCTCACTCACAAAGGAACTACCATTAAAATTCATATCGCCAGATAACATACCCTCTTCAACTGACCAGAAAATAGCGATGTCATCCACCGGGTATTTCTCATCTACCTCGACGGTAAAGGTTTGCTTTTCAGTCAGATTAACCGCCACTTGTGGCCATACGACTTTGAGCAGTGGGCTATCAGGCGTTTGCTTTTGTGAAAATATAAGAAAACCGACGGCGCAAAACCCTAAAATAGTGACCCCGGTCATCATTTTTAATATTGTAAATTGTCTTACAATCTTATTTTGAATCATATACATAATTATACACGACTGAAATCATAGTCCCCTAGGGTCGCTTATTGATTTGATTGATAAAATTTCCACAAATTAGGAAAATTATCATTAAAAAGTGCCAAACCAAACCACGTCCAATTGGCTGAATAGTAATTATCTGGATCTCCCCAGTAGGCATACTCGGCCTCTTCTTCAACAACCAATGCATCCACAAAGATTGAATTGTAAATATCCGAAGAAACTTGCGCATCCGTAGAAACATTCAGCGCGGCTAATATCCCGGCTGACACTGCCAGATTAGGATTGCTATTTATTCGTTGGCCGGTTGTAACATACCGATCTCCAAAATTGCGACGGACTGCCCACTCACGTTCAAATTCTGTCGACATTGCAGTTAAATAGTTTTGACTCTCCTTAGTTTCAAACCAGGCATCATCCAGGCCAACCCTCCACAACGTCCGAAAAGCATCATAGCCGAAGTAATCAGCTCCCCCTTGTATAATATAAGCATTAGCGGAAGAAAGTGCACCTGACGTACCGTCAACAAAAATCCAGTTTGGCGGCAAACCAACTCCCCCACGCTCTTTGATCTGATTCAAAGTCTTGTAGGTGTCGGATGCAAGTGTCTTCCACTCTGCTGCCCTTTCTGTATCAACCTCGGCAAATATACGATAGTGAGCCGGAGAAAAATATGATGGATTCAGCAAATATCCACCTGCTCTGGCGGCCAAAGTTTTTTCAACGGGCAGTAGGTAATTCGTCCCTTTGATAGAAACGACCGCCTCGCTCCAGATATCCTCGAGAATGAGCTTGGCGTCAGCCAAATACTGATCATTATCAAACACTTGTGAAGCAAAAATTAACGCCAGGGCAATATCAACGTCGGCATCAGTCGCGTTGGCACTGTCTGTTTGTCTATCATTCTTCCATCCCCATGACAACAAAGAGTCGTTTACCCGGTGCTGCATATGGTGCTGAGTCCAGAGCCAGACACCATTAAAGGTATCTTTGTCATTCATCTGTACCGCTTGGAGCATCGCGTACGCTTGTGCTTCAGACGAAGTTATACCGGTCTGAGGATCGATTACCTGTCCATACGAAACAATAAAATTGTCTCGGTAATGGTTCCAGGCATACAAGAGCTGAGTGCGGGTGTTGTTGTTAATACGATTGAGCGCCACCCAGTCACCGTTGGTGGTAATAAAGTTTTGAATATCTGTAAACGATGTACTATTTTTATCCCACTTTGTTACCGGTACGGAGTTTCGAATAGCATCATAGACAACGGGTAGCTTCCCTTTATCTGCCTGGTACAACATTTCATGCGTAATCAAAACATAATCAAAGTTACGCCAGTCATCGCGATATTTGGTATAGCGAATAGCGGGATCCATCGCGACTTTAAAGTACCAATCCGTATTAACAAATACTTTACTATTTACGTAATCTGGATTACGCAATTCAGTCATGCCGTATATATCCGTGAGGATTTTGGCATCTGAGGGTAGGTTTTCCTTTACCCACTTTAGGGCCGCTATTTGATTTGTAGTTTCATCAACCGTCAGATACTTATGGACCTTAGGTGCATAATGATAGCTATACCCCACAATAAATAGCAGAATGATTACTACAGAAACAAATTTGGGCACTTTGAATTTGTCGAAAATATCAGTTTTAATGGTGCCGACTAACATGGCGATTGACATCGCTATAAATGGCAACAGCGGTAGGATGTAAAATCCAATCACGAGCCCCCCGCGAATCAAGAAGAGAAAATACCAAAGTGCGGCCATGCCAAAAAATCGATACCGGGGTTTGACTACAGCAATAATTAACGCCGCAAAAATACCGAAGGCACCGATGTACACATAGGTACTATCGAGAATCAACCAGTGAACGATGTTATCGCGAAACGAACTCGTCGCCTCCCAGAAATGAGCCCCGGTACCCCGTGAAGCCTGATACTGCAATGAACCGAGCAAACTCACTCGATCAGCTGACGGGAATAACTCAGTTTTAATCAGCGCAAAGATGAGCCACAGACTAACAATAGACCCCGAAGTCAAAAGCCACCCGATCGTCCGAAACCCTTTATGAACTGACCATTTTGCTGTCAGGAGCAAAAATAAGAAGGCCGGACCAAACATTACTGCCGTAATTTTAGTCACAACAGCAAAGCCATAAAAAGCACCACTCATGAGCACGTGCCGTAATTTTACTTTAGGAATATACAGCATCAAAACCGACAGCAGCACAAACGTCGTCTGAATATTATCAAGTAGAATACGTCGTTGGAAATATGACGCCAGCGGTGAAACTGAGTAGAATAAAATGGCCAGTGCCGCGAGCCAAGGTGATTTAGTTACCCTCTTAGTAACGTAAAAGATGATACTTACCTGTATCAAATGCAGCAGGAACATGAATGCCCGACCGGTATACAGTGAATTACCAAAAAAATTCCAATCTCCGCCCAAGACACTGACCCAATTCGCTAGCACAAACCAGCCAAATGGAGGATGGTCATACCAGTATACATACGGGGTTAGTTCAGCATTTTCACGTACGGAAAATGCTTGGGTCATATACGTACCTTCGTCACTTTCAAAATACGGATAATAGAACATGTTATAGCCATGGAGCACAGCTACGATGGCAAGGATGCAGCCAAATATCAATCGTGTTTTATGACGAGAGAAGAATGATCGAGATCTATGTATATGTGAAGTAAGAGGAAACATATTATTCGTTTACGGCTGCAGCCAGGGAGATTTTCATCCCACGTGTTTGTTGTTCACGGTGCTTATTTATATGTTCAGTTTTTTCCCATACTGTTATATTGCTCACATTTCGATAGATAGCGCGCACGCTCGCCACCACAAGTAGCAGTGTGTAGGGGTAATACAATAAAATTATCACGATAATATAGTAGGGTGAAAATTTGAATCCATATTCGCGCGTGAATTCGTAGAAGCCTACAATCAGCGTTAAGATAAATCCTACAAATAGTAACAGGGGAATATTTGACAGTAATGCGAGCGTCGGCGGCAGTGAAACAAAAGACATCATAATAATACCAAACGGGAGTAATAGTGCTGCAAACGGGATAATAAGTGGCCAAGATAAAATATACACTGCTAAGAAACGTTGTTTAAAAGTGGGAAATTTTCGGAATGATCCACGAGCTAAAATTTGGAGAAATCCTTGCGCCCACCTAGTTCTCTGTTTAACAAAACTGACGAGTGTGGGCGGGGTCTCCTCTCGAGTGGCGTACTTTGCACTATAAATTACCGCGACTTTTGCTCCAATTTGAGACAGTCTGATACCAACCTCGGCATCTTCTGTGAGACAATTGACATCCCAGCCCCCCACTTTTTGTAGGAGCGCTCTCCTAAAAAATACACTGACTCCGCCGAGGGGGGCTACTTTATTTTTGGCATAAAAGTGCAAGCTTGATTTAAACCAAAAATAGTACTCCAGTACATTAAAAATAGAATACCAGTTACTATCATAATTCATTAACTGCACTCCACTTTGTAACACGTCTGCGTTAGTGTTAAGCAACGCCGTATTTACCACTCGCAATAGATCAGTATGCGGCTCGTCTTCAGCATCAAAAATCGCCACAAAGTCACCGGTGGCTTGCGCTAACGCTTTATTTAAACCATGCGGTTTATTGACTGGCGCTTCATTAAAGGTAACGAGTTGGATATTCTGAGTGTGTAACTCGGCAATAGTTTCATTTACAATACCAATTGTGCCATCATCAGAGCCTTCGTGAATAACGATCAGTATTTGTTTCTTGTCTTGCGGATACGACAATTGATGCATTGCTCGGATGGTATCGGCGATAGTATTTTTTTCATGCTTACACGGCACAATCGCGGTAAAGGAGAATGTAGGCGAACTAAAGTCTGCACTATTCAAACCAGATTTTGTGTTTTCGTCATTTTCCCAAGCATAAATCATTAAGAATAGTGCGAATAAGCCTTGTGCGATCACGAGACTGTATACAGCTATAAGTAAGCTTACCCACCATATTGAAAAATCTAAAAAATAACTGAAAACTAAAAACACAAAAGCTAGACAGGCCAGTAAAAAAATCTTTTCTGGAGAGACAACGTTAACATGCTTGCCATTTAGGATTGGTATCGCACACACATACGCTATGATGAAGGCCGCAAATAAAGAGAATGACTTAGCTAACGTCACACCCACAAAAACAGCCACAAACGGTAGTATCATTAGTGTAATGCTATAAATACTTACTAAAAATAACATCCCTAGTAAAAGATTTTTTGGGGAAATTTTATGAAAATTGTATTTTGCTAATGCAAAACGGAACAACACGGCCACGCCAACTAGGGCTACGAGCGGAGTTAAAATATCAAAGTTCAATGCTGTATTTTGAAACCAAGTCATTTTGGATAAGATAACAGATGAACTCATTCTATTTATGCTGGTCTCCATAAAAAACTTTGAGCTAGATACCAGCACGCCCATAAAGTGCAGGTAGGTGACGCCTGAAGCAACAATCATCACTTTAACCAAGGTGCTACCTCGAGATTCAGTCAAAAATAAACTAAAAATATCGCGGTACGCTACTATGCCTTGTTTCATTGTAGCCTTACTTTGATCTTCTTTTCTCTGCTG
>JAYVIL010000057.1:0-11226 GCA_043770255.1 Candidatus Kaiserbacteria bacterium
TCAAAAGTAGCTATGATGTCCTGGACTGACCGCATCCTCAAATATCTACCTGCGCTGTAAAGGAAAAAAGCGGCCATCATTCTTGAGAACCGCCTCAGGGCAAACGGGGTAATCTGATCACTACACCTCGCACCGACGCAACACCCCGCAACCAATCTGGTTGTGGGGTGTATCTTTTTTATGATATTTACAAAATGACTTTTTTGTTATATTGTTTTTAATAGCTATATTGTTCTAACCGCTCTTTGATAAAGCCAAAAAACGGAGATCTGTCATGCCACGCAAACCCAGTATCTGGAACTACCTACCAAAAGCCGTCTACACCGGCAATAATGAAGTCACACCCCATCAAGTCCTCACTGCCTGGGGTGTCAAAAACTGGGGCCGAGAGGGTTCTTTCTTTGAAGCCGATTACGTCGGCTGGTGCCAGGTGCATCTCCCTGCAGGATGGATGATATCGCTCGAGCAATATAATTTCTTTCTTCTCGATGAACACGGCCAAGTTCGGGGCATTATCCGCGACGCATTCGAACACCGTAAGGGCAACGAAATCATCATCACGAAGGAAGATATAAAAGACGCTGGAATCACCGAAGAAGAGTGGGCGGAGGCGTTTCCACCTAACAGAAAGGAGCCCGAAAAGCCGCGACTGGAACTTCAAACAGCAATCCGCTTTCAAGAATCGTTCAGTCTCGGAAATACGCACTCGTTTTGGGTTGAAAACCCAATGGGCAAACACATCTTCGGGATCTACGACGAACCAGTGTCACCAGAGGAGTACGACGAGAAAATTCCCAAACTCGTGAAGCGCGTCTCCGACTGGATGGATGAACACTACCCTGATTGGCGTGATCACGCTGCCTACTGGGATGCGTTTCTCGAGATAGACGAACTTTCTGATCTGCTCATCGGATCAGCAGCCAACCTCCTGCTGCAGGGCAAGTCAGATGAGGACCTGCGTGTACTTCGGGCTGAGATGGGAAACGGTGAGAAATACACCGACTATCTTGTATCTTGGCTGCCGAAGCTAGCCGAACAGTTAGGCCTACCTGAGAATATTCCGCCCTTCTACATCGCCTTAAACATCGCGTGGCGAATGAAGCTGGAGATCTACCAACGGACCGGCCTGGAGTATCGCTGATATTTCTACATCACGAAAACACCCCGCAACCAATCTGGTTGTGGGGTGTATCTTTTTTATATTATTCCTTAATACTGTTTGGCGAGTTCCAGTAATTTTACGTGGTGAATGTAGAGGAAGTAGAGGTTAAGGGCGAGCATCACGTTCCCCATTGAGGCGCCGCCCGTGAGGAGGCCGCCATCGAGCCAGAGATGGAACCCAACCACATTAAGTGTAATTGGCAGTGCCAGGAGCGCCCCTACAACCTCGCGCCTGGTCCAGAGCGCGAAGATAGCGAAAATATGTACAACTACCATCATATATAAGATGTACGAGGCAGTCGTGAGCATCTCGATAAAGGCGAAGGCTTCGTCAGTGTTATAGAGGTCACGAGTTGCCGGCGGGAAAATACCTGTCGCACCTAACACTGGCATAAGTAGAATAAGTGAGAAAATAAGTTTGGCGACGATATGTAAATATTTCTTCATAAATAAAATATTAATTAGTTAGCAGCGCGTCCAGTTGATCAAGACCCTGGTTATATCCTTCCTTCATCCCCATCTCTATAAGTGTATCAAAACCCGATTTATCGACACAGGTTAGTACCATCTTCATATCGGTCATATCGCCATTTTCAGTGAAAGTAACCTCCCAATTTGAACCTGGTAAATCATTATTTATACTCCAATCAGGATTTGCAAAGGCATCAAGTGCGGTAAATGAGTTCTTGGCATCGATGGTTTTAAAAAGGTTGATACAGTAGTGCTCCACACCTTCGGGACCTTGCATGAGGTAGTGCCAGTGGCCACCGGGGGTAAAATCAAAACTTTTGGTAATAGCCTTGTACGGTGCTGGCGCCCACCATAGATCGAGCAGTTCGGCAGTGGTGTAGTACTGCCAGACCTTGCTCTTTGGAGCTGCGAAACTACGCTCGGCGATTAATTGGTTGGTCTCTGGTACAACAGTGTAATTTGTTTTCATACTTATTTTAATAATGTGTCCAAGGTAGTAAAACGAGCTTCCCAGATTGATTTGTATTGCTCTAACACTCTGGTCGCCTGTTCAAGAGCCTTTGGATTAACACTGATAATTTGGTACCTCCCCTCCTTCTTTTTAATAATGAGCTTTGCTCCCTCCAACACTCCTATATGTTTCGCAATACCTGCAAACGAGATGCTGGGATGATGTTCCGCCAACTCACCAATCGAGTGAGTCCGTTTGGAAACCCGCAATAAAATATCCCGCCTAGTGGCGTCAGCAAGCGAAGAAAAAATTGCATCGATATTAATGGTGTATTCAACCATATGGTTGAATATTAGCAAACGGGCATCGGTGCGTCAATAGAGTTATGTTCCCTACCTATACCTTTGCTATACTTAGCAATATGAAAACATACACGGGTGGGTGCCACTGCAAGAAGGTGCGCTACGAAGTCGAGATGGAGGAGTTAACGGAAGCCATGTCGTGTAATTGTTCTATCTGCTCTAAGCGGGGCTGGCTTTTGACATTTGTACCTGCCTCGGCATTTAGACTCCTTACGGGAGTAGGCGAAGTAACTACCTACCACTTTCATCACAATAAAATTGATCACATTTTCTGCAAGACCTGTGGCACAGCATCATATGGTTCTGGGAGTGATAGCGCGGGTAACGTTATGATGGCGATTAATGTCCTCTGTCTCGACGATGTTGATGTCACTACTCTCAAGATCAATCAATACGACGGGAAAAATATATAAAAAGTATAGAGCATAATGCTACCGATACGCTTACCTATCAGAGTCTTATTTATATTTTGTACATTTATATGAGTTACGATCACGCCACTGAACATTTTTTTCTGAGTAATTTTTTAGCGGTGAATGTGGGGACACTGGCAATAATTTTTGTTGGCTTAAACATACTCTTTCCGACAATGTGGGCGACCCAGATTGCCACTCCCCTCTGGATTATTTTTATTACGTTTGTAGGCGTACATTTCGTCAATGCGTTTGTTGAATATTTTTTCCACCGCTACGTACTCCATGCGCAGGTTATTCCTTTTTTCAAACATTTCTACGACGCTCATAATCTCCATCATGCTCTCACCAACATTAAACAAGTGGTGGTGACCTCGAACAAATTTCCAATTGTGGAAGAACCGCAACACGAATCTTCATTTTTTCCCTGGTGGTCACTGCTCGCATTTTCAGCTTTTCTCACACCATTTTTTGCACTCATTTGGTACTTCATCCCAAACGCGCCAATTTTTATTGCCGGGTATATAGCACTTTTTTGGTCAATGCTACTCTATGAGTTATTTCACTCTGCCTGGCATTGGCCACTCGCCTCGTGGACACCATTATTTGCCAACAAACGGACAGGATTCTTTTGGCATATTATTTACACCTTTCATCTCCGTCACCACGCTAATGTCCGCTGCAATGAATCAGTATCGGGATTTTTTGGATTACCAATTCCCGACCTGTTGTTTGGCACGTATCTGCCTTCTGCTACCCGCTTCCCTGATCAAACTCTCGTCCCGGGCGCAGAATATCGCAGTCCCCGCCCCTATTTTTTTATTCGTATGTTAGATACCATTTTAATCAAATAACCAGATTGACGCTATAAAAATACTCGGCCTCTAGATAGAAATCTAGAGGCCGAGTATTTTACCTATACATCACGCAAATGGGTGAGTTCGCGGAGATTTTCGATTAATTCGTCGTAGCCGTCGCGGGCGGTAATGGCATCGCTCACACATAATTGTACCCCGTCAAGAATGTGCTGATACAATAGTCCGGCGTTTTTTTCGTCGCTATAGATAGTAATCAACCGCAGACCACGTTCTGCATGATTCAGTCGTTCACGCATTTGTGACTGAAAGCTCGTGAGATCGTATTCAATCGCATCGATGTTAGCTAAAATATCATCAAACGCTTCGGTTTCATCTTCAGAATCATCGCTAGACCGTTCAGACGTGACCATTTTCTTACTCCGCAGCAGGGCGGCTTGGCGCACACTAAGTCTATCGAGCTCCCGTTTGAGGGTTTGCAAATGAGTGACGATTTGAATATGGAGTTGTGCGATGTTAGACATACCTATTGGTCCATACTACCACTGTTTGTTTTACTGACAACTTGACAGAAATCAATGATTAAACACGTTTATACGTTATAAATAAAGGCTTTTTTAGTAAAACTAGTCAGAACGATTCATTTGACTAAACTAAAAAACATTGAGCAGTCAGACTATTTTCACACCCGGAACGTCAAATGCCCATCCACAACATGCTGGTCTAAACCTACCACACAACAAAACCCTCGACTAGTCGAGGGTTTTGTTCAGGCCACACAAGCACATGTTAGCCCCGCACCATATTAACTACCCACAAAAGCACAACTGAACCGACGACTGCCACTCCTAGACTGTATAAGTTAAAACCAGTCACTCCAGCTAAACCAAACTTGGTAAATAAAAATCCCCCAACAAAAGCCCCAACGATACCAACGATAATATTCAGAATAATTCCTTGAGAACTGTCAGTTCCCATAACCATCGAACCGAGCCAGCCGGCAATTCCCCCTAAGATAATCCATGCAATTGAGCCCATACGATAATTTATATTAAAATAATAAATTAATAACCCCAGTACTAGTATACTCCTCTTTTATTTACAGGTGGCCCAGATACCTATTTTCTCTGCCCGGGCAATTGTATAGAGGCTCGTGAAGCTGGTTTTATATTCAGTGTTTGGTGTATACATCATGACGCGCGCATAGCCGAAAGCGACGAGCGTCTGATTTACAAACGTGTCACCTTCGTAGACATACGCCAAAAGGCGATCATATTTGTCGTACGGCTCAGTTCCGGGTACTAATGTCACTGTCTTGTTAGCTACGAGAGCCCGGTTACGGTCGGACGCCTCTCTACTCCCGCAATCCGGTTCGCCATGAGCATATGGTTCAGGTGTATCGATGCCAATATACCGAACGCGGGTCGTCTTCGTACTCCCCTTAATTTGGACATCTATCGTGTCGCCATCAATAACCTGCACCACGGCTGCGGTCGTCGTAGCTGCGGGCACAAATGGACTCTCTATCCTGGCCATTCCCGTACCGAAATAGCTTTGCCACAATACTAGACATGCGGTCAAAATCGTAGTTATCATGTTGCAATTTACTATATACTATAGATATGTTTGCGCAAACCACAGCAACTAAAAACAAAGGGACTATTTATCACCTCGTGCTTATTGCAGGAGCGGTTACCAGTTTATTTGCAATGACCGGGGCCCTTCTTTCTATTCCTGCCTCTAGGGACACTGGGATGTACATTGAATCTGCCGATCAAGTACTAAAATCTGGCGATACATTTTCGGTTCAGGTAATCGTTGTGAGCGATGCCCCAGTTAATGCATTTGCTGGAAAATTAGTCTTTAACCGTGACGTCCTTGCTGTCGAAAAAATTGACTACAATACCAGTATCGCTGACCTTTGGGCAGAAGCGCCTTGGTATAATGAGGGGGACGGTACTCTTAATTTTATTGGTGGCACCACCAAGCCGGGTGGCTTTACGGGCGCTGGTTCACTCTTAACTGTCACCTTTAAGGCCCTGGCTCCAGGCAGTGGCAAGATGGGGCTGGTTAGTTCTAAAATTTTACTCCATGACGGTCTGGGTACTGAAGCCATACTGACTGCACCTATTGATACTATTTTTACAGTACTCCCTGGTAAAGGCAGTATCGCCAGGACACCTGATACCTTTGTAGAAGTTACCGTGACAAGACCCGGAAATTCAACTGACCTTAATGGTGACGGCACAACTGATGTTCGTGATATTAGTATTTTTATGGTCCATCTGGCCATAGCTAATCTACGTTCAGATTTCAACGACGATAAAAAAGTTACTATTTCGGACCTTAGTATTATTCTCAATGCTCGAAAATAATCAATCCAATTTTGATACTGTATACCCCGCTGACATACTAGAGACGTGATATACTTTTTTCCGTTATGAAATCACTAGAAAAATTTGTCGTAAAGCGCGGCACCCATGGACTCGGACTATTTACGACAACAGAATTTAAAAAGGGTGAATTAGTCACCGAATACACTGGCGAAAAAATTACCGTTGATGAAGCAAATCGTCGTGGTGGTCAGTATCTATTTGAACTCAATGATAATTTTACTGTTGATGGCAAAGACCGTGTCAATAAAGCTCGCTACATCAATCACTCGTGTGCGCCAAACTGTTATCCTGAAATTGATGAGGCCGAAGAACATATCTACATTTACGCTAAACGTGCTATCAAAAGTGGCGAGGAACTAACTTACAACTATGGTAAAGAATTCTGGGATGTGCACATTAAACCTAAAAATTGTCGGTGTGATAAATGTACAAAAAAACGTCTCACTATTTAGGACGGAAGCTAAATTGATTCTTCAGTTGGCACTGTTGCTTCGGTCGCGGGCATAGTTTCAGTGGAAGAGGCGCTAGCGGCAGTGGTACTGGCAGTAGTAGTTGCGACGGGAGGTGGAGGCGTAGGCGGTGTTTCTATGGGATCACCCATCGGTAACCCACCATTGGGTCGAGTATCTGTTTGCACCTGAATAGTTTGCGTAACCGCGTTACCGGATTCATCTCGGACTTCACCTTTGTTAATTTTTTCATTTCGCTCACTGACTACAGCGACCACGTCAATCACTCCGGTATCCATAAAACCGATACCGATACCCATCCCTGTAATCAACAAACAAATTCCTAGTACTGCGAAAAATGATTTCGAATTTCTAGAATGATTACGTCGCCTGGCGGCTACCTGCGTTGGGGCTTTGCGCGCAGGGGGAGCTGACTCTGAAATTACCGCGCGCGGTCGAGGGGCCGCTCTTTTACGTGGCGCTGGTATATTGTCGCCATCAACAGAAATAGCCCGTGGCTTGCGGGCACGAGGTTTTGGGAGAACTACGTCTTCGGTTGCATCGTTTATACGAGCACGAGGCATGTGTTTATTCTATCACCTGATACAATAAATAAGTATGATCATAACCCTACTTGTTCACACCTTGGTGTTTGCCTTAATTTTATTAGTTTTAGTCACTGCGGTTTTTTTTATCGCTCAAATCAAACGTGATAACAGTATTATGGATATCGCCTACGGCCCCCTTTTTTTCCTGGCCGCTACGGGCACACTGTTTTTTACCGCCGGGGTGTCAGCGACCGCCTTCTTAATCACCGGACTGACCGGACTATGGTCAATTCGTCTCGCGCTTCGTATTTACCGAAAAAATAAAGGGAAAGCAGAAGATGCCCGGTATGCTGCCTGGCGCGCCGCATGGATGAAGCAAGGTCTTGGTTATTTTAGATGGCGGAGCTATCTGCAAATTAATCTACTGCAAGGAATAATTATTCTACTCGTATCACTGCCTTTTATCATAGCTACGACCAGTAGTGTCTTGTCCTATAATTTATACTTTGTCTATGCTGGTTTACTGGTATACGCCTTTGGGCTGGGTTATGAGGCACTCGCTGACCACCAACTGGATGTATTCCTGCGAAATAAAAAAAGCGGTAAAACAACTGAACCCTTGATGAAAACTGGTCTCTTTCACTTTTCTCGTCGGCCAAATTATTTTGGTGAAACCTTAATTTGGTGGGGACTCGCAATTATTGCACTACCATTGCCGTTTGGTTTTTTGGGTCTCATTAGTCCTATTATAATTACTTATATTGTAACCAAAGTAACTGGACCGATGCTTGAAAATATATTCCTAGAAAAGTACCCGGATGAATACCGTGCCTACATGAGCACCACAAACTACTTTATCCCTGGACCAAAAAAGCGCTAGCCTTTTGACTGCTTCCTGCAGCGGTCACTGCAGTACACAACTTGATCCCACTGACCACGCATTTTCCAACTCTTGCGATTCGTGAACGGTCGTCTGCACACCGGACAGATTTTTGTTTCTTTTGGAGTTACCATAAGTATGGTTGTATACTAGCATTTGTATGGAAGTTACGGTTATTTACCCCCACCAACTATTTAGACCAGAAGTCCACCCTGCCCTAAAAACTGGACGGACTGTTTATCTAATAGAGGAACCTCTCTTTATTTCCGAATTTGGTACCCATCGTCAAAAGATGTTACTGCATCATCTTTCGCTTAGAGCCTACCACAACGAATTAGCCGCGGCTGGTTTTAAAGTCATATACATCGAATTAAAAAACGGAGTGACGACTGATGGCATTTTAAAAAGTATTGCTAGTGGCGGTATTACTAACTTGCACATAGTTGATACAACGGACAACTGGCTGGAACAGCGTCTCAAAAAAGCGAGCGCCTCATACGGTTTTTCCTTGACACGATACGAATCACCACTTTTTCTGCTCACTAAAGAAGAGGCTACTGAACGCTTTAAGGACAGTGGCAAGTTTATGAAAAAGTTTTACGAGAGACTGAGGCGGGATAAAAATATTTTAATGGACGAAGATAAACCAGTGGGTGGTAAATATAGTTTTGATAGTGACAATCGATCAAAACTGCGCAAAAACACGGTTTTACCAGCGGACATAGCCTGGCTCGATAATGAAGATGTCCACAAGGCCAAAACTTGGCTCAAGACAATCGACAGTGAACAATACGGCGCGGACGACGTCTGGGTACCGTACACCAGAGTAGCTGCTAAGGAATTTCTGACTGATTTCTGCGCCAGTCGCTTTGCAGACTTTGGTCAGTATGAAGACGCTATCACGACCCGCCACCATCGGCTGTTCCACTCGACCCTCTCACCCCTCATAAATATCGGACTGCTATCTCCGCGTGAAGTACTCGATACTGCTCTCGCCTATGCCGAGACACACGCTGTACCAATTAATTCACTGGAGGGTTTTGTGAGGCAAATTTTGGGGTGGCGGGAATTTATTAGAGGAAGCTATGAAGTTGAAGGATCAAATCAGCGCCAGCAAAATTTCTTTAACCATACCCGTACGCTCCCTGCTACCTTCTGGACTGCTACGACCGGTATTTTGCCACTGGATAACAGTATTACCACCGCTCTCGCCTACGGATACAACCACCACATTGAACGCCTAATGGTTTTGGGTAATTTTATGCTACTTACCCAGACAAATCCTGATCAGGTCTACCGTTGGTTTATGGCAATGTATGTCGATGCCTATGATTGGGTGATGGTGCCCAATGTCTATGGCATGAGTCAGTTCGCCGACGGCGGAAGTTTTGCCACCAAGCCGTACATCAGTGGTTCAAGCTACCTCAAAAAAATGTCGGACTATCCCCCAGGCTACTGGGAAGAACTGTGGACCGCTTTGTACTGGAACTTTATCAATACACACAGTGAATTTTTTTCTAAAAATTACCGCCTCTCTATGATGCCAAAATTACTCGATAAAATGAGTGCCGAAAAAAAGTCTGCGCACCTTAATCTAGCTGAGGAATTTCTCAACTTGAAATAAGTAATGCCTGAACCAGAGGTTCAGGCATGTAGCATTATTCACCAGCATCATCATACACCTCATATATTTGCCACAGGTGACCGGGGATGCTAACCCAGGCGCCGAGCGGTAGTTCCCAATTGTAAATTTGTGTTGGTTTCGCCGGTGTCACCATCACTTTTTTGAACCAAGACTGCACCAGTACGAGACAATACTGGTTATCCTGACGAGCCAGATAGGCCCATTGACTAGCAGTCAGGTACTGGCCCATATACAACACCGTACTTTTTTTAACTGGTATACACTGGCGCCACTTTTCCTCATCTTCTGAATCCATCATACGTTCCTCTCCTTGTGCTAAATAACAAAACCCATCTCATGCGAGATGGGTTTTGGGCTAATTTCAAAGGAGTTTTTAAAATGAAGACACAACCAACCTCGCTCGTATAACTGAGACGAGGACGAGGACGATTTGTTGTGAATGATTGAACATAATTAAAAAATACCAGAAAGTGCTGCCATTTGCAAATTTCTCACAATATTTAGGGGTCAATTGAAAAATGTAGTGCCCAGGCATATTTCTCACTTTTATCTATTATTGCAAATGTACCTTTATATGGTATATTTTTCGTATCTTAGTATGACAATCAACACTCCGGCATAACCGCGCACCGCTGCTATTTTTTACGCAGTCTACACTCTGAATCACCATTTATTTTATAACCCCTCAAACTTGCAAAAACCAAATACTTTCGAATACAAAGCCAAAACCCGTATCAACAATGCTATTCGCGCGCGTGAACTACGTGTTGTTGGTGCACTTGGTGAAAATCTCGGCGTGCTTACACGCCTTTGCCAAGCTTGCCGACGAGCGCAGAATGCCCAGGCTGAACGCCTAGTTCGCCGTCGATCATCGGCAGGATCACCATGTCCGCGGGCTCATCAAAGATGGCCTTCTCGGGGGTGACGACGACGCACTGGAGTTGTTTGCCGGATGCCATGTTTTAGGGTGGTTAGGTGGTTAGGTGGTTAGGTGGTTAGCTTGTTAGGTGGTTAGCTTGTTAGCCGGCTGCTGGCTGATCATCCGAGATCAGAGGGCAAAGGGCAAAGGGCGCAAAGCGCAAGCAGAGGATGATCGAGATGACGGTACGCGAATATCGAATTGATGTCCCAGAAGCAGTCCTCACCGACCTCCGCGAGCGCCTCGGCCGCACCCGTTGGCCGGAGCCGCTGCCACGGGCGACGGACGATGCCTGGGAGCGGGGCGCCGACCTCGCCTACGTGCGCGAGCTTTGCGCCTACTGGGCCGACGGCTACGACTGGCGGAAGTGGGAGACGGCCTTGAACGCCTGGCCGCAGTTCGTCAGCACGATCGATGGGGTGGAGATTCACTTCTGGCACGTGCGGTCGAAAGCGCCGGGAGCGATGCCGCTGGTGTTGGTACACGGCTGGCCCGGCTCCATCTTCGAGTTCTACGACCTGATCGCGCCGCTGACCGATCCTGCCGCGCATGGCGGTGATGCCGCGGACGCCTTCGACGTCGTGATACCGGCGCTGCCGGGGTTCGGGTTCAGCGGCAAACCGAACGAGCCTGGCTGGGGGCCCGCTCGCACAGCGAAGGCCTTCCACAAACTCATGACCGAAGAACTCGGCTACACGCGGTACGGAACGCAGGGC
>JAYVIL010000058.1:0-31584 GCA_043770255.1 Candidatus Kaiserbacteria bacterium
CTAAAATCAGAGCTCGTCGAAATTGCGAACTCATAGGTAATATCCGATGTACCATCAGGGTCGCTCGATTGGAATTCGAAATACGGTGTCGTTGAAGCAAACCGAATGTTATCAAATGGTGTATTAAAGGTGGTTGCTGGCAGTGGCTCTAAATTGATATCGGCTTTTTTGGTAAGCATGAGAATGGCGTCAGCCGCATCGTCAATCACTGCATTACCAGCTTCCTGCTCGGAGAACACCCGAACAATTTGCCCAGCCGTCACCCCTTCAAGGAGATAGACCATGGCTCCCGAGGATGTTCCATGACCACCGGTATTTCGCATCATGTGAGATTTTGTTTGCGCACCAGAAACCGTTACCCCGTTAACAGTGACGGTAATACGGTTGTTTGCCCGCTGAGTAGCAGACAACATTGCATCGTTGTACGTCAGCAAGTAATCGCCTGAGGTATTAACAGTAATCTGACTACTATTGGTAGTAGTTGAGTGGGTAAATGTTGTTGAACTGTAAGCTACTTGTGTGTCCCACAAAATAGCCTCGGCCGGACTATTACTCCAGTCCGTACCACCCGTAAGGGCACGTCCACGTAATACAATTGTCTGGGTAGCGGGTATTGGCTGGATATAGATAGATCCGACAAACCCAGTGGGCACTGTTGTAGTACCAAGTGTCGCTTCTGCTTCAGTAGTTACTGTAAGTACTTGGTTACTCGTTGTCGCGACTACCACCCCCGACCAGTGCATTGATGAATCAGCGTCAGACTCATTGGCTACACCCGCCAGATAGCCTTGAGCAAAAATACCGCCGGGTACCAACGAGCCGTTTAAACGCACTCGACCAAGGACGTTGGTTTGTGCAATACCTGACGTCGCATTCAGGGGCACACTAATGTGCACAAGGTACGTACCTGGGTTACTGATGGTAATATTTTGCGGGTTTACCGTATTAGAGTGCACAAAACCTGAATCTTGTCGTGTTTCTATCCACTCAAGAGCGGAAGCTGCCGTTTGGTTAAAGTTGGTTGAGCTAGCAGTTCTGGTAGTAGTTGCGGCAAACGCAGCAGTGGTAGGTGGAATATATTCAACGTACATCGCGGCGCGACCAGACACATTCACAATATCTCCCACGTCAACCGTGGCGAGCCCTTGCGCATAGACCTCAACGTAATCATCAGCTGCAATCCCAGTCAGGAGTACATTAGTATGAGATGAGGATTCACTTTGGTTACCTTGGTTTTCGATTAACGCACTTTGTCCCAGCCCTTGGGGGACCGCGACACCGTTAACCCGAATTTCAACACCTACTCTAGTGCGGCTATTGTTTGCATCAGTTCGTTGCTGTGGCAACGTTACGGCGAACATGTAATCACCGGCTCGCCTAAACGTCATACGTTGCGAATTACTTGATGTCGAATGGGTAAAATAATACGAGTCAATAGTTGAGGTACTCCACAGCAATGGACTTGGTGTACTATTGAGGTTTGCTCCTACTAACGTTTGTGTACCAGTAAGCCACGCCACCGAGGTCAAAGCGTCGGACGCAATTTGCCACTGTCGTAATTCAGTAAACCCATCCATATCAAGTGGTCCGAGCAAAAACAAGTATGGACTAATATCTGGCGCATCAAACGTATAACCAAGAGATATTCTATCGCCTTCTTTCAGTGATACATTTTTCCACGTCAACAATGTGTACTCCGGCAGGGTACTAATTTCAGCCTCACCATAATCACTTAAGAGGAAACCGCGAGGCACTCGTTCAGTAATGTCACCGTTAAATTCACGGTAGGCCTTGATATCAAGACCTACTTTGTATGGCGCTGGGGGATAGATTCGTGTTGGTGCAGTCCGCTGTATATCAAACGGTATGTAATCTCGCACTTCAAACGAGTCTTCAATTTTATGTACCACCTCCCCGTCACGGTTGAGGTGCTGGAGCTGAATTTTATAAAGACCCCACTCACCCGTTTCACTAAATTTAGCTAGGTAGTCTGGAATATCGGTTACGTTATTATCACCACAAGATCCTGATTGCTCTACTGGTACCTCAAAAATATTATTTTTTGGATCAATAATTTTAAGTTCGAGTCTGGCATCACAAATAGTGTCACCCTGGTCTGTCAAGGCGGCTAAGTTTAGCTGTACATCCTCCCGTGGGAAGTACATACTTTTTTTTGTATTAACGGCTAGCAAGCCCCAGTAAAATTCAAATGTATCAGTGAATTTCTCATCATTTTCAATTATATCTACCGTCACTAAATATTTTCCAGGAGTAAGTTTTTGGGGCATCTGTTGTGCTTTCATCGTCCATACCATGTCATCATGGTATATAATCGAAAACGGCACTGGTACTACCGCACCATTACCATCGGTTAAGGTGATTTTATCGACTGCAAAGGTGTTTTCACTAAAAATTGATCTAAAGATTCGATTAATGAATCCCTGTTGTGGGTCATACGACAGTGTAAACTCTGGCAAGGAATCGAGACTCGGATCAATATCTGGATTATTTAACGTATTAAACTCGGCTGCTAATAAATCACGATTGTAGTCCAAACTATCGGTATACTCCTCTCCGGTGCCTTCTTCAAAGAATTTTCCTGAAGTGACCTCGAGCCACAACCCCTCTACATAGGCTGTTTCCAAATCGCTGACATTACCTTGGTAGGATATTTTTATACGTAAATTAGCAATGTCGCCTGGGGTCGGTGGCGCCACGAGGGACAATAAATAGTAGCCACCATTAATACTATTACTAATTTCATCATCAATATCAAGTACCGAAGCGGTAATCCACCTCGGAGCAGACGTGCCGGTTTCATACGTGTATTCAATTAAAAATCGTTGTGGCCCTTCTCCTCGGTTATTTTTAGTTTGCGCAGCAAGTGACAAACGTAGCTGAATTGCATCCAACATAGTACTACCGTCAAAATCAGGCATCAAGAAATCAGAGAACAACATACTATGCGTTGCACACCCACTCTCAGGCAAACATGGAGCCAGTACATAATCATTAGACGTATCGGGTACAGCTGTCGGAGTGTCAGGCAGAGTTTCAGCAGGATCAGCATCAGCAGTGGTGCTGGCATTTTGCTCCAGTTCGTTTCGATCTGCTGTAGAAGTGCCCGAGACTTGCTCAGATGCGTTTGCATCAACGCTTTCAGTATCCACCGCAGTCACAGGTGACTCTGCTTCAGTTTCTGGGACTGATTCTTCTGGCACTAACACTTCTGGGGTCGGCACTTCTGCCGGGGTTTCATTTGACTGAGATGGAGCTGCGGGGGGCGTATCTTCGGTTACAATCGCTTGAGCAAGGGGGTACAAAGTATTGGTGTTTGCAAACACACCCCAAAGAGCTGTCTTAGAAGACTGGTTCAAAGAAATTGGTTCCGCTGGTTCAGGGGTCGTTTGAGTCTCTGGTTCAGGTTTTGGTGCAGGTTCAGGTGTAGGTGTTGGTGTTGGTGTTGGTGTTGGTGTTGGTTCACTTAGTGTCTCAACCGTTCCAGTATTTTCTCCAGGCGTCTCATCCACACTGGTAGAATCTTCACCATTGAGAGAACCTTCGGTGGTACTACTCGTTTCAGCATCAATAGATACTTCATTTGGATTGTCTGTGGTTGGAGCATCAATACTCTCTTGCGAAGAGAATAATCCAAGTTCAGAAATGTAAGCAGAGTTTTTTTCCGTAAAGTCTTGAAAAAGTGAGTACTCAGAAATATCTTGTACTAACACTGACTCTAAACCAAGCCATGAGTCAGATGTAACCTTGCCCGGTATAATCACCAATTGCTCGGTTGTATATACCGTACGGTCAACGTACGCGAATACAGCAAAACCACCAATAACTAGCGCTGCTAGTAATGTCAGAATAGTAGACCTCTTAAATAATTTCGGCGGTATATTCACAGAAAAACTCCTTGCCCACGCACATAAAAAACGGGGCTCATTATAGTATAACGCCCCGGCTTTAAAAGCCGGGGCGTTATTACTTTGCAACTGGGGATTGAAGTGAATTTTTACTTCAATATTGTCTTTACATCATTGATTTCTTTTTCAATCAAGGTCTCAGATACTTCGAGTGCCTGATTCAAACCTTCAACTGCTTCTTTTTCTTTTTGTGACAAACGTGGACGTTTAGTGATGAGATTAATCTGATCATAGATTTCGTCACGCAGTGCCGAGAATATTTTTTCCATCTGATCTTGAATTTCTCGTGTCTCACGACGCAACTTCTCTTCCCTTAGTTTATTCTGTTTACGATCATACCAAAGGTAAGCCAAGAGCATACCAATCACCGTGAGCAAGAATAAGATAAACAAATTCGTTGCAGTGAGGAAGTCAAACAACGTCTTTTCCTCAATTACTTCAGCTGGCTTAATCCAACCGGCAGTGATGAGTACTGCTACTGTGCTCTCGCGTGCATTACCCGCTTTGTCATAAGCGATTACCTTAATCGTGTACGTGCCGTCTTCAAGTTCGCGGAGTAAGTACCCAATCTTGGCTTCGTCAGGTGTTACCTTAAACGGCTCCTTGTCTGCAATCGTCATTTCGTAGTAATCAATACCCGAAGTGCTGTCTTTTGCTTCAAAGTTAAGTTGCGGGAAGCCAGTGGTGGAATTTGCTGCCCTGACATCAATCACAAAGTTATCAGGTGCGGTCGTATCGATTTGAATTTTTCGATTTAACACTGCCCCCCAGCCAACTTGGTTCTTGTATTTAATACTCAAGTACTGCACACCATCAACTAAGTTTTCGCGAGTGACTTTGAACTCATCAATTGGTGGATCGTAGACGGCAGCTTTGTTGAGGTCAGGTTGGTTGTCTGAACTACTTGCAAGTTCAACTGCTACTACGTTCACATCAAATGGTAATGTCCAAGAGAAGGCTCCTTCAGTATTTTTATACCAGAGCTCAGGATCAAGGAATGATGGTGAACCAACTTCTGGCGCGCGCGGTGGATCTCCAAAGACAATTGCTTCTTCCGATTTATCTGCTTCGGGTGCGGTTGGTTTTGGCGTTGTTGGTGTTGGTGTGGTTGGAGTTGGTGTTGGTGTGGTTGGTGGCGGGACTGTGCCGGCCGCTACTGCGTACGTACCGGGTGATCCATTTTTATAGACATCAGTCCCTCGTCCATCGGCAGCTAGCACTGAAGCATTCGCTACCGTGAGTGACCCCGATCCAGCAGCAAGTGTCCGAAAGGTAATAGTCAGAAGGTTTGACTGCGCTGTAAACGGAGCTGGACTACCACCACCAAAGGTTACCGTACCCGCTGTATTAGAAAATGCTGGTTCTGTAGTCCAGAGTGAAAATATTGAACCGTCTTTGCTAATACTCACAACTGATAATACAGCTGGATTAAACTTGAGCCCAGCTTCTACAGCATTAACACTAGCTCCCGCCGGCGACACTCGTACAGCGACTGTAAAAGTTTGACCAACTGAATAATTTCCTGTTGCCGGAGCCATCAAAATATCGGCTGCATACGTGTTTGTAGCTGACAAAATAAAACCAGCAGCCAAAAGCAGTGCCAGGGTGATTTTTTTTACAGTTGTGTAAGTGAGTGAGAACATAAGAACATTTTTACTTTGGTGACTTTCTTTCATACCTATACCCTTGAACGCTTCCGATCCGGCATAATCTTCAACTTCACTTTTTCTTTTTCCTCTGGCTTGAGAAGTGGGAGGATGAGTATCAGGACTCCGTTTTTAATTTTAGCTTCAGCCTTTTCAATCTCGACACTCTCCGGCAAAATAATCCGACGATAAAAATCACCCCAGATACATTCCTCAGTGAAGTACGCTCCGTGTGGCTTACTCTTTGGGAATACAATGAACTCCGGGCGAATGCGCCGCCCTTCGATCAGTACAATATCGGCATCGCCTTCAATCGAGACGTGAACATCATTCATGTCAGCTCCGGCTGCCTGGGCGTAAATTACAATCGTGCGTTCAGTTTGGAACACATCGACATCTAACTGCGCGACCTTGTCGACGGCAGTTTCTTCTTCACTTGATTGTAGTGCCTCATCAGACCTTACTCCTCGACCTTTAAGGCGTTGTAAAAATGACATACTTTTCATTATTATAGTACATACTGGTGTATTGGCTTCGCTGTTACCCACAGAGCTTTGAGTGTTGATAGGAGTAATAGAGAACTTGAATCGTTGATTAAAGATACCGGTCTGGAGACGGCGCGGATGTTTTTATTAGGAATAAAAAACACTCGCGAAAATTCGCAATATGCCCTTTGGGCATTTGCTCATTTTACCCCGTCCAATTAAACAACAAGATGGAGAAGTCAGTAAGATTCACCTTCGTATCGGCATTTATATCAGCTGGTGGATTAGAGTCTCCGCCAGCGGTTCCCCACCAGAAAAGCAAAATCGAAAAGTCGACGAGGTTTACCTTACCATCACGATTAAGGTCTGTATTAAGCGCGCGGGTAGCAGCTTGCCCGACACCATAAATAGTATAGTTCGAGAAGTTTGTCGACAGACCTGATGTCTGAGTTGCCTTGGCGCGCACTTTGTAATTACCATTACTAAAACCATTGGTATCAACTGAGACACTCCAGGCACCATTGCCATTTGAGGTTGTAGTAAATACCTTACGCGACACCGCACTGCCCTCCTTTTCATTTTCGATAGTCACCGTGGCGTTAGGTAACGTGTAGCCTGAAATAGTGACTGGTGCCGGCGGAGCGGCTGGATCAGGCGTCACGAGAATAGATGGGGGAATCAAAATGTTCGACAAATTAGAAGCCCGTGCCCCTGTGACAGTGAATGAGGTGCTAAATGTGGAGGATTTTATCCGCGCTTGGTCAGTTGAATACACCCCGAACGTGTACGCCCCACGCGCTATCAAATCAAGAATTACGGTATATTCACCATTTGCACCAGCGGTAGCCGTCTTGGCAATTTTCCCATCAACCAAGAAGGTCACCGCGCTTCGCGGAGACGTAAAGCCGGTAATGGTGACCTGCCCATCACCACTGCGATAGGGACCGTCAGTCCCCTCAAAACCTCCTCCACCCTGGGAGCCCCCACCGCCGCCACTCCCGCCGCCACTGCCACCGCCACTGCCACCACTACCACTCTGACTGCCCGGAGTTCCCCCACTGCCGTTTGACCCACTGGTAGTGTTACCTGATCCAGAGCCTGAACCTGAACCGCCGGTACCAGTACCTGACCCTGACCCAGCATTGGTTGTTGATCCCGTGGTGGTTGGAGTTCCCGTAGGAATAGCTCCGAGTAAGAATTCAATCAAGTAATCATCAACGTTAAAGTTTCCTTCATCGTCAATACAACGTACTTTAAATGAATAATTGGTTTGCGGTGTCACCGGGATAATTCTTGTATGAATAACTGTGCCGGTATTTGTAAATGTATTTATCATCGAACTATAGGCCACACCGGCGGCTGTAGAATACTTACATACGGCAAACTCATCAGTTTCAAGAGACAACTCGACTGACTGGGTCGTCCCACCCACAAAAATAGTCGGCGAGCCGTTAAATCTAATAGGAGGAACTTCTTCGGTAGTATCTAAAGGCCCCACACCAACCGTATCGACGATGGCAATCAGAAAACCGCCGCTTGCGACCACTCCCCCATCATATATTTTAAAATCGACTTCGTGCGTCCCGCTATCTGGTCCATTCATAATTGGTTTAATATCAAGCGGAGCAGACGATGTACCAACCCCAGGACTAAAGGTAAAAACAAAAGGCACGGCATTTGATGTGTGATTGCCAACTTTAAATTCTATAGCTGACCCTGAAGTGATACCGGTACCGGTATTTAAGGTATAGCGAACCATCCCCGGGTTGCCGGGAAAAATTTCCACGAAGTCTTCAGTGAGGGTTTGCGCCGGCCCAACATCACGTGACAATCCGTTTACAATCAGCTCAACATTACGGGCAGTAAAGTTAGCTGAACTCATCGTCTCAAAACCAGCTGGTGGAACGAACTCTATATAACTGCCCGGGGACACATCCGTTAAAACATTAAATGACAACGTGTGATTACTCAGCTGACCTGGTCCAGAATTAGAAATTGTATCTTTGTACTGACTAATTTTACCGGCAAACAAAAGATTAGGCACAATAACAGCTGCACAAAAAAGTACACACAGGAAAAAACCTGCTTTAAGTAACCACGCGTACGGAGTTGCGCTCATTACAATCATTGTACCGTGTCCTTAGACCCAAATAACCTCCTTGTATACAGAGCCTACATAAACGACGCACTTCTTTGTTACCCTTCGCAAAATAAGCCTCACCGTACAGAGAGTACGGCTCGTCATATTTTGCTCGGTCGCCTAGAATTGCATTCGTTTCTGTAAACTCATCGTCGTCTTGGAGAGGAGTTTACGCCAAAGCAATCTACTTCATTTTACATAAATACACAGGTCCGACCTGTGTATTTGTAACGCTATTTTTGACTAGTTAGCCTCAGAGTGGTCCGCTAGTCAGTAATAAACCCACCCGCCTGATGACTCCATAGTTTGGCATATATCCCCCCAGCGTCTTTTAAGGTCTCGTGCGTTCCATCCTCAATAATAGTTCCATTTTCAAGCACGATAATTCGATCCATTTCCCGTAGTGTTGATAACCTATGCGCTACCGCGATTACTGTTTTACCGTTCATTAATATATGAAGCGCTTTTTGGATTTCTACCTCACTTTCGCTATCAAGGGCTGAGGTGGCTTCATCTAATATAAGTATCGGAGAGTCTTTGAGCATCGCCCGAGCAATTGCCACCCGTTGTTTCTGTCCACCAGATAATTTCACACCTCGTTCACCCACCAGCGTAGCGTATCCTTCAGGTAAGGCCATAATAAAGTCATGGGCCTGGGCTTTTTTGGCCACTTCCTCTATCTCAGCCTGCGTCGCATTAGGTTTGCCGTAGGCGATATTCTCTCGGATTGAGCGGTGAAATAGGGCTGGTTCTTGGGGCACTAGCGCAATAGCTTGCCGCAATGAATCTTGGGTTACCTCCGCAATATTTTGCCCGTCGATCATGATTGCCCCAGCGGTGACATCATGCTGCCGAAGCAAGAGCGACACAAAGGTCGACTTTCCTGCTCCTGAAGCTCCCACTAAGCCCACGCGCTGACCAGACATAATCGTCAAATCAAAATCTCTAAAAACCGCGCTCGGATTACTCTCAAAATTAAACCCAACCTTATCCCAAACAATCGACGCAGTGTTATTTATTGTTAATTCTGCCGCATTTTCAACATCTACAATCTCCTGATCTACTAAAATTTCTTTTAGACCTTCTTCAATATTTCCATATTCCCGAATAAAACGATTGAGTGCCTGCCCGGTAGTAATAAACATGTATCCTACCCTTCCGAGCAAACCTAATACCAAGACGAGAGTTCCCGTGGTCACATCACCCTCCTCAAGAAGCATGTACAGCAGAACAAGCACGAGCCCAGTCATTACGACAGCAGCCATAGTATTACCGACCATAATCCACTCTCCGAAAAATGACTGCTTTACATCTTTTTGAGCTCGATCAGTAAAGATATTAGCTAATCTATGCAGCTCATGATTTCTCTGTACATATTGCCTGACTGCTGAAATGTTAGAAATTACATCCACACCTTCACCACGTGACTTTGAAGATGCGCTGGCGTACGCTACAACAAACGGCCGTCTTTTTTTCACCGCGTAAATGTTACAGGCTAACACGGCAACAAAAATAATGAGGAGGACGAAACCAATCCTAACATCAACCGCAAAAAACAAAATTAACGTGGCAATCAGACCAATAAACTCTGAAAAGAAAGTCCAGAGAATCTGAAACATCAAGCCGCCACTACTGTCCATCGCATTTGAAACTTTATTAGAAAGTGAACCAGCAAAACGATTACTAAAATATGTATTACTATGCTGAGTAAGATAACTATACAGTTCATCATATCCGTCTTTATGAAATTTAATAATCCAATAAATTGCCGTAAAACCACTGATACGATAAAAAATACTATTTAAGGCAGTAACCCCTAAAAATATTCCACCCCAAAATAATAATGTTTCTTTTTGCTCGGACAAAGTTGAAGCTAGCGTAAAACTATCAACCAGCTTTGCGGAAACGTAAAATATAAGGATATTGCAAATTTCTGCCAATAGAACCAGGGAGAAAGAAACGAAACCTAAAAACTTGTACTTACTACCCAAATACACCAAAAACCGCAGCGGTGTATGCGGGATTTCCTTGGTAAACAATTGACCTGCAGTAGGTATCTGGTTATTTTCTGTCATATCTTAGAGTAGACGCACCCTATCACACAAGCTTACAATCAGCCACTCTTTTACTTATTTTTACGTAGTCTTTACGAGTAAGGAGAGGGAGGGCGACTGACGTGGCAATCCATATTTTTTCAGGCCAAACGTTTGGCTTTGCCATTACACTAATTTTACCCCTGCACCAGCTCTCCTATTTCCCGTCTCTTATCATCCCTATACCGTAAATAATCAAGCGAATAATTAAGTACCAGCAGCAGCGTCACAATAAACAACACCAACCCCATCACAAACGTCGTCGCATCACGCGTAGCACCCCCTTGTTCAATTCCCACCGCAATCTCGCGTTGTTTCAGGTCTTGCTCCCTCGCATCAAGGGCTAATCCTTTAGCTGTCAGTCCAGCAGTAATGGTATTGAGTTCTGTCGGTTCTACTCCTACAAACACCCCAACCGAGTTCGCCAAGTACGACTGAGTCTGCGTCGCCATAATGGCAGTGGTGTTGCTCGCCAACCCACTTTGAAATACCAACGCAACGGCTAGTACGACCGCACTAATTCGTAATAGTTTATGGTAAATAGTGAACTCCATCATATATATGTAGTATACATGCTTGTAGCTAAACTTAGTCTGCTTAATTCACCAATTCTAGACATTCAGAAATGAGTGCAGTGCCAGGAGTGAGGAAGCAAACTACTTTGCTTTCGCAAGACTCATTGAGAGATTTTGAAAAAATATCCAATGAGTGGACAGCTTCTGTAAGAAGAGCAGGGAAAGTATACTCGCCACAACGATTACAAGTTCCAGGAGTTTGCCCTGGGGAAAGGGGCAAACTCGGAACAAAATTCGCAATAGTCGCTACACTCGTTTGCTCATTTTTAGGCGAATAGGGCGAGTAAGATTAGCAGGAACAAAGCCGTCACCGAAAACATCACGATCAAAATAAGTAGCAGTGGCGTAGCGTTACTGTTTGAACGTCTGCGCACCAGCTTACGAGTACCGGCATTAGCACCGTAGTACGCCAGCTGACGACGGATATACACTCGGATACTGATGTAGGCTACAAGCAATAGTACCGCCAAAACACCAGCTGCTGGTAAAATAATATTCATTGGTAGAATCCAAAACGTAGCTGTCGAAAAAGCAGTTTGTTTGGCTCCTTCTTCACCATAACTCGGACTCACCATCGCTTCATAACGACCAAACCCAGTGGTGTCACTTGACCATGAAAATTCGAACTCCCGGGTCACACCAGGGAAAACTCCGGCTTGTTCTTCGTTAAATGTTAGGTTGGCCACCTGTTTGCCAAACATGTTCGTAATAATGAGTGGACCAGTTGGCCGAAGCAAAGTATTCCCACTATTTTCAAACTTAAGGTTAAACTCAACATTGGACGAACCATACAGGTAATTATCCGTCGAGAATTGTCTGATCTGAGCTTTTTCAATACATTCACCCGCTACTCTAATACTCACAATATTTGCCACCTGGTACCCAATCGCTGCGCCACTTGCCTTAAGCTCAGGCGGCGCAGCTGACACAAACACCCCACCAAAGTGATCACAGGGTGAAGCGTTCTCAGGCACGGACAACACAAAAGAAACAGGTCGTTCCTCCCCAGCTTTTACTTCGAGTCTATCTGACTCGAGCTGTATCCAGTCAGACACAGCAAAACCCCCAGTATCCAAACTATCATCAGCGAACACCGGCACTCCACCATCACGTACACCAGAGATATCTCTTGTATAGAGATAATAGTTTTGATCTTGCGCACTCACGTTTTCAACCAAAACCGTAAACTGCCGTGACTCACCCGGGTCCATATTTTCTGAAATGTTGGCTGGCTTTAGCCCTATCCCCGCATCATTTTGCGCAAAGATAAACGAAGGCGCTAATAGAAAAGCGAACAAAAAAGACAAGAAAAAAGTACGGGGCATGCAAGTGATTTAAAGAGTAATGCATCTATCATAGCACTGACTGCAAGACTCTGGTGTAATTTTATAAACACGGCAGTTACTCAGATGATACACTCCTTACATTAAATAGATTTTTTGATCACTCTCGATCGCGCCACTGCCACTTGCAAGTACAGTGGTTATTTGCCTGGCGTCTTTGCGAGCCGCAGCGTGGCAATCCACGAATGCTTGTCGTCACACACAACAAAACCTCCCTCGGGAGGTTTTGTTGTGTGTGTGATAAATTTATTGTAAATCTGCAATCAAACCTTGAGCTAGAGCAATGAACTGGTTTTTCTGAACCAAAGTAATCTTATTTTGTGAATAGTCTTGATTCACTTTATTGATGAAGGCATTAAGTTGATTTAATGCTGGTTGTATTTGTCCATTTTGAATGAAGGGCGCTATTTTCTGCAAGTTTGCCATGTACGAATTTGTCACATTATTAGGCAAATTAAATGTAACTATCAGGTCAATTATAATCTGCGCTTGCTCTACAGGAGTCGGATCATCTCCGACTGTTATTACTACATCAACACTACTTGATTCAATTGGAGCTCCATCATCAGCAGCAGTAAATGTGGGAGTGTAGATACCGGACTGAGAATTAGAAGGTGTCCAGTTAAAGACTCCAGTTCCAGAGTTAAATGTTGCTCCACTAGGTAGATTAGTCACTGAAAGAACAGTGCTGTCACCGTCAGGGTCAGTCGCGGCAACGCTAAATATTACGGCACTTCCTTCAATTACATTTTTTGGCCCGGGATTAGATAGTTCGGGTGCACGGTTAACATTTCCAACTGTAATGGTGATGAGCTCGACATCTAATTCCATCGGTGAACCATTATCAGCAACCGTAAATTCAATGTTTTCGTAGTTGCCAGCTTGAGCAAAAGTTGGTGTCCAAGTAAACGCATTACCAGAGAAAGTAGCTCCACTCGGTAGATTTAAGGCTGAATAGGTTAGGATTCCGCCATCAGGATCATTAGCGGCTAGTGTAAATGTAAGTGTTTGATTTTCAACAACTGTCTTATTGCCAATGGTATTAAGCACAGGTGCCCGATTTGCATTAGTGACCACGATATCGATGGTTTCCGAATCTGTCAGTACACCGTCTGATGCAGTAAAAGTAGCAGTGTATGTTCCGGCTTGGGTAAAGTTTGGAGTCCAACTGAACTCACCGGTTGATGAATTTAGTTGAGCACCATTCGGTAGATTAATTGCGGAGTAAGTAATTTCGTCATTATTTAAGTCCGTTGCAACAATCGCGAACTCGAGATTAGAACCTTCAGTCACAGTTTGATTTCCAACAGCACTCAACACTGGTGGCTCGGCACCATCTGTAACGACTATAGTAACTGTTTCTGAGTCAGACAAATCTCCATCACTTGTTGTGAAGGTGATTGTGTACGTACCTGACGGTGTTGAATTTGGAGTCCATGCAAATTCTCCTGTAAGAGAATTGAATTGCGCACCATTTGGTAGATTAGTAGCTAAATTAGTAAGTGTATCGTTATCAGAATCGCTGGAAATTACACTAAATACTAGTGGTGTATTTTCAGCAACCGTCTGATTTGATACGCTTTCAATAACCGGCGCTCTGTTTGTATTTGTCACAGTAATAGACACTGTTTCTGAGTCAGTTAGTGAACCATCAGAAGCAGTAAAAGTCACAAAATAGACACCTGACTGAGTAAATGAAGTTGTCCAGCTAAACTCTCCATTAGTTAGCGTAGCTCCGGTTGGCAAATCAACTGCGGAGTATGATACAGGATTATTATCCGGATCAATTGCTTGTAAACCGAACTCTAGCGTACCACCTTCAGTAATCGTCTTACTTCCTACCACATTAAGAACTGGAGGTTGATTTGGTGGGACATTATTTACATTAAACACCAATATTCCACCTTGCATTCCCCCATTTCCTACATAGCCTCCTGAAAGGAGCTTGAAACTTTCTGTACCATCTTGCCTTATACTTACAAGGGAAGAACCTAGGTTTCTTTGCTCAGGATAAATCTTTGGAATATCATTCCAATTTTCAAACTTTCGCTTATTTTTAACTGTCCCATTTTGATTCAATTCTAAAAACCATAAAGCGCCCGGATTTGCTAAACCCAAATATTGACCTGAATATGGCTCACCAACTACAACATCAGTTATACCGTCACCATTAACATCACCAAGAGCTTCGACGGAGGAGCCGAAACCTAGAAGGTTTTCTGTATTGTTTAACCCCCCTCGAGTTGCAGATATTTTTTGACTTGATTTTACTGTACCACTATTGTTCAGATTTACTATCCAAACAGCCCCTGAGCTAGGATAGCCATCACCATCTTGCTGAGCGCCGACAGCTATATCGTTTACATTGTCTCCATCTATATCACCAAGATTTGCGATTGAAGATCCAAATTGATCATGTATCGCATTACCAACTCCATCAGCTAAAGAAAATTCATTGTTTGACTTTACTGTACCATTCGAGTTAAGGAAGAACACCAGTACCGAACCGGTATAACTATTCCTACCAGGAGCACCTGCTGCAAGATCGGGAACTCCGTCACCATTTACATCTCCAACACCCTGAAGACTTCTCCAACCTAAGCTATCATTTTCAGCAATTCCACCACTAAAACCTCCCTCATTGTTTGCAATTTTTTGATAACCCTTAACAGTACCATTTGTATTCATAAACAGAATCCAAATTGCATTTCCACCACCAGAACCTGCACCTAGAGATGCGACTGCGATATCGTTTACATTGTCTCCATCTACATCTCCTAAACTTGAAACTCCAGCACCAAACATAGTCACAGGAGCACCAGTAAAACCTGCATTATTAGAATAGATTTTCTGATAAGATTTTACTGTTGCATCACTGTTTAAAAACAAAATCCAGATAGCCCCCTTACCATTTCCAGCACTATCGTCAAACTCTGAACCTACCACTAAATCGACGTTACCATCACCATCTAAATCACCGATATCATCCATCGCTAGTGAAAAATTATCTTGGAGCCTAAGTTGTCCTGTAAAACCTCCTGAATTTTGAAAGATAGCACTAGTGTTAGTAACTGATAAAGAAGAAACATCAGCGTAAGAAAACTTAGCGCTTGAAACTAACAAAAAACTTGCGATTAGGATTATGTAAAGAAATAGTTGGTGCTTAACATTTAGATTTATCTTGTTCACGAAAATTAATTATAGTTATTATTAACTTATAGATAAGTATACATTACGTATGAGCTTAGACTACAAAAAATCCCCTTACGGGGACTTTTTAGCTTACAAATTGATTTATATTGCTTTTAACAATTACCTAGAAGGTAGGAGTTGCGATATAAGTTAGTACTGTACTGTAGTCATCTCCCGCTTCTTGCAAAGGAGTGATTTGGATTGAGTACGCAACTGAAGTTGAACCGATATCATTAGTTACACCGTCAGATGGTCCTGAGTGAGCAAAAATGTTTCGTGGGGTGGTACTCGCAGCAACATATAAGTTACCTGAAAATGATCCTCCACCTAACTGAGCATTGAGATCACTGTCTGTGGTCGTAAGACCCCAGTGTCCCCATGAATTTTCATTTCCAATGGTTGAAACTGGCGCCTGCCAAGCTGTAGGGGTGTTTACGTAGTTCCCTCCAATGAACGCATCGATGTCAGCTCCGGTTGATGAGAGCAAGTTCTGATCTTGTTCAACGGTAACTACGAAGCCGTTTCGAGCGTTAGTTGTTACGTTAAGTCGTTGACCCATAGTCTTGATTGCACCAGCGGTAAGTACTCCAAACGGAATAGCTGTAGCAGTGGTAGAACCAGTCGTTGAAGTTCCGTTAATCAGTGTTGATGTAGCTAGTCCGGCAACTGTAAATACGAAGCTGGTATTTACGATAGCGGTTACATCTACGTTATCGAGAATTGCGACTCGTGTGCGACCTGAGTCAGCAGCCCCCGCGGTTACTAGAAACTCATATGAGTTAATTGTACCAGGATTCGTTACTCTGTTAGTACCACCTACTGCATTAGTACCCACACGAATGATAAACGCATCAGTCGCTGCACCAACTGCGGTACCACCACCTGACAAGAACGTGATAGTATCGTTTGTGCTATTAACTGTTACCTGGAATTGGTTGGCTGCTGGAGCGCCTGAAACCAAAGTCATATCTGTACCATTTTTTGAAAGGTCGATATCTCCTAGCACAATTGAACCGAGGTTGAAGTCGTTCCCTGCTGTAGTGTCAAATTCTACTACAATAGATTGCCCAGAAGTAAATCCAGTGGATGATGTTGCGAGCTTGAACGCAATCGTATGATTGGAGAGAGCTGAAACATCAGAGTCTGATAAAGTGTCTCGGACCTCGGCAAGGTTTGCAGCATCTGCTGTACTGTAGAAACCTACAGACACAGCAACAACTGCAACAGCAACGAGCATCGCGACTACTCGGTGCAAAGATTCAACGGTATAAGTTGAATGTTTGAACATATTTATTTTTTTATTTTATTAAATAACATCGTGTAGTCGCAGCTTGCGCTGCAATGAACACTTCTCGGTTGAATGTTTGTGGAGCGGGTTATGTGTACTTAGTGAAAAAAATTCAGCCTGTATACATTTCCCTAATTCAACCGATCTGACTACAGTATATAAGCCATCACTACTGATGTCTCGCACACCTGTGTGCATAACCTTTTTGTCGTGAGTGAAGTACTGATAGGAAACGTATATTTTACTCATTATAGTTTAGACAAGAACATTTTTTCATCTGCAGGACATCAAGTACATCTGTCGTTAATACTTAATTTTATCTCAATCTAAGAGACTCTTTGTCCATCTTTGCGAACGTAGTGTGGCAATCCACATCGTCAGCACTAGATTGCTTCGTGCCTCGCAAAGACGACTGGCGGAAGTTACTCACTTGCCCTAACTGTTGCTAAATCATTCCAGCGAGTCGTATAGGCAGGCGACTTTTGCTCACTTTTTGATTGCCATTTTCTATCTTTAGTCTGCATCCCTATGGTCATAAAATCATTCCCGTATTGAGCATTTAGCGCGTCTACAATAGCGCCAATCGGCTTGGTATGAGGCTCGACCGCAGTAGCAAAGAGCGACTGTTGTGTAACCGCACTTGGACTAAAATTACCGATGTATACACCAGCTTTTTTGTACGGTACACCAGCCTCATACAGCTCTTCGGTCATGGCCAAGGCTTGTTTGAGTAACTGAACCAAATCATCCGTGGGAGTAAGGTTGTCGGTCGTGAGAGAACCACCGCGCAGGACATAGTCGCTATGCCGGCTAGTACCCAGCATCACCGAAATATACTTTGCTTTAAGGCGTAGATGCCTCAAATCAGCTACTACTTGCCGTACGTGATACGCCACCGCATCTTTCACTACAGCTAGATCAGTCACGTTTTTTTCAAACGATCGTGAGCTCGTAATACTCTGTTGAGGCGCATGTTTATTTATAACTAAATAGACGGGGGTGCCTGCAAGTTCAGACTGCAGCCGTAGTCCCGTTATCCCAAACAAACTATCCACGCGGGGTTTAGGGCAGTCAATCAAATCTGCCACAGTCCGTAGTCCCGCCTCTTTGTACCGGAGCTCGAGCTTACCGCCCACTCCCCAAATATTCTGCAAGGGAATGGTCGTGACCAAATTATCCCAATCACCAGCCTCAAGGACAACCACTCCCCCAGCTTTTTTAGCCAGTCTGTTGGCATATTTGGCCTGCGTCTTGGTAGCCGCAACGCCGAGCGAAACGGGTATCCCAATCTGCCTTTCTACCTCGATTTTAATCCGTCGTAGCTCGGCCTCGAGTTGCTCCTTAGAATCAGCCTTGATACTAAAGAAAGCCTCATCAATCGAGTATATTTCCATCGTGGGCAATAGCGTTTTAACCACCGTAAACACGCGACTCGACAGATCTCGGTATAAGGCAAAATGCGAGGAAAACGTGGTAATTCCTTTGTCCTTTACAATGTCCTTTATCTGAAAAATAGGGACACCCATCACCACTCCCATGTCCTTTACCTCTTGACTCCGCGCCACCACACAGCCATCGTTTGAGGACAACACCACAACCGGCTTGGCGACCAAATCCGGACGAAATAACCGCTCACACGAAACAAAAAAATTATTGCAGTCGATGACCCCGATGTAGTTCATATTACTCCCAGTATACCAAACTCTTGCTGCAGCTCATTACAGTTACATTGATAATTTTGAGACTCATGAGGGCTTTGCGGGAGGATTGACTTAATCGATATTTAGTGTTATTGGTATAGTTAGAGAAAAGTAGGCGTTTTAGCCTGCATGCACCTTCACAAATAAACTAGGGATCTTTCAATGAAAGTTGCTGGCAGGGACTTGTCTCTATACGAAAAGGCAGAGGAGTTATGGTTGATTACTGTCTACTATAATCCGTGCGGTTACCAAAGCCGAAGGTCTACCTATGAAACTTTTATTGCCACAATGCGTTTGTCTGGAATCAACGTCCTGACTGTCGAGTGTGCATTTGGTAATGACCCGTTTGAACTTCCTCCCTCGCAAGATGTAATCAAAATCAGGAGCAACACGTTACTGTGGCAAAAAGAACGCCTCATCAATATTGGAGCTTTGTACTTGCCCGATAGTTGCAAATACGTTGCCTGGGTAGATTGTGACGTAGTATTTACGAACAAGAGCTGGGCTCGCGAAGCGAGTGAACTCTTGTCTGATTCTTGTACTGTGGTGCAACTTTGGGAAACTTGCATACGCCTTGAAAAAGGCAATCTGTTCCCAAGCAAACACAATCCAGTATTTTCGTTTGCTCGTGTAACCACGAGTGACATGACGACACTTAACTGTGGCCGTTACGACAAACATGGACACACCGGTTATGCATGGGCAATGCGGCGAGAAATCTTTGACCAGATAGGACTCTATGAGTACGCAGTGTCAGGAAGTGCCGACCACTTCATGTCACACGCAATCTATGGCCAGTACGGCTTCTGCATCGAAAATGCTCTCAAGCATGATCCCACGCAAATCAATCATCTGAAATGTTGGGGGGATGTATTCTACTCACTAACGCAAGGTAAACTAGGTACAGTCTCGGGAGAAATCCTGCACCTGTGGCATGGTAGCCAAGACAGACGCGACTATTTTGGCCGTATGTGGAAGATAACGGACAACGGGTATAATCCTGATACCGACCTTCTGGCCATGCCTGGTCGCCCACTTGAATGGCAACCCCACGTGCACTCAAACCGACCTCAGCTTGTCGCATACTTTGCTGAGTACTTTGCCTCACGGCAAGAAGATGCTGAATAATCACAACAATTCCTTTGAAAGGAAAAAAGATGGAAAATGATCTACGTTTTCTGATCTCAACTCTAAAAAATAACAAGAGGCACCTAGAGGAGGAGAAGGCGGCTTTAGTTCGCCGAAGCAATGAACTGAGTCGGGACCGCACCGCAGCGGCTGTGATCTCTATCGCACAGCTTCTGCCTGACTTGAAAATGAGCACTGTAAAGGCGCTTTTGGTACAAGTTCCACATTTTAGCGTGCCTACCGTCTCTTTATTATTCGGTATCGGGAGAAAAGTAGCTCCTGAAGTCAAACTCAGTACTCTGCGCATTCAGCTGGGCACATACCTCGACAACACTCAAGGTACCGTTCCAAAAATATGGGCGGAAAATGTCCTTGTGCTCGACGCTGCGATACGCGAACTGCAAGCAGAACATATGATTGAGAATGGGAAACATATTACCGAACTCAACAGGCGTATCGCCGCTTTGGAGAACCTCCTCCGGGCTGATATCGCAAAAATGGATGTTGGCATCCAAACGCGTCTTGCAGCAGCAGTCGGTGCTCAGATAAAGACTACGTGGCAAATGCATAACATCTCAGGTCGTACCGAGCCAATACCTACAACGTATCCGAGTCCAGCTCAAATCAATTCGAGTAGAGGACCGAGTGTGCTGGAGATGTGGCTATGGTGGCAGATTCTTTCCCCGGACACAGAGTATATGCGTGAAGTAGCGCGGCTTGAATCACCTATTACAGACTTTGATTCAAGAAGTACCAATAATATGGAGGGTGGACACTCCGACACCACCAGCACAACAGATGAAGCGCAGCTTGATGTGCAGGCAGAACTTGGAAGCCAAAGCTTCTCCTAAACTATCAACAATGTTGATAAAGACCCCGCTAAAGTAGCGATACTGCGGGGTCTTTTTTTATTTTTCCAATAAAGGATTTGACTCATTTTACCCAGCTGTACACTGATACAAAAAAATTATTGCAGTCGATGACCCCGATGTAGTTCATATTGGAAATATTATATCAAAGACTCCTCATAAATAAATGGATTGCCACGCTTGCGCTCACAAAGACGACGAACGCGAAACGTCTTTACGGGGTCGCAACCGTGGCAATCCAGGCTAAGCAAAAAAAATTTTAGGGGTCCGACCCCTAAGATTTTTAGTATTGTTTGCGTTGTTTGATTTCAGATTAAAACATCTTCCAGATGTCTGGGCTTTCTTCACCGTCGATTTTGAAGAAGGTGACACCGCGGAGGTCGTATTTGGTAGCGAGATTTATTTTATCTTTGGCTGAAACAGCGTCATTGTAGGTGATAAAACGGACTTTGACTTCGGTATTAGCTAGGTTGGCAAACTGTAGCGCCCGAGCCGCATTTTCGTAGCCTGCTGGTGTTCCAGCTGGCACCGGCAAGGCGGTGAGGACTTTATAGATTGAGTCCTCGGGAAAGTAACTCATTACCGCTTCACCACCGGCACTGTACCCAATTGGTGTTTTGTAGATTTCTTTTGAGAGTTCAAGGATGCGGGGTTCATTGAGACTCGCTACGCGGGTATAGTCCCGGTACCAACCCGGAGCCACGGTAACGTCCCAGGCACGACCGTAGGTAGCAATACCTACCAGTACTTTATCTTTTGGAAAATCCTGCACGGCGAGCTTGATTACCTTCTCCACCCACTCTTTATCGGCCACAGGAGTATACGGTAGGCCCGATCGTTTCTCGTTTAGAGTAAGGTCAGCCCGCTGTTGGTCATACGTCATCAGTTCAATTCGATCACAATGTTTGGCTATTTCTTTGTAGTCGTTGGCGTAAGTCAGGGGATTAGGAACTACTTTATATAAATCGACTGCTGGTGTACGCGCTTCGATCGCGCAGGTTAGTAGTTTACTTCCCAACTTAGCATTTAACTCTTCGAGAAAAGCAGAAAAGTCATTGATGTTCTCAGCGTTCTTCTGCTCGTAGTCTATGTTAATACCATCAAACTTCCCTCTTTTAACCAAACTAACAATGTCATCAATGTGGTCCTCGCGTCTGTCCTCGTCACGGAGCATCGTCCCAATTTGGTTGCCATCAAACCAAGCAATCGATGGAATGATTTCTACTTTACTCTTTTTGGCTAACTTAAAGAAATTCTTCCACTGTTTCTCCTTGAGGTCGGCTTTGTCGACAATATCACCTTGCGCATCTACTTCGTACACAAAAGGATATACGGTGTCGAGTTTTTTGATGTTTTTAGTAGCGCTTTTGATACCCGCCGTATCAGTCCACCACGGTAGCCAGCCAGCCACCTCACCATCATAGGTAGGCGTAGTGTTAGTTTTACTGGTCGCAGCTGACGCAGGGTAGGCTGTAAGCACCACACTGCCTAAAATAAAGGTGATAATAAGAGTACGAAGCAAAGTTTCACTGCGAGAAATTGTAGTGGTTGTCATAATTTTTAAGACGATGTAAGGCCCCTGGTCTTACACCTAAACGTGTGGTTACTTTTTAATTAATACTGAAGTTATAATACCCGAAACAGTTCAGAGGAGGAAGTCCGATGTCTCGCGACCCAGTTGATCGTGTTCTCGAATACAACATGAGACCACACGAACCAGTTTTCGACCCTATTATCCAAGCGGCTCTACCTCCAACTGTACCACACAAACCAGAGCGGGGCGTTGTCGGTATAGATTTGGGAGAATCAACTGCCGTTGACGGAGCATAACCACCAGGCGCCCATACACATATGGGCGCCTGTTTTTATTAATAATAACTAACAAAATACACAGGTCGGACCTGTGTATTTTGCTTAAACATAAAACTTTCAGAAATGAGTGTAATGCAAGGCAGGCCAGGAAAATTTTTTGAGCCGTACTTTCTGTATGGTGAGGAAAATTTTACCGCAGCCTAACGCAGAAGTGCGCCATTTGTGGAATTTGAGGATTCAATAAACGACCTTAGATACAAGGCGACGAGGAGAAAAATTGCGAGCCATACTGGTTGTATGGTGAGTGATTTTGCGACGAAGGCAACGCAGTAGATGAGGTTGTTGTTTGGATTCTCTAGAATTGGCGGACACTGCCGGTAACCACCCCCCACACAAAACACTCCTCATCACCGGTTACTTTAATTGGTACATACGCCGAGTTTTCTGACATCAAGACCATTTCACCATCAAGCTTTGCCAGTCTTTTTACGACCAACCCCCCACCGACCGCCGCAACCACAATTTTTCCACTCACCGCTTCTACACTGCGATCCACCACTAAAATATCCCCCGAGAAAATACCCGCTCCTTCCATTGAATCCCCCTCCACTCGCACAAAAAAAGTTGAGACGGGATGCTTAACCAAATACTCATGCACATTAAGCGAGCGCTCCACCATATCATCGCCGGGCGCTGGAAAGCCAGCGGCTGGTGCCGAACTATAGAGTGACACTTTTTGCCCATCCGCACTTAAGTTAGTTGCTGTATACAGCTCTGTAATATCAGTAGTTCCCATATATTTAAAATTACAGTATCGTCGCTCCAGCGATAATCGTCGTATGGACGTAGAATAGTCCAGCCATAATCATCAGTAACACCAAACCGTACACTGTCTGCACTGGACGGTGATGTCGCCACTCAAGTACTACCGAGAGTAATAAAACAAAAGCGGTAATACCACCCAAGATCAGGTAAATAAGCTGCAAAAGCTTACTCGGCTCGGTCGCGAGCACAGCAGCATGAGGGACTGGTGCCGACTCTAAATCAATCGTGGTATATGGAGCGGGTGATAAATTGGTTGATGAAGCGGCCAGTCCTGAATATAAACTCACGGCTTCAGCCGCATCAATCATGGTTGTAAACTCTTCTTCAACCGGTTCTGGCGAGATAACGGCACTGTCAGTTGCCGTAGCAACCTCAAAAGATCCTGAATTAAACACCGTCGCCACCATTACAGGCGCAACATCGCTTGGCCTATCCCCCTCTTGCTTTGCTTCTGGCGCTTTTGGAGCCACGACATCGTCTGTGTCAGTAACGGAAATAACGTCTGTCATTTCACCGGCCACTAAAGGCTGCGCCCCAGTCGGAACGGGGACATCATCCTGACTTGTGCTGTCGGTCGCAATAGCCAGTGGTGCACTCGGTGCGATTGCTTGTACCGGTACAGCCGCCACTGGTGCAGGAATTGCCCTAGTCCCAAACATCTGCACCACAAACACTGTCTCAAAACCATCGTAGGTGCCGCGGGCTGTACCCACACCAATTTCTCGATACTGACTACCAACAATATTCGCGCGGTGAGTTGGTGAATTCATCCAGGCATCAACTACTTCAGTTGAATCAGTAAAATACACCGCCAGATTTTCACCCGCGTACACAAACGGATACCCAGCTTCTTTGAACCAGTGCCAGGGTGTTAGTCCTGCCGGACTATCATGTGAAAAGTAGCTATTTTTTGCCATATCCTGCGCCTTGAGAGTAGCAGCCGCATCGAGCACAGGGTTGCGAGTGAGAGTCGGCAGGGCCAAATCGGTCCGCTTTGTATTCGTCAAATCAACAACTACTGCCGGCAACACAGCCCCCACGAGCCAATCAGACGACTGCCACAATAGCGCCTGAAAATTTGTCGCCAAAAACGACAAGAGGATCAAAACCAACATCAGTATCACCGCTCCTCGCTGAAGCAGGTGCGGCCTATAATCATTCCCCTCGTGCGGGACCAGATGATTAATTACCGAATGTAAAAAGTCGTGAATAATGTCCATAGGTACAGTTATTATACCAAACAAAATCACCACAAGTGGAACTTTTACCAAAGTTGCCATCACCGGCAGTTGGAATTTGCAAACAGGATTATCAAATTTGTGGTATAATATATTGATGATTTCCCCACTCACAACTGCTGTAAAAGCTTCACTTTGGTCTTACGATACAGAGAAACTTGATTTAGTACGTGATAAAAACCGTATTATTAAACAAACACTTAATCACGGGTCATTAGATGCCATACTATGGCTGAAGGCAAATTACCACCAATCTGATTTAGTAGCAGTATTTGAAGGATCTAGTACTGGAGAATGGACTAAGAAATCTCTAAACTATTGGTCAATAATATTAGACACCAAACCAAAAAGAACTAACCGATTCTCCTAGCAATATGAATATTCACTACGAAATTTTAGACGAGCAACGGATTAATATTTTACCAAAATTAACTTCGTTTCGTGCACTAGGCTTTTACCTAGCGGGTGGCACTGCCCTAGCTCTGCAAATTGGACACCGCGATAGCATCGATTTTGATTTCTTCTGCCTAGATTCTTTTGATACCACTACACTTTTTAATTCAATTGAGCAAAAATTTTCAGGACACAATGTTGTACGCCTCCAAGATGAGTTAAATACTCTCGAGATTATAATCGATGATGTCATAAGACTTAGCTTTATGACATACAAATACCAACTAGTTGTGACTGTAATCTCTACTGATTTTTTCGACCTTGCAAGCATTATTGATATTGGCTGCATGAAATTAAGTGCTATTACCAGCCGTACTGCCTACAAAGATTATGTCGATCTGTATTTCATATTAAAAGAAACTCCGCTCGCTACACTTATCAAAAATCTACAAGTTAAGCTGCCGACACTAGACCCTAGCCTTGCCCTAAAATCCTTAGTTTATTTTGACGATATATCACCCGAAGAAATCCTCTACAAAATCAGTCCCGTTGACATCGAAGACATCAAATCTTTCTTAGTCGAGCAAGTAAAAGCACTCCGCTTCTAAAAAAATCCCTTGCGGGAGCTTTTTTGCGTCTTAACCTGAAATTAAGGTTGTGACTAGGGCAATGATTTTCTCTTTATCACTTGGATTACTTTCAGCTATCAAGATAGTCAGGGCTGTCGGTGTGAGTGTGTTGGTATTTAGTACCTTCGTCTTTTGCAAAAACCAGACAAAAGCATATGCCCCTGATCTCTTGTTGCCATCAACACCCGTCGACCTTCATTTTGAACTATTCGGAATTTCCTAATAGTTGAACTTTCTTTAAGTTCTTCTGTTTTGAAAACATTTTTAATGTGCTCATTAATAGTTGGAACAACTTACACTAAATGCCTCAGCAATCTGCGCCTGCGTAGCACATACAGTCTCGTTCTTTGGATCCCCACGCAACTCCAAAGCACCCGACTTTGTTTGGTAAACCACAACGTTGTTTGGTATTTTTGTTTTTTCTAAAACTTTTTTTGGCATATGTAAGATAATAATGCACTATTTATTGCAGCAAAAAGCCCCATAACGGGACTTTTTGGCATGATTAGTGTTCTATTTACCGACCTCGGTTATGAGACGATTTTTCACTGTTGTGTTTTTTATCTTTTGATTGATTATGGTGATTTCCTGCATGATGTTCGTCTTGATCATCATCCTTATCATCATTATCATGTTTCAAATGTTCAACGTAACTAACACATTGCCCTTGGTTCTTGAAGGTTGGATTGGTAAATACCTTCCAGCCATTGCCTTTACATTGACTTTTCATGGTTGGTGTAGTAGTTGCGGGAGGCACCACAATCACAACTGGGTAGATAGTCGTTGGGTCACCCGTCAGGAGGTTATTCTCCGCTGTCACCACCTGTCCGTTTGCCAATTTAACCGTAGCGACCACGCGGGTTGCGGGTACACTCTGTCCAAATTGTGAGGCACGAACATTGCTCCAGTACCCATCGGTTGCGTAATTAAAGGTACCAGAAACATCAAATGGTGACGAAAACTGGGTACCAGTAATATCGGCATTGAACTTTGGCAAAATTGCGGTGTTGGTTTGCAAGAGTGTTGTACCTGAGTATAGTCGTACCACTACTGATTGCGCTCCGGCAAATGTTGCATTTGTTAGTCCAAAACCAGCGGTATAACCCCTAAGAATTCCCAATCCAGTATCGTAATTAACGACACCAAAATCTTCAGCGACCAGAGCCCCCTCCAGTTCGTCTGCTGCTCCACTGGTAGTTTTCCAAGTACCGGTACGGGTACCGCCTTGATAATTATCTGACCACGTACCTGACATCATTCCAGTTGATGCGACCGTACCAATGACGTGCATCGTCGTCAGTGGCGTCACCGCATCAGCGGTAGCGGTGTAATTGGCGGTAAAGTCAATCACATCCCCTGAGACAGATCCAGCGGTTATCATCCACATATATACATTTGCACCAACCGGACTACCACCATTACCCGTAACGATTCCGGTGCTGCTTTGCGCTAGTGTCACATCATGTGCATAATCGGTACCTAGATACTCAAAAGCCACCGTGTATGTACCAGCCACATCCCAGGCTGGAGCAGCCGCGTAGGCTGATAGCGCACCCATAAAGAGTGCGGCTAACAAACTTATTCCTAATAATATATTCCTACCAACATTTTGTGTCATTGTCATATTTTTAATAACTTAAACCAATAAATTGCAAGGACGCCAGTACAAAATAAACTGACATCGTCCCTACAACCTAGAGCCGTACTACTAGAAAATACTTACACTATTTTACTTGTACAATTTTCATAACAATGTCCTAAAACTCGAAATCGTCCCATCACTAACAAAACCGACCCTGTCGCGTGCTTTTTTGGAAGTATGTTAATTTTTAATCTTCACATTCTTACAAATTAATGAACTTGAAAGGACATCTTACGAGTTCAACTGTCCAGAATTTCCAGATAGTTGAACTCGTAACAAACCAAATCTCTTCTAAAAGTAATGCAGAAACCGCAACAAAAGGTTGCGGTTTCGCGTTCTGCCACCGAAGCAACAGAAGGAACAATTGATAATAGCATATTTTCTCCGTAACTCAAATTACAGGACTACCCTAAGGTATTGTTACTCTAACTTAGCACCATAACTTAAAATGAAATACCCCATAGCGGACGGGACCCCTACAGGAGTATCTCGAGATGAATAAATTACAGCACGGTTCTAAATCTGACAACACGGCGCGTGATACAATTTACCTTTATGACTGAAGATCAATTTATCTCTGCACTTGCTGTCTCCAACCTCTCAAAAAAGGACACTCTGCGCCGTATTAATGATTATATAGAGTATAACCAGAATCCAAGCTGCAAATATCTCAAGGGACGCAAAGTAAGACTCTCAAAATATTTAGAAGCCACCATTCCCAGAAAAGACGCTACTGCGAGAATGCGGACATTTTTTGTAGGGATAGATATTATTAAAAAGTCCCACATTGTGTCATTTCGTATACACAAAAAACTAAACGAATATGAGTTTGTGGGTTTTGATAAACACGGCACACAAATACGAGTTCATGTGCGTGAAGAGATTGAAAAATCAAACAAGACTTTGTATTTCATATCCAGCTTTCAGACTTAGACAAAAGGAAAACCCCCTTCCATAGCATTCTGGAAGCGGGTTTTCAGATTCTTTTCGGCAATAAAGGAGATTTACCAGACGCTCCCGAAGGAACCGAACCTAAATTGCGTACTCAGACGTACCTTTATAATACTTGCAGAACACTTGTCTGTCAAATTTTATCCCCAACCAAAAAGCTCCCTTGCGGGAACTTTTTTGCTTCTTCTCTATTCCATCTTCGCGTCTTTGCGTGAGAAAGTCCTGTGGACTTTTGCAAGAGGTTACCAGCTATTATTTAAAATAGCGATAACCTGAACAGTTTCTGTAAGAAACCGCAGTGAAGCAATCCAGCAAAGTTTCTCTCCCCCTCCCCTAAACCCTAGTTCAAAACCGGATACGCTTCACTGCCGGGACACACCATGTTGTTGATTTTCCAGCGTGTTAATTGGTATACCCAACCAGTTGGATTTTCGTGAGGCACCAGCTTTGCGAGGTACCACGGTGTGAGAACTTCAGCTTTGTGATCACCCTGGAACTTACGCACTGCTACGTCGGTAGCCGCGTCAAACATACCGGTAATTTCGAGTTTAACACCAACAGCATTAAGAAATACTTGGAGTATGGTCACTTCAGTACTACTTGCCTCCTTACCCATACGCATGTAGTCAGTCAAATACATTCCACAAGCTGGCGTTGAGCTTGAAGCCCCCAACACCTGTGGAGTTGGTGTCGTCCTATCTTTTACTCGAGTCCCTGAACCCCCACCACTACTACGACGTGGTTCTTCATGGTTAAGAAATACACAAGTATTTTCTTCTGATCTAGATTCTTTTTTATCAAGCATTTCACCCAATCCAAAATTACAAGTGGTTGCACCCTCAGACAGCAAGTCTCCATTTTGAACAACACCTGTCTGTGTCCAACGTGAACGTGATTCTTCGGAAATAGTCCAATTACCAGCGACCAAGGCAAATTCGTATTCGCCATTTTCTCCAGTCACAACTGAAACTGGTCCAAAATCATCAGCTGAATTATCGGCGTAAATCGTCCAGCCCGCCACCCCTTCTTCGCCTTCATCTCGTACACCGTTAGCATTAGCGTCGTTCCACTTTTGTCCAATAACCGGATACACTGGTTCGTACTGGTTATAAAACGTACAATCATCTCCTGATGCAGAAGTATCCTCGATTGGCTCATCGCTATAAATGATACTAAACTGACAGCTATCTATCTCCCTGTCCACTTCACCATCTTGCTCAACAGCTATTTGTTTCCAACCGTTTTTTACTTCTTCTCGGATTGTCCATTCGCCTTTCTCTAAATCAAGAGTGTAGGCGCCATTTTCGTCAGTTATCGCTTGTACCTGTCGGGTTGCCTTACCATCACCTTCAAAAGCAGTAATTTTCCAGCCAGCCACCCCTGCCTCCCCCTCATCTTTCACACCATTGGCATTAGCATCATTCCATTTAAAACCTGTTATGGGATACGTGATATGAACGTTACCAAAATCACAATAGCCATCTGCATCTTCAACTCGCGTCACTTCAGTCACCGTCCTGAAATCAAAATTACATGTATAGCTTTCAATGGATTCACCATTTTCCCAAGTATAATACTGTTGCCAGTAGTCTGATTCAGCCTCTGAAACTTCCCATTCTCCATCAGACACAGTGAAACTATATGCTCCATCTGCATCAGTAAAGGTAGAAAAGGTGACATCCCCGTTAGTTACGGTAATCACCCAGCCACCTACTGGAGTATCACAATTATACCCACCTTCACCTTCAAACGCTTCAGGATCATAGATACATTCGTACTTATGACCTTCTATAGTATTCTCTGCTTCTCTATCTTCAATTGGATAACAAGCATTTCCATCTGCTTCATAACCCTCAGGTATTTCCAATTGAACTTCTGGTATATTTTCACAAACATCAGTATCTTCAGAAATAATTACTACTTCCGTGTCAGTTGTATCAATATCAGTATCAAAAATAACTTCGGACACTTCTGCCGTATTAGAATCAGTTGAACCAGTTGGTAGGCCATCAACTAACAAAACCGTCTCATCAACCACCTCAGTCTCAGCTTGGGCAAAAGACATTGGAAACGCTCCTGCCACCAGTGTAAATAAAACAACCACCGCTACCACCTTCTCTACCACCCCCATCTTTACACCTAATAAATTCATATATAAATAGCTAATGAAATAAGCTTCCCTATCCTCAAAACTCTAAAACACTTTAAAACACATAGCCCCACCAAGGACTGCATAGATGATATACCTCTCATTTAAAATAACAACATATTTAATACTTGTATTGTAATAGAAAGTGTGGTATTACGGTTACTACTTGGATTTTACCTTAATAATCATTTTACAAACATATGAAAATAGCTATCACCTCTGTTTACGCTAATCCGCTCCACCCCGGACACATCGAGTGTTTTGACATGTCAAAACAAATCGCCGACGAATTGTGGGTCATTGTAAACAATGATCTCCAGGCAAAAATCAAACGCGGCACAGAATCGTTCCAGGATGAACAGTTTCGCATGCAAGTCGTGGGTTCACTAAAAGCGGTGGATCGCGTGATTCTATCAGTTGATGCCGATAGTACGGTGTGCGCCACGCTAGAGCAAACGTTAGCTGAAATCGCTGCCCGTCCAGAAATTACTGAAGTCATCTTCACCAAAGGTGGAGACCGTTTTGCGAGCGAAATCCCCGAAGCGGCTATTTTAAAGAAACACGGAGTAAAAATTATCGACAGCTTGGGAGCCAAGACCCACAGTAGTTCATCGTATGTAAATCGCGTCGCCAATCAAGCTGACAGTTTGAAATTACAGGCTGAATTAGCGTCTATTCCAAAAGAAATGCAGGAACAAGAGTACATTGAAGTTGGTTACCGACCGTGGGGTGTCTATTACGTTCTAGAAGACAAACCTAACTTCAAAGTGAAGAAAATTATTGTCAAAGAAGGACAACGACTTAGTCTACAAAGTCACAAACACCGCAGTGAACACTGGGTCGTAGTCGAAGGTGAAGCTACCCTGCAAATCCGCCAAGTTGAACACCCTGACCACATTGGACACCAAATTCTGTATCCGAACCAAAGTTGCTACATTCCTCAGGGTCACGTGCATCGTCTGGCGAACCACGGCACTAGTCCACTCGTCCTTATAGAGGTGCAAACGGGTAGTTATACTGGCGAAGATGATATCATTCGCTACCAGGATGACTACGCGCGCGACACACCAGAGAAATCACCACTCAATGTGCAATCAGAAGTAAACAATTAGCCACTACGTGTATGCATCTCTTTTTTGACCTCGACAACACAGTCACCCGCAGTCGCTCTAAAATTAATTCAGAGTTAAAAGAGTTGCTAGCCACGACTCCACACACAGTTATTATTGTGTCGGGGGCAATTTGTAGTCAAATAGCCTTCCAAGTTGATGGTGTACCGTGTTACAAACTGGGCCAAAACGGTAATCATGCCCTGACCCCTGACGATGCCGTCCTATGGGAGGAACGCCTCAGCCAGGCCGACGAGGCTACTATTCATACACATATACATTCAATTCCTCGACCGTGGCCGGTGAGTAATGAAAACGATCTGGTTGAGGATCGTGGCTGCCAGATTAGTTTTAGTCTACTCGGACACCACGAAGACATCAGTACCAAAGAAGCCTTTGATCCCCATGGCGAAAAACGTAAAGTTATTCTCGCCGAAAATCCACTGATCTC
>JAYVIL010000059.1:0-3648 GCA_043770255.1 Candidatus Kaiserbacteria bacterium
TGTACGGCGACGCCAGTGGTAACGGTGGTGCCAACTGAATGTAGTGACGCCGCACATAATGATATAGACCAAGATTCGCTGATTGATGCTCTCGACCCAGGTTGTTGGACTGACCCAACTGCATCAAGTACATACGACTCATTAGACAATAGTGAGCGGACAGTGGTCACTCTCGTCCCGGCAGTCAGTAATCTCACCCTCAAAACCGGAGAACGGCTCACCAGTGTACCGTTTACAACCAGGAACACCGGCGTCATGCCAGTAACTGAATACAAATACATTGTCACCATCGGTGGGCAATCTCGGCCCGAGGTGACGCGACAGGCGGCTCTCGGAGCAGCCCAGACAGATACACCGCCTAGTACAGTTTCGTATACAGCACCCGGTACCGCCGGTACTGTTCCAGTACGCGTCTGTGTCTCACATCCTGATATGGCGACAGCTGCTTGCGATACTGCGAACATTACTATTGAGGCCTATCAGTGTAACGACGGTCGCGACAATGATCGTGATGGCCGAATTGATAACAGACCCAATTTGGAAGACCCCGGCTGTTACACCAATCCCTACATACTCACAAACGCTAATTACGACCCTACTGACGACGATGAATCAAATGGTACGATTGTAGTGCCGCAACCGACTGAGCTCTCGATTAGCGGTAATCCGCAAGTGGTTCGCTACGATACTATAGCTGACCTCACCTATAGAATTAACTCCACAATACCACTGAACTGTACGCTCGCCGGTCCCGGAGTGGCTACCACAATCATTAGTTATAGTGGGTCTGCCGTGGGGACTCTAGTGAGTCGAACGGTTCCTTCAACACCGCTCAAATCAGCCCAATCATTTACGATTAACTGTAGACCGCCAGTGATACCGGGAGTTACTACACCGGCGTTTACGAGAACTACTTTGGTGGAAGTCATTCCGAAAGTGCAAGAGATTTAGGAATGCGAGTCGCCAGCAGTAAATAGCAAAAAATCCCTAGCTTGAGCTAGGGATTTTTTGCTAAAAATAAAATCCTTTTTGCCTTAGGATAACTTTTGTAAGGCGCGCTTTACGAGAGTGCTGGTTGTTTCACCAGACCCCAGTTCATCGAGTACACGACGGACATTAATCGGGTTGTATCCTAGTGTCAGGAGGGTGTCAAAAGCGTCGGTGTAGGTTGTGGTCTGAGCAGTTGATGCTTGACCAAGGTTAGTGTTAAATGTCAAGATTTCAATCTTATCGCGTAGCTCGGCGACAATTTTTTCGGCTGTTTTTTTGCCAATACCGGATAATTTTGATAAATGGGCCGCATCACCAATAGTAACTGATTCAACAATTAGACTGACATCGGCCGCTTCTAGTATCTGCATAGCAGATTTTGGTCCAATTTTCGAAATGGTCAGAAGTAGTTCAAAACACATTAGTTCTGTTTCTGTTAAAAATCCATACAAATCAAGGGCAGTTTCACGAACTGCGAGATACGTATGGAGGGTAATACTGTCGCCTGTGACCAGTCCGGCTTTTTTGGTAGTGTGCACGAGGTACCCCAAAGCGCCTACGACAACCACGACCCCGGCGGGGGTTACCCTGATCACTTCGCCCGCAATAAATCGAATCATAATGCCTGTATTGTACCCTACCGTACCCCAAGGCGGGAAGAGAGGTTGATTTATTTCTTAATATACGGTACAGTTGCACCACTTAGATAAATTTTTATGGCAATTACAAAAGGAGCAAAAAAAGCAGTCCGTAGTAGCGAGCGCAAGCGCGTGTACAATATTCGTACTACCGGCAAGATGCGCGATGTAGTAAAGGATATCAAAAAAGCGATTGTTGCAGGAAACGGAGCAGAAGCCAAAGCTATGCTCCCAGCTGCGTACAAAGCAATTGATAAAGCTGCCAAGCGGGGAATCATCAAAGACAACACCGCTGGCCGCAAGAAGTCACGACTATCAGCAGCTATCAAGAAGGTAACTACTAAATAATTAAAAACCCGCGACTAAAATCGCGGGATTTTTAATTCCGATGGTATTATATAGAAATGCATACACTCTTTTTTAAAAAACACCTACCACTCATACTAGTGGTAGGATTGCTCATACTCATCAACATATTGGCTATCGTTTGGTATTTTATCCCCGAGGGTCCTGATCAGTGGCATGCTGATGTGGTGCCGGGCAAGGTGGCCAGCATCAGTACCTCAACATTAGTGACAATTGACCCCAGAGGCATTACCAAAGAATTTATTATTACCGAAAACACCGTATTCTTTGCCGGTAAAAATACTGTTACAAGCGATGAAGTGCCAGTCGGGGCATTTGTATTAGTGCAGCTTGATACAACGACCACGACACCAGCCATAGTACGAGATATTAGAATTATGACCGATAAAAGAAAAGATAAAAAAGTGCAGTAATAAATACCCGAATGAATTTTTGCAAAAAAATACTAGCACTCCTGCCACTTCTCATTGGTCTCATTGTATCAGTCGTTTTTATATTTTTTATTGGAGCGGAATCTTTAGTAGAATATATTGGCATTCAAAACGCCTACCTCCTGATGTTCTTAGTTGCTGGTTTGGGTGGCCTGTCAACTTTTAATTCCGTACCGTACCTAGCGGTACTGCTCGTACTCGCTAATACTGGAGTTAATCCACTCTGGTTGGGTTTTGCTTCGGCGGTTGGGGTCATGTGCGGAGACTCCTTCTCTTATTTTTTAGGTCGTAGTGGGACAGCTGCTATTCCCCAGAGTTTCCAATATGTATTCGTAGGTATAAAAAACTTTGCCCAGAATCACCCGCGCTTATTCCCTGGATTTTGTTTTCTGTATGGGGCGATTTGTCCACTGTCCAATGACTTTGTCACGATTGCCTCAGGGATGGCCCATATCTCATATAAAAAAGTCATGGTGCCACTCGCTGCGGGTAATGTCGTGTTTAATGTGATGGTAGCGTATTTAGCGGTGTATGGGAGCACCTGGCTGAATGGGGTGTTGGGGTAGGGAGAGTAGTTTCTGCGCCTCGATCGTTAGGCTTCGTAAAGGTATTTCGGCGGATTCTTCCAGATCTGATTAAGGCACGCGGGTCTAGGACATAGAAAGTATATTTGCTAAATATTCAGGAAATAGTAGACTTCGGCTAGAAATGTACGGTATAGGATAATAAAACCATGACAAAAAAAGCACTTATCGTTGGCGGCAGTTCAGGTCTCGGCCTTGCGCTCGCACAACTTCTGGCGAAGGATCATGAAGTAACTGTCACCGGTCGCCGGAACCCTGAGATTGCCAATCTTCAGTTTAGATATCTTGAGCTCGGTGGGGACTCGCTGAGAGCAGACCTCGACTTATTCGTCTCGGAACTTTCCGAGATCGACCTGGTCGTATATGCGGCAGGTTTCTTTCAAGAAGGCACGATCAGTGACCTGCTTGATGCTGACATCGAGAAGATGAATAGAGTCGGTTTGCTCGCTCCAGAGATGCTCTTGCAGCGATTACTCCGCAAGCAGAGCAATCTTCCAGGATTTATTGCGATTACCTCGACATCGCAGTGGACGCCACGATTACTTGAACCAGTGTATACAGCTGTGAAGTCTGGTCTGGGTATGCTCGCCAGTTCGATTTCGCTCGACGATCGGGTAGGTAAGGTGCTCGTGCTAGGCC
>JAYVIL010000060.1:0-10399 GCA_043770255.1 Candidatus Kaiserbacteria bacterium
TTACTTTTTGTACTCGCTCGTTTATCAACCACCACCACGCGGTACGCGGGATTGTTTTTGCGGCCAACTCGTTGTAATCGCATCATTAACATAGTGCAGGGATAGTATCAGATAAGACGGATTTGGTCAATACGACTGTCATGAGACTGACACAGACATAGAAATCCCGCGCCAGGCTGGCGCGGGAGAAATTTGTGTTTTTTGACCTAAGAAACAGCGAGTTCTTCCACCATAACGTACTCAACCACTGGCACACTCATAGCTGGCAAAAGGATTTTGGATACATCTGCTGTCATCAAGAGATATTTCTCGCTGTCAGACCTGCTTATGTCATGCAGGTGCCCTAGCAAGCCTGATACCGAATTAGTTCCGAAACTGGATGTGTTTCGCCACCCACCTGATTCATCATCCTGATAATACATATCTGCAGTCCAATAATCGTAAATATGACGGGAGCACGAAACACAGACTACCAATTTCGCAGAAGAGAGGGCGGTCGCTTCAGAATCTTCTGCAATTTCTGGCTGTTCTACAATACTAACTCGAAACGGCTTCATGACTTTCTCCTTGGGTTTGTGCAAACTACCGCCAATCTACAGTGGATTTTTAGTATCGTCAATGCTACTATTGGCGGGCATGGAAACAACTACAATTGAAGGAATCATCATGATTCGAGGGAAAGGAACGGGGTTTATGAAAGTAGAAGGACGCGACGAAGATTTACTTATTGAGCGGGAAAACCTCGGCTTTGCGCTCGATGGTGATACGGTTCAAGTTAAACTAAAACCACTGGTAGCTGGCAAACGCCAGGAGGCTGAGGTGGTACAGGTAGTCACCAAGGCTTTTCGTGAACTGATTGGGGTTGTTAAAGAACGAGTGATCGGTGGAAAAAAAGTTCTCTATTTTAGTCCTGACAACCATCGTATCCACGTCAGGCCAACCCTCCCTACTGCCACGGCCAACGATATCGACATGAAAGTCTTGATTGAGATTACCTCTTGGGCAGACGCTAAGGTAGAACCGATTGGCACTATCAAAGAAACCCTCGGTCGAGCCGGCGACCACGAAACCGAAATGCAAGCGATTATTCGCTCGGGTGGGTTTGCGAAAAACTTCCCCGAGGTGGTACAGGAAGCAGCGCAAGAACTGTACATAACACAAAACCAAATTTTCACTGACGCAGCAGCCGACCCAAAGCGAAAAGATTTCCGTGGTATCACCACCATGACGATTGACCCGCATGATGCCAAAGACTTTGACGATGCGTTGTCGTTTGAGAAACTCGAGAACGGCAACTACTCAATTGGTATTCATATTGCCGACGTGTCGCACTATGTGCGGGTTGGTGAAGTCCTTGATGACGAAGCCAAGGAGCGCGGAACATCGGTATATCTCGTCGACCGCGTGATTCCGATGTTGCCCGAAATCCTCAGTAACGACCTGTGTTCGCTCCGTCCACACGAAGACCGTCTCGCCTTCTCAGCCGTATTTGAAATAACTCCCGAGGCAATTGTCGTCTCCGAATGGTTTGGGCAGACCATTATCAATTCAGATAAACGATTTGCCTATGAAGATGCCCAAGGAGTTCTCGATAATGGTACCGGTGAATACTACGATGAACTAAATACCATGATGACCCTCGGACGCATTTTACGGAAGAAACGGTACGCCAATGGCGCTATCGCCTTTGAACAGCCAGAAGTAAAATTTGAATTGGATGAAGCTGGCAAACCAATTCGGGCCTACAAAAAAGAACGCGTAGAAACCATGCTCATGATTGAAGATTTTATGTTGCTCGCCAACCAACAAGTAGCCAAGCACGTCGACGACCTGGCTAAAAAATACAAACGTGACTTGGTCTACGTCTACCGTATCCACGATGTCCCTAATCCCGACAAAATTGAAGAGCTGGCTATTTTTCTCCATGCTCTCGGGTACGAGTTTGAAACTAATAAAGGTACCGTCAAGGCAAATGAAATTAATCGGTTATTAAAAGAAATTGTGGGCTCCCCCGAAGAGAACCTGATTAAAACAGCGGCTATTCGTTCGATGGCAAAAGCCGTCTATTCAACTAAAAATATTGGACACTTTGGTCTCGCCTTTAAATTCTACAGTCACTTCACGTCGCCTATTCGTCGCTACCCGGACCTTCTCGCCCACCGTCTCCTCCGTGCTCACCTCGATAACGTACAAATCAGGCCAGGTGATTTTGGAAAGTATGAAGCAATGGCGGTCAAGTCTTCGGCCCGCGAAGGTGAAGCTGTCAAGGCTGAACGTGATTCAATCAAATTCAAACAGGTTGAGTTTATGCAAGGTAAAGTGGGCGTTGAATTTGAAGCTATTATTACCGGTGTGACGGACTGGGGTATCTATGTCCAAGAACAAGAGGCGTTGTGTGAAGGCATGGTCCGCCTCGCGTCGATTCGTACCGATTATTTCGAACACGTGGCGAGCAAGTACTGCATCCGCGGTCAAAAAACCGGCAAGATCTATAGGCTTGGTGATACAGTCAAAGTAAAGCTGGTTAAAGCCGACGCCGACGAACGACAGTTGGATTTCGAGTTGGTTGTGTAATCAAGAAAAAACTGTGGAGCCTAGCTCCACAGTTTTTTAATCTCATTTAATTACTGGCGAGCTGTAAACCTTTTAGTCTATCTTCATAGTTTGAAAAAGCCTGTGTCCAGCCCATCACTTTGGACACGTACGTACTGGATTCATCGCCAAATTTATCTACGCCATTCTGCAGTGCGCACTGATGCGTCATCGCGAAAAATACGTCATATCCTGAAAGTGACTCTGTCTGATCGAGTGCGGTGACTGCTGATTCTGGTTCCGGGTAATTTTGTAGAAACCACTGCACTACCTTTATCATTCGAGCTTGTCCAAAATTGTATGAACCAATAATACATGGCGTGAGAAAATACTTCTCCATTGAGGCGCTGTTACCATTAAAATAGAGTTGCGTTATATACGCTAATTCAATATCAAGTTTGTCGACTAGTTCCAGGTAGGAGACTTCAATATGCTGTAACCCAACTGGTAATTGTTCAACTAAATTACGAGGATCAAGGTCCGGTAGATTATGTTCAATTTTGTATTTCTCGAATACATCAGGCATTGTTTGCATAAAGCCTACTGCTTCCTCTAAACTTGTTTTATTCGCATCAAAGCGAGACTCCTCACACGCAATACCAACAATGTGAGGCTTTAGGTATTGAGCGACTGCATCTGGTATGTTTTCAAAATGAGTTTCTTCGCGAATAATAGTTAGGGCATCACGTCCAAATACATCCTCAGCGACAACTCGAGTAGCATTGTTATACGCCATCTCTACCCTACTCGTAAAATTCTCCTGGTCAGCATTATCTAAATCCAAATATACACTCAACATATTAATTTCAGCAGGCGGAATACCCGTTTGTTCACTAATATAATTTTCCTGTTCTTTTATCCACGTCCCTGGAATCCCTGCAGGCTTATCTCCTTGAAAACTCCATGTCATATCACGGGGAGTCAATCCAACAGACTCAGTAAGATCAAAAACTTCTGTGAGCTGCCGGCCCAGACTATCTACAAAAACTACTTGGTCACGCCGTAATCCCCCAGATTCAATAGTCCGCGCCGCGAGGACTTGGTCGTAGACAGGCGACAGTAAATCTTCCGCTATTTCTTCTATTGATTCCACTTCCTCAATCCCCTCAGACACTTCAACCTCATCTTCTGGTTGATGAGTTTGAGCATTTGTATACCCTTCATAAGCCATTGCTCCGAGCGCCGCCGCGCCGCCTAGGAATCCCCGACGGGTAATTTGTGCGTTTCGAATATGAGGTGCGCCTTCGCTATGCATAATTTTATTAGTATATCATTTAAAGGCTGAGTTTTTTGACGCTGTACATTTTGGTTGAATATGTCATTATAAAATTATTCCACCCAAGAAACAGAAAGGAGGTTGGGATGGGAAATGTTCTTACACCAAACGTTAAAGTACCTAGGTGGTATATTGTGATATTTGGTCACTTTACTGAAGTATTTGACTTTATTTCAGAACTTGAACAAAGGCTTCAAAACCAGTTACTCTTTTGGGAAACAGCCCCCGGAAGTCCACTCGATTACAATTCACTACCGGCTGACGAAATCGAGGATGACGAGCTACGCGTTACACTTCATATCGGTGTGGACAAAGGTACCGAGATTGAAGAGGTTATTCAGCTTCTAAGAACCGAACGATACAAACACATAATAACTGAAGGCAAGGGGGAAATAAAAGAAAATGACGACGGGGACAATCTGCAAAATATCTGACGGAAGAAAAGCTTGTGTCGACAATGGTTTCCACCAACGTTACACAAGCTTTTTTAATTTTATAAAAAAGTAGACAGTCGCTTTATGTCATGATTCGCAATATGCCCTTTTTATTTTAAAGTTAATTGCTTCGCTTAAACTAGTCTCAACGAGGACAGGTTCCAGAACTTTTGCCTAGGAAAGGTCAAAAGTTGGAACGAAGTAAATGATACTCGCTCCCGCTCGTTCATTTACTTCATTTGGCCACAGCCAGTGCCTCTTCAAATTTCACTGATAATAATTTTGATACTCCATCACTCCCCATGGTGACGCCGTACAAAATGCCTGCCCTGCTCATCGTCTCGCGATTGTGGGTGATTAAAATTAGCTGAGACTTTTCTGACAACGCTTGAATCATGTCGCCATAGCGACGACTATTGGCTTCATCCAAAGCAGCATCGGTTTCGTCAAGGATAATAAATAATGGTGGATTAACCTGACTCATCGCAAAAATAAGGGCAATCGACGTCAGGGCTCGTTCACCACCGGAAAGCATTTCCAATCCTTTAACGCGTTTATTGGGAAGCGATACGTCCAGCTCTACCCCTTCGGCACTTCCCTCTTCATCCATACTTTCTGTATCACCAGACTCTTCGTTCACTACTTTTACCTTTGGTTTGACTCGCTTTAGCTCCGCTTTACCACCACCAAACATCAGGACAAAGAACCGATTAAACTCGGTACCAATTTTTTCAATCCCCGCGACAAACCGTTCATTGAGCTGTTCATTTAATTCAGTAATTAACAACTCTAACTTTGTCACCGAATCCTCGAGATCAGTAATCTCTCTCGCCAGGAATTCATCACGTTCGGTGGCATCTTTATATTCCTTTAAAACATCTTCCGTTGTGCCGATACCGAGTTCTTCTAACCGAATTTTTAGTTTCTCTAGACTGCGATGACGATCATGCTGGACGCTTCGGTCTTCGGACACTATTTGTTCATTGGTTATAACGACACCGTTGTCGACTATTTCGTATGAGAAATATTGAGCAGCTGCGCTTTTAATCAGCGTTACCGCCTCTTGTAATTCCTGCTTGAACTCGGTCCGGTCACGTTCGAGCACTGCGAGCTCGCGGTCAATTTTTTCCAGCTCAATTTCAACCAGCCTTTGCTCACTCACCAGAGTAAACACTGCTCGCTCGGCGTCACGATTACTCAGTGCCTCTGCCTCAATTGAAGCGCGGACTTTGTCATAACTGTTTTGAGCTTCTTCTTCGGCCCGCATAGCCAAAAGATGAGCGGCTTCAAAGGATTTACTCTGGGTATGTAATTCGTTTAGTTCTGCTTCTTCAGCCTTGGTGTCTTGCAGTGCTGTGGGTTCATTGCGAGTAATAAAAACTTTAAGGGTATGGACAATGTCAGTGAGTGACCGTCTGAGCTGGCTCACATCATCACGCTTGAGGGCTTTTTCAACATCATTTTCAATACTGGTTATAAGCGCCTCATACGAAGCTACGCTCACAAACTGAGTTTGAGGAGTTGGTTTTTGTTGCTGTTTTGTTTCAATCCGTTTCGTGAGGTACGCTACCTGGCCTTCGAGCTGATTCTGGGCCCGAAAGGCCGCCTGACGTTCCGTACGGGCCCGAGCGAGGGCGCCCTCAGCCTCACTCACTACAGAATTGCCTGATTTATTTTCAGCTTGCCGCAAAATATTTTTAGCAGCCGCTAACTTATCGACCACTTGTGTCAGTAGCGCAGCTGGTGCTTGTCTCGATTCTTTTAATCTGTCGACGTGAAAAGCAATGTACGTATCCTCGCGTTTCAGGTACTCGGCATAGACTGATTTGAGCTCTGCTTGTAGTTGCAGTGATTTCTCGACTCGCACTACCTGCTTTTTTAGATACGCTAAATGAGGTGCGTGCTCACGCCTGAGCGACTGTACTTGTTCGATATTACTTTTTGTTTTATCGAGCTTTTTTTCGGCTTCGTTCTTTTTATATTGATACACCTTGAGTCCCAAGGCATCTTCGATCATTTCCCGCCGTTCACGGCCACTGGCTGAGAGAATCCGATCAGCTTCACCTTGGGAAATGATGTGATGGCCAGTTGATCCAATGTTAGCGGCAGCCAAAAGTTCTTGCACATCTTTAAGACGAACTTGGGAATCGTTAATGAAATATTCGTTTTGACCGTCACGATGCACCACTCGTTCGATTTTAATAACGTCAAAATCAACTGCAAATACCCGCTTGGTATTATCAAGCAACACAGCCACCGATGCCCGATTACCACGGGAGACAGATTCTGAACCACCCCAAATTAAATCTTCTCCGCGTTTTCCGCGCAGCGATTTCACCGACTGCTCACCCAGCACAAACCGAAAGGCCTCGGCGACATTACTCTTGCCCGAACCATTTGGCCCAACAATCGAAGTAATCGGTGCCGAAAATTCGAGCTCGCTTTTTTTAGCGAAAGATTTAAAGCCATTGATTGTTAGTTCTTGGAGGTACATTTGAGATTACCACATGGCAGCTACCGGACCCTTATATAACGCATACCCACTCTTTGGTGGTTCAGCAGCTGGACAACCAGCTGAACCCGTTTGTGGGCACCGGGCGAATTCATCGTTGTAACTAGTGACCTGTTGTACTTCGACTACATTGGCGGCCATAATTTTGTACTGCTTTTGGTCTGAACTAGCACCGTACAGATACCCATAATTACCTACTAGAGGATATGATCCAGCCCTAGGATCAACTGGTAGCGCTGCTATATAATCAGGCACTAGTCCAATGATGTATTCCGTTGAACCCCCAGGACACGCCGCCGAACCCTGTACATTGCCACTCCAGGTAGGGGTAGCCCCGGCCGTTCCGCCATTGCATCCTAGCGGATACACACCATTTTGAGCTTTATACAATTCAATTGCTATTTGCAGACTCTTGAGGTCAGCTTTACGAATGCTATCGCGAGCGGACGCTCTCGACTCGCCAAAATTTGCGTACACTATTGCAGATAGAATTCCAATGATAGAAATAGCTACCATTAATTCTACTAAGGTAAAACCGGCTTGGGTGACATGATGACGTATTTTCATATTTATTTACAAATGACTAAAGCAGTCGCTACCTTAACCGCCGCATCGTCAGCACCATCGGCAAAACCGCCCCATAAGGCATAGGTGTTTTGATAGCCGGCACTGGCAGGCGCGCAGACTCCGGTCGCCGCACAGATACCAACACCACTATTTTCACATCGTCTAAATGGATGGCTGGCAGTGACCACTTCTGACTCTACGGTACCGAGGGCCATTATTTTATAACTCGTACCATTGGTATTTGTCACATAGGCATACCCTGGATCGGTTCCGCGCTTATTGTCACGAGGCAATGCAGGTATATACTCTGGTGCCAAATCGAGTATATATGTACTGCAATCATTTTCAGCTGAGACCAGATCTGCCCCCGGGGTACAACCCATAGACGGGTATCGGCCATTTTTACTTTTGTATTGCTCGATGGCAACTTGTAAGCTGCGAATATCGGCTTGCCTGTCAGTGTCACGAGCCTTTGGATTGGCTTTTCCTACATTAGCATACAAAACTGCAGATAAAATACCGATAACAGAAATAGTCACCATTAACTCAATTAGTGTAAAGCCGCGGTTAAAAAACCTCATTGGTACTAGTGTACCACGCTGCCAAACTGCCAAAGCGGTGACTTTGTCTACGTCTGTGCATTAACCTTATTACTCCCCTTCCCAGCCTTTGGCGACCAGTGCCTTTAGCGCAGCCGCTTGTTCGGCTTCTTGTTTAGACCGACCTTGGCCGTCAGCAATTTTTTCATTTCGCAGAAATACCCCCACTGTAAACATCCGATCGTGATCAGGCCCAAATTGACTCATCAGTTGATAGGTAGGAGTAACCGAGGCGTGCTCTTGTCCCAGCTCTTGAAAGCGACTCTTGGCATCTTGCCAGAGTTTCTTTTTAACAATTTCGTCAGTTTTTCCAAACAATTCACGAGCGATAAAAGTGCGCGCTGTTTCAAACCCTTGATCTAAATAAATTGCCCCAATAAACGCTTCAAATACGTTAGCTAAAATATATTGCCGTGCACGACCTTCATCTTTGGCCTCACCTTTACTCATTAGTAAATACTGATTTACACCAAGCGCTTCAGAGGTCGCAGACAACGACACCGTATTAACCAAGGCGGCACGAATAGCAGTTAGTTCCCCTTCTGGTTTATCCGCGTAGGTTTTAAACAGGTAGTCGGTTACCACCAGTTCTAATACTGCATCACCCAAGAACTCTAGTCGTTCGTTGTGGTCTTGCGTAGCATTACGATGTTCATTTAAATACGACCGGTGGGTAATCGCTGAGAGTAATAACTCTTTATCAGTAAAGACTACACCTAATATTTCCTCCAGCTGAGCTAAGTCGTCATCAATGTTTCGTGCATCCATAAAGTTAATGTGAAGTTATTGAGAAACCCAAAATTTAGTCGAGCTAAAATTCATGAGAACGAGTGCAATTCAAGTGAGAAGTGACCTAATGTCACTTCGCAAGACTCACCCTGTTACTTTATAAGCTTTAAGCGAAATAAAGTAGCGAGTGAGTGGACAGTTCCTGTAAGGAAGGGCGAGGAAAATAATTCTCGAAGTGCGGTCCAGCGATTTTCCTTAGGAGGAAAAATCGGGACATAAATTCAGAATAATCGCTACGCTCATTTCTTCATTCACCATTTATATGGATTTTAGCATTATTTACTACGCTTGCCTACTAGCATCGTGATGGCTTTAGTCACAATCGGCAAAATATCCTCATAGAAGTTGAGGTCAAGGATGTCAGCCACCTTGAACCACTGACCATCATCTAAACCGCCTTTTTGCTCCATCTGGATGGTGGTATACGGAGACGAGGCTAGGTAGTAGTGCACTTGTTTGCGGATTTTTCCTTTTTCGGGATGGGTTGCTACGTACTCGTTATTACCTAGCTCTGCCTCAATAGTGATATCTAGTCCCATCTCTTCTTTTAATTCACGGACGGCACCAGCTTGTACATCTTCTCCTTCTTCAATTTTTCCTTTAGACAGGGTCCAGTGGCCAAAAATATCATGAACGAGCGCTAAGTACATATAGCCATCCTCCTCAGCATACACGACGGCACCAGCCAGCCGTTCAATCGGCATTTCATGGAAAGGAACTTCTTTTTTCTTTTTGCCAATCTCCTCCTTGCCTGGTTCACCAATTTCTTTATACACGGCTCCTAATACACCGTTTACAAACCGGCTACTGTTATCACCACCAAATTGTTTTGCCAATTCGATCGCTTCGTTAATAGCTACTTTGGCAGGCACTTCTTTGCGGTCAGCGAACAGCAGTTCAAATAAACCGAGACGCAGAATGTTACGGTCAACTGGAGAAATTCGATCAATCGGCCATTCCGGCGCGGCTTTCTCAATCACTAAATCAAGCTCGGGCTGCTTACCTAAAATACCATCAAGGAGTTTCTCCATAAATGGTCGGTCTGTTTTATTTTGGGCGAACTCTTCTATATTTCTATCTAAAACTTCGATAACTGCTTTACGATCTATTGCATTCAAATCCCACTCAAAGAGTGATTGTAAAACGATACTGCGTGAAAGGTGCCTATTTGCCATAAAAAATGTACTTAACTACTTCTGGGTTTGAGTATACACTAGCTTTATAGAGTGATTCGCCATAATCCACAAATCCCGCCTATCATGAGTGAAGTGCGGGATTCTGGATTGAATTACTTCGCTTCAACTGGTGCAGGTGTCGTATCGCCGGCTTGAGCTGAAATGGCGTCACGCTTGGCTTTCATGCGTTCTTCACGTTCAGCTTTCTTGGCGGCGAGATCAAGGACCATTTTACCGTTATAAAAACCACAATTTAGACACATGTGGTGTGGACGGTGATGTCCAGCACAGTTTTTGCAGACAGCCATTTCAGGACTCTTAAGAGCGTGATGACTCCGACGATTGGCGGTGTGTGACCGCGTGTGACGCATTCGAATTACCATAGTGGCGCAATCATAGCAAATTGGTAGGAAAATGCAAGTGTTTAGTGAATTTAGGGAGGCTTTACTACACTA
>JAYVIL010000061.1:0-10286 GCA_043770255.1 Candidatus Kaiserbacteria bacterium
ACGCGAACTAATGGACGAAGGGAACGAAATCCGAAGTTGCTTCCTCGGCTACGCCGACCTCAGTCGCGAAGAAAAATTCACCCACATCCGCACCCACCACCAAAACAATCGTGACTGGACGAAAGATATCGCCGACAACGAACTCTACGGCTACGTAGACGAAATGCTCGAATTCAGTCAATACCTAAAGTCCGAATGCATCACCTACAACATCCCCTATTTCGACATATCCAACGACTTCCAAACTCCTCGTAATGAGGCCTTCGATTATTTGTTTAATTAGTAAAATGCGTGAGAGAATGCCGAGCTGTTAAAGTAATATACTATTAAAATAACAACTAATTGTAATTATGGATTTATTTTGCTTGATTAAAGAAATAAAAGCCGACCAAGTTTCTGCGGCAGTTGCAGTGATTGCTCTGGGTCTAACTATCTTTGAGTATTATTTTCGTCGAAGACCCTATTTAAAATTAGATATTGAAGTTATAGAAAGAGACGGGGGTTTTGTTTTCTATGCACATACAATAAATTTTGGAACTGTACCTGCTCACTTCACCCTTAAAAAAGAAGATGTAACTATAAAGATTGGGGATGAAAAATTCTTTTCTGCAAAAGATATGGACGCATACGTATTTCCAAACGATACTCAGTCTCCATCATTTGAAATTGGTTCAATTAACGAAATCGGGGTTCGTAAGTTAATTAATCATGAATATAAAGATAACACTGCCTATCTCGAAGTAATCCTTCGCTATAGTTCATATCGTCTTAAGTGGTGGTCATACAAATTCAGATTCAGATATTCAGTCACTCTAAATGATTGTAAGAATGGCGGTCCGCGTGTAACGGTAGGAGTTATTGATCAATCTTTTACTTAATTTTAAGAATGTCCGGACTCCCTCGCTTACATGTCAAAGGATCTATTTAAGCGGATTATTGTTTTAAAGTAGCAATAAATTTTGGGTCTAGCGGTCTACTACAAGAATAGTGTATGAATCCATTATCACTCCCAATAATCCCAAACACGTAAGCTTGCCTATCGGAATGTATTTTACCATCCCTCTTTAGGTTATTTTTTGTTAGATTATCAAACAGCTCAATAGGTATTAATTGCGGACAGATATCTAACCCTGAAGTAGACACTTTAGATTGTAGGACTGTATTTACGCAGGCAGCATAGAGATGTTGCATGCTATAAAAAATTTTATTGAACGAGTATTCTGTGTATTGATCCAAAGGAACTTGTTGATCATGAAATTCGACAATTGGGAAATTTTTTACTTTTGCCTTTTTATTAATGTCAACAGAAACAGAATAATGTCCTTTAATAATATCTGATTTGATTGCTCCATGATGATTTATGCTATTTCTTTTGTCGTTTATATCAAAATACAAATTTGTTAATTCATTGAAATCTGCTTCAAATAAATCTTTGTCTACATTTTTTAACAACGAGTAAAAGATATCTTTTTTTAACATTATGTCTCTTGGTGTATTCTTGCCATTTGGTTTATATTCTAGATAAGCTTTATAGTTCTTTTGAATATCAATATATGAAAAAAGAGTCCCGATAAAAAATTTAAAGAAGTTATCATATGCTTTATTTAAGTCTTCTAGAAAGTTTGAGAACTTATCTGTTAAAGGTTCTAGATTTAGATAGGATATCTGCTTAGGGAATAGGCTGATATCAATAAACTTTTCTGGTGTTTTGGAGTACTCACGAATCGTATCTACGTATGTTTCCGCCTTCGTTAAATACTCTTGTGCACTCAGCACTCCATTTTCAAGATTATTGTATCTATCGTACCTTTCTTGTAAGTCAGCATCATTTTTAAGTCCTATATTTGAAACACAACTAATACTTTCGTGATACGCAAGAAATACAGACAGGGCGTCTGATTTATTTAGTTTAGTTAGCATAAAATTTTGGTTCATTTTAGTTGATTTTAAATCTTTTAGTCCTACAAGAAAATGTGTTCTCAGTATTGTTTTAGTATTATAGGTAAACTCTAGAATAACACTAGAAGCAATTTTAAAAACCCCACTTCCGCGCTGTTTCAAAATTGATTCAGATGCTAGGCGCGACCAAGTGAATGAGTGAGCCGTACAAGCGTACGGTGAACGAGTGAACGACCGAGCAACAACGCAGATGGATTGATTTTGGAATAGCTACTCTACTTCTTCTTGAATTGCTCTATCTTAGTGAGGTAGGAGTCGACAGTGAGTACGTATTCAGCATGACTCCAGATAAGAGGCGACGTCGATAGATGTTCTCTGGTATGCGGGTGCATTTGCTCGGACAGGGTGCCGGTTTCAGATGCATGGGAGGCAGTCCACTCGAGGAGCTCGAGCGCCTTCTGTAAATCAGCCGGCTTCTGGGCCAGTTTAATGTAATACTGCGCGACCCACAGTGTACAAATGACCCACGGGTTCGGCGACCCGGCTTCTTGCATGGTATAGTAGCGGTCATTTTGATAGCGGACAAAACCTTTACTACTACCCTCTACTTGTAAGACTTTTTCGATAGTTTTCAGTGACTCTTTTACCAGCACATCGTCAGGCTCCAGTACGCCAAAAAATACTATTCCATGGAAACTGCTGGTATCAATCGTACGATCGTATTCGAGTTCACCGTCGTTGGTATGCTTGACATGCTTCACAAACATTTTGAGTTCTTTGTCATACAGAACTTCCACGATCGCTTTTTGCATCCGTTCAGCTACCGCCAAACACGTACGGGCGTCGTTCTCTTTTCCCAGTAAACTGGCGAACCGCACAGCAGCCATCAGTCCACCATAGACTGACGCCGCTGTGTAAGTTGAAGTACCATACTTTTCTTCCCAGAGATCAAACGACGCCGTTGGTAATCCCGTGAGCGGCTCAATATAATCACACAAGAATCGAGCGGCTGGTTCGATAAATGAATTGTAGTGACTCTCAATAAACTCTAGATTTTTTGTTTGCTCATAATGGCGCCACAACATAACTAACACACTGGCTGTTTCATCTTCTTGAATAGGCAGGTAGGCTTCACCGTTTTGCAGCCACGGGTGCCATGAACTACCTAGTCCACCATCAGTCAGATACTTGTGCATCAAATACCCGGCTGGTTCTTGGCATTTAGCCATAAAAGCAAAGAAGCGTTCAGCTGATTCAGTATGCCCTGCGACATCAAGGGCATGGGCTACTAAGGCTCCGTCACGGGGCCAGACGTAGCTGTAGGTGTCACGACCGTGGTGCAACATATCAGTATCACTACTGGCAATAATCCCACCACGATTATCAGTATGGACCCGGATAATAGCAAGGGAACGGCGATACAGGGTTTGTAGTGACTGGGCCAACCCTCCAAAGTCACGGCCGTCTTTATCAAGCCATGCCTTCCAGTAGGCATCAGTTGAAGCTCGCAGCCGCTCTGGCGTCTCGGCTATCACCATCGCATCCAGGACATGGGTAGCGGGGATAGAAGCGCCGCAGGCAATCCAGTACGAAATGTCCGCACTAGCACCCGCGGTAAGTAAACAAGTAAAACCAATCACAGAATCGACTGAACCGTGCTCAATGGGATTTTTTTCAAGGATGCCGTCACTCGCATCATGATACGTTCCCTCCCGTCCTTCGATACCAAACAGTCCGATATTAAATTCCGTAAATTGTTTACCGTTATACGTAGCGTTGATTAAAAAAGTATCTTCACCTTTGTAGTGAACAATCGCCCCCACCCTAGGGTCATAAAAAGCCGTATCACCGCGACGTGATTCATCAATGCGAAACTGTTGAGCTAAAAATAATTTTACTTCTCGGGTTGTATCACCGGTATTGGTGAGCGTAAATAGACGAATAAAAACATCGTGTTCATTATGAACTGCATCACGACTAGTGAGCGAGATTTGAAGCGCTGCATGGGTGGCTGTAAAATTACCCAGTACGCTATCTCCCACTGCTCCAATATTTACCACCCAGGCCGGATCATCCAGCCAAGAAATTTGCCCGTCAACAAATACCCCAATCCGATGTACAAAGCTACCGCTCGCACCACTGACATGATTAGTCTGCCCTACATACGGCCAATATAAATCTCGTACCTGCCCGCGGTAGTCGATACCAACGAGCAGGTTGCCGTTTCCAAGTGTGAGTGCGCGCGCCATATATTATTTATAGAAAGCCAAGTACTTTAAAACAACCGTATGAGCTGATTTTACGGTTTTGGCTTTACAGAGCGACTGGGCACAATCAAGCTCATGCAATACATCCTCAATCCAATTCGCAAAATCGTGTCGTCCGTTGGCTGTATGATATTTATACACAGCATTGTCCATGTGCTTCAAAGCATTTTCGAGCGCAGCCAAGGTATTCAGAATCTGGCCATCATTCATCCAAAATGAATTATAATTTGAAGCAACTACCATTTCTTTTTTTATTTCTGGTACAGCCATCTTCTTCGCGGTGACTTTTTTCGCACCAACTCGGGTTACTTTTACACTAGTTGACTTCGTAGTGGCCACTTTTTTAGGAGTAGTTTTTTTAACGGTTGGTTTTGTGACTTTTTTTGTTGTTGTTTTCATAAAGAACTATTTTTTATTCTGGTAGAATAACCCCCATACTGCTCGACCTATCCGCGTACGCCGCAACCATGCTTCTGCTCTCATTTTAAACGTCGCTCTCACTACTATTAGTTCCAACGGTGGCTCAGGTCGTATTTTAGCTTTGGCTTCTGCCCGTTTCGCTTGGACTTCTGCAGCTGCTGCTCTCTTGACTCGTACATTTTTTACCCTGTCTGCTACTCTCAATTGTAAATCAGATACGGCATTCATGAAAGCGATATATGCATCATATGGGGATTGGTACGGACTAAAATATGCGTGCACATCACCATCGTCTGACCACTTGGTACACATGTAATAAAAGTGGTCCGAGGTTTGGAGCTTCCGCCAAATTTCCGTCAGTTCGTCATCATTAATTTCCAGCACATCATTTTCCAGCGCATAGATTTTACTTAGGGCATCACGCTGAATGTCATTCCCCGTCCAGGCAGTGAGATCTCGGTCAGTGTCAGCCCAGGTGAGTACGTCTGGCACATCATACTCACCAGTTGAATCATAGCTCTCAATCGTTTCAGTTGGCGTTTTAAAACTAGTTTCTGGGTGCTTCAGTAACTGCGAGGGTAGTGCGCGCAGAAAATTAAAGATCCCTGTATCTTCCCATTGGTGCTCACCAAACGTCTCATAGTCCATAAACAAGTTGACCGTTTGTCCATCACCATGATGCGCATGGACCCAGTCAGCAAAGGTTTCGGCCTTTAACGGGAAGCTCTCCCAGGCTTGATTACCAAACCGGAACGCTACATCATCTGACAGTTTGTAATTTTTTAGCAATACTTTGATTTTGCTGCAGTCTTTTGGACTGTAGACGTAGTTGGGACTACGCCACCCCAAATACTTATCCCAGCCCTCGGCCATGATCCCTACATAGCCATTCTCTTCACACCACTTAGCCAGGTCATTGCGATAGGACAACTCGGTATTACGAAATACTTTTGGGGTCACCCCGAACAATGATTCAATGCGATTTTTATGCTTCTCTACCTGTCGTTCAAACTCTGGTACTGAGTAGAAAAAAGCCAGCGAGTGGTGATAGGTATCCGCCAAAATCTCGACCCGACCAGTGGCAACAAGCTCCTGAAACGACTCCAATACATCAGGAGCATATTCTTCAAATTGATCTAAGGCAGTGCCTGAAAACGATAACGCAAAACGGAACTCAGGATGGTTATCCAAAAGCTCTTTCAGAATTTTATTAGTCGGCCGGTATGACTTATTTGCTACTTTTTCGATGATACGACGATTGTTTAAATCGGTATCACTCCCATCATTAAAATATTCGGTGTCGTTACCAATATCAAAAACCCGATACTGCTTGACGCGGTATGGTTGATGGACATGAAAATACGGACAAACGGATAACATATTTAGGCAGAAATAAATGAGACAAGATTTTTATAGAGCGCCACCACTTTTTTGGCAGCCTCACGCCAGGATAGTCGATTGAGTTCAATTCTACCTTCACTCTTGAGCTGGGCCCGCAACACATCATACCGCATCGCAGCCAGAATGTGATTGGCCATGCCATCGACATCCCAAAAATCAATTTTAAGGACGTGAGTTAATACTTCAGCTACACCTGATTGTTTTGAGATCAGCGACGGTGTGCCATGCTGCATAGCTTCAAGCGGTACCAAACCAAATGGTTCTGATACTGACGGCATCACGACCAAGTCGGCCGATTGGTACATTCGGTCCCGTTCCTCCTCCCACAGAGCGCCGGCAAAAATTACGTGTCCCGACAGTCCCATCTCACCCACCATTCTAATAATCTGACTCTGCATATCCCCCCAACCAGAAATCACAAATACAATATTCGGATCAACATCCACTACCCGCCTGGCCGCCCTCACAAAATAATCGACGCCTTTTTGAATCGTAATCCGTCCGTGATAGAGGACAATTTTTTTACCTTGAGCTTTTAGCTCCTGTAATGTTGGCTCATGCACTTGCGGCACCGAGGTGTCACAACCATTATGTACTACTATTACTTTCTCGGGAGCGATGCGGTGCTTCTCGATAATGATACGCCTAGTAAATTCACTAACCGCCACCACGGTGTCCGCATAATTAAAAGCATCTTGTTCAATCCGAAAGATACTCGGATCTACATTGTTACTCGCCGCTTGATCAAACGAGGTGGCATGCACGTGGAGGATGAGGGGCTTGCCGCTTACCTGTTTCGCTGCTACCCCAGCCAGGTACGACGTCCAATCGTGAGCATGAATAATATCAAATTGCTCACGCCGGGCGATAACGGCAGCTTCAAGAGCAAACAGACGCACCTCATCAAGCATCGACCGAGTAGCGTATTTAGGGGTGCCGTCTACATGGTAGCCAACGACGCTTTTAACCTGACTATCACCACTATGGTATGGGGCGATGGCTGAGTTCACTTCAATGACAGTGGTTTTACGTTCAGTCCCGGCAAAAATAAAATTTGGCGACCCAATTGTTTCTTGTTTTTTGGGCAAAACGAACAAAACTTCTACGCCTTCAGTAGCTAATTCCCGAGTAAGTCCGTAACAAGCTACACCAAGCCCACCGTTTCGTGACGGTGGAAAGTCCCAACCAAAAGTGAGTACTTTCATGGCATAAATGGGCAAATACGCTGAAATATTCGCTTACCAGGCCATCATACCACGGTACTTTTTAATGCTGTGAAAACAAGGCTGAAAAGCTGTTGATAGACTGCTAAAACTGTTTTTAGTTTGACGTTCTGATGTTTTTCTGCTATCTTAGTGCAACTATGTCACAAGATTTACTCGTAAAACTCGTATCAGCTGGTAACGCCAAAGGCGTCGGCAAAGGACACGTGTACTACACTCGTTTTAACAATAAGGTAAAGAAGGACCCGTCAAAGAAGTACGAAACCAAAAAGTTCAACCCAATCGCCAAAGAGCACTGCGTATACAAGCAAAAGAAATAACAAAAAGCCCCGCAAGGGGCCTTTTTGTTATTTCTTTAGTTTAATAGTTTCAAGGTTTAATAGTTGCATAGCTGTCGTCATTGCAAGTGAAAAAGTGCGGGGCACTTTTGCAAGACTCATCCAGCTAAATTATGAAGCGGTAGCGAAATGATATAGCGAATGAGTGGACAGCCTCTGTAAGAGGACGAAGCAATCCAGGAACTTTATGACAAAACTCTGGATTGCTTCGTCGTCCCTCCTCGCAAAGACGACCTTACGTCGCTTATCCGTTTTCACCCCCAGTCGCAGAACCATGTTCACAAACCCGAGTAAATACGAGGCGGCAAGGAGTGTCGGCCGGAGCCGTACGAATAGTACGGTGACAACGACGCGACGCGGCCAACGAAGTAGTTACCGGGTTTTGGACGTGCTACTTAAGTTTTGAGTCCTTACTCCCATCGTACTTGCCCTGTTGCGCTAAAGAATTCATCTTGCAAACATGCAGCAGCATACTCTGAGCTGCCTCTGTATTCTCGGGCTTGCCTTGCCAGGCCATCAAAAACGGTTCTTCAATCGCGCGTGAGTATGAGAACGTAATTGGCCATGGTTGGGTACCTAATTTAGCAATGGCATTGAGGTTCATCGTCGCCCGCTTTGGTGTCTGACCACCAGAAAGAAATACAATGCCGCCGACTGAATATGGCACTGACATGTGGAATGTACGCAGGGTGGCGTTGGCAATTTCTTCCGGAGTTGATTGTTCAGGATGCAAATCACCCGCCAGCACCATGGATGATTTAAGGATCAATCCTTCGAGGTCTACCTTATACCGCATCATGGTATGAAATAGTATTTGGATGGCCCGAGTGGTCACAGCTTCCGCCCGCATGATATCGTGTCCACCGGCAAAAATGACTTCTGGTTCAAGCATTGGTACAATCCCACGTTTCTGCGCAATCTGCGCGTAGCGCGCCATCATGACAGCGTTTACTTCGAGACATTCATCGGTCGGAATAGTATCGTCTATTGTCACCACCATCCGCCATTTAGCAAACCGAGCTCCAAGGTCATAGTATTCTTTAAATCGTTCCTCTAGGTTATCGAGTCCTTGGGTTACTACTTCCCCGCGGAAGCCTTCGAAATCTTTTACTCCCAGGTCAACTTTGATACCTGGCACAATCCCCCGGGAAATAAGCAGGTCACCAAACGGCGTCCCGTCATCGGTACCCGACTTTAGAGTTGATTCATATAAAATAACTCCCGATAAATACTCCTCAATCCCCGGTGCTGTAAACATCATCTCCCGAAAGTCCTGGCGATTGGCCTCTTCGTTTGGTAAATGCACCATCTCGAGGCGTTTACCGGCAGTACTATCACTTTCGTCTGCTGCGAGGATACCTTTACCGTGCGCCATCAACGCCGCTACCGTCTCATACAATTTTGCATTTTTATTCATACTGTAGAAAGTATAGCAGCCCCGCGCGCGATTGCGTGCGGGGCTGTGGGGATGATGCTCATCTATATCTCTGGTGAGGCCTTTCACTTCGCAGTAAAATTTTTGCAGGTTTCAACACCCGTACCTGATCTTGCTTTAGCAAGATTTTTTTCATCCCTGCCAAACGCTTTTTCTGCTCTGCTTCAGGTTGTCTCAGCGCTGTTTCGATAGTTTGACGCATGTCTTGCGAGCTCCCTTTTACTTAACTGGTCACAGTGTAGATCATAGCAATATGTCTGTCTAGCTTCTTATTTTCCACCCTCGCTTAAACAACTGCGTCACAATCACACCCAATAATAAAACCAACCCAACGGTAATGACGAGTCCGATCGTTGTGTTAGCTTCATGATAGCCAATCATCGACCCGCGCACTCCGTCAGCGAAGTAAAAGAAGGGGTTGAGGACAGTAATCTTGGCCGCCAAGGGTGGCAGCATTGTGATGGAGTAGAAGATACCACCGAGGTAGGTCAAGGGTGTAATGACAAACGTATTGAGGACCGTTAATTGTTCAAAACTTTCCGCCCATAAAGCCACAATAATTCCTAACATCGCAAAAATGGCCGAAATAGCCGCCACGTAAAATACAAACCCAAGTGGACTAACGAGCGTCACCGCCCCAAACGCAATCCCGACGAGCAGAATCAAGAACGCGACCATGAGTGCCCGCGTCACCGCACTCCCCACCAACCCAATTAACATTTCGAGGTACGAAAAAGGAGTAATCAGCATCTCCTCAATCCCACGAGTAAACCGCATAAAATAGAGGGCTGACGAGGCACTCGAAAAGCTCGCATTAATGATAGACAACATGAGGACTCCCGGGAACACAAAACTGATGTATGGGACCCCCGCAAAATCATCTATCTTTGACCCAATCACCGTTCCGAAAATAAAAATATACAGGGCGGCAGAAACTACCGGAGCAATCAGTGTTTGTACCACGACCCGCAGCGTTCGCTTTACTTCGCGGCGTAGCATCGTGTAGAGTCCAATCCAGTTTGTTGTCATAAATTTAAAAGGTTAAATAGTTTAATAGTTACATAGTTTAATAGTATGAACGGTGCCGCCTATGCAACTTTGCAACCATTAAACTATTCAACGAAAGACTACTTTTTCGTCAATTCCAAATACTTCTCCTCTACACTTTTTCCTCCCGCCTTCATCTCCTCTTTTGATCCCTGCCATACAATCTTGCCTCCATCAATGACCGCAATGTCGTTACACAGATACTCAATCTCTTCCAAATAGTGCGAGGTCAGGATAATTGTTTTACCGCCTTCGT
>JAYVIL010000062.1:0-3592 GCA_043770255.1 Candidatus Kaiserbacteria bacterium
GCCATTTTTTACTTGATCTGTCGTGCCGACATTCACGGGGGCTTCTGTGTTGGATGTGGGTGGGGCTGCTGGGGGCGGAGTCCAGGCGGCGTTCATAAATGAGTAGCCGGCAAAACATGAAAATATAATAGTCAGAGCGAGGAGATGGAGGATGGTGCGGTAGGGGTGCATATGAATATAGTATAGCGTTTTTTTGTTAGTGTAGATGCCTGAGTTATACCCAAATACACAAGAAACCCGCACCACAGGGGTGCGGTTTGGTTGTGGAAATTCGTAATATGCTCGTTTAGAAAATTAGGGTGGGGACTTCAGGAGATACGACCTGCGATTTAGAGACACGGACAAACCGCCCTGGGAGGGGCGGTTATGCTCGTGGAAATTCGTGGTTAATTTACTTCGGCTGAGGGTGTCGAAAAGTTTGATCTGTAGTTCCAGCGATTGGTCCTGGGAAAGGACAAATCGGGAACAAAGCAAAATCATACTTGCTACCGCTCGTTGTTTTGCTTTATTTCCTTGAAGTCATCAAGCGACCTGGTTTTCGTCTCGTAACAATAAACTTATTACTGTATTTCTTTGGTGAACGAGTTTTTTGTCCCTTTCCGACTGGACGACCTTGCTTTGTACGGGCACGTCTGTGTCCTCGTGGAGCTTTACCTTCACCTCCTCCGTGTGGGTGGTCCACTGCGTTCTTGGCAGCACCTCGAGTCTTTGGACGGATACCACGGTGACGGGCACGTCCCGCTTTACCAAGATCTACCAAACGATTTTCTTCGTTTGATACCGCTCCGATTGTAGCCCAAGCTGAGCTAATAATCTTGCGAATTTCACTTGATGGCATTTTAACCAAGGTGTAGCCGTTGTCCTGAGCAACTACTTCAGCGTAGTTACCGGCACTACGAGCGATGCGGGCACCAGCTCCGGGCTTAATTTCTACGTTGAAAACCATAGTACCGACAGGAATGTTCCCCAGAGGTAGACGATTTCCTACTTTTGGCTTGGCTGTTTCAGAAACAATTACTTCATCACCCTGTTTCATTGCGCCCGGTGCCAAGACATACCGTCTTTCACCGTCTTTGAAGAGAATCAGGGCAATAAATCCAGTGCGGTATGGGTCGTATTCAATAGTCTCAACAACAGCCGGGATATCCTTTTTGTTGTATTTGAAGTCTACTAAACGATATGTTCGCTTGTTTCCGCCTCCGCGGTTCAGTACTGTGGTACGACCAAAGCCGTTACGTCCACCAGTACTTTTTCCTCCCATAGTCAAAGACTTAAGAGGGTTACTTTGCGTACTTGTGAGTTTCTTTTTGTATTCAATTACTGATCCATCACGGCGACCAGCTGATGTTGGTTTATATTTTTTCATATGTTACACAAGAGTTATTGTGTCACCTGAAGCTAGGTACACATATGCTTTCTTATAACCGGCCACTGCTACTTCCCGTCCGCGACTTCTTACCATTTTACTGGTTGGTTTTTTATTGACGATGTTAACTTTCACCGGCGTCACTTTGTAGAGAGCTGTTACGGCTTCTGATACTGTATATTTCGTGGCGTTCTTTGCAACCATAAACGTGTAGACGCTATTGCTGTTTAGATTCACCGCTTTTTCTGTAATCAGTGGTTTAATCAAAACCGCTGCCACATTTCTATCAGTAACGAGAGCTTTTGAAGTGTTGATCACTTCAACAACAGCCTCTACAGTTTTTTCTTTTGTTCGACTGAAGAGAGCCATATTATTTTGCGTTTACAGATCCTGCAACACTCGCCACGCGCTTTTCGAGAATCGAAACAGCTTCGCTGGCGTTTGCTACAATTACGTACTTATAAGTCAGCAAATCAACAGGGTTAATGTCTTTTGCTTGGATAACTTCGATATTTCCAAAGTTTCGGAAACTCATTTCAACTGACTCATCGCGAGTTGGAATGATGACGACTGCTGCGTTCTTGCGTTTGGTGGCGAGGTCTGTGTGACCAGTTCCCGTAGCAATTGCTTTGATAGCCAGTTTAGCGAGAGCTGTTTTAGTCTCAGCAAGCGCTAGTCCATTCATAAAAATCATTTCTGAGTCAGCAAATTTCTTTGATAACACAGTGGCGAGGGTTTTAGCCTTCACTTTTTTGTTGATTTTACTTGAATAGTCTTTTTCACTCTTTGGACCATGAGCAGCTCCGCCACCTACCCAAATCGGAGACCGAGTTGAGCCGTGACGAGCGCGACCAGTTCCTTTTTGTTTCCACGGCTTTTTACCACCTCCAGAAACATCGCCGCGACCTTTTGTACTGGCAGTACCAGCTCTGGCATTAGCTTGCATCATTAGTACCACTCCGTGTACCAAGTCAGCATTCCATGAAACTTCGAAAAGAGATGCAGGCAAGTCAATTGACCCAGCTTCACTCCCGTCTACAGAATATAATTTTGTATTCATATTATTTTGACTTAAACACCACGGACTTCTACTAATGTACCCTTTCGACCAGGGATAGCTCCTTTAATCAGAAGCAGATTGGCGGCAGCATCAACTTGGAGAACAACGAGGTTTTTAACCGTAATCCGGTCTCCACCCATTCGTCCGGCCATACGCATACCTTTCATAACGCGGTTGATACCGGTGGCTCCAATTGAGCCCGGTTCACGTTCTGAGTGCTTTTGTCCGTGTGAGCGACGTCCTCCGGCAAAACCGTGACGCTTAACCACACCTTGGAACCCTTTACCTTTTGAAATAGCTGACACGATTACAGTGTCGCCAGCTGCAAATACTGAGGCATCGAGGGTATCGCCAGCAGCCATACCTTCAATACTTTCGTTGTACGCAGCTTTTGGACGAAATTCTTTTACCACTTTCGGGGTATTGAATTGTCCTTTTTGTGCTTTAGCGATGAGAGACTCGCGTTTTGTGCCCGATGCGAGCTGTACAGCGCTGTAACCATCATGCTCAACTGTCTTGATCCGGGCCACAACAGCGGGATCAACACGGAGAATTGTCGCTGGGTGACAAACACCATTTGCGTCAAAAATCTGTGTCATGCAGTCTTTTGTTCCGACAATGAATTTCATAGGAATGAAATAACTAATAAATTGCTTTAAGGCCAGAACGACAAATCGCGCTATATGTTAACGCGAGCACATGCTCACACTAAAATAGCGCGATTTGTGCCCATTGGTTCTCGGTTTAGCAAGCTAAACATTATCGAACGTAGGTCTTTAAAAGCTTTGGCTAGTATACTGATTTAATACAAATTTGCAAGCGAATCATTAACGAAGCTCATGCCAGCCCACTGGACCCCATACTCGATAGTAACCATTATTAGGAATAATAGCAGATGCTCCAATTTGAGCACTGCCATCACTGTTTTGCAGAATCATCCAATTAGACCCATCATTAGAAACCTCCAATCTCGCCGCAATCATATCATCTAAATCAATTGCTATCTGTATTGGTTTACCTGTGGTATTCCTATAAGTTACGCCATTGGCTCGGCTGCCCATCATATTCTGCCACGTTTGCCCAACACCAATCCCACCAGCCATTGCAGTTCCGACATCAGCTGCTGCAAAACAATTCCCTCCATTCCGCTCACAGTACTCATTAGC
>JAYVIL010000063.1:0-10162 GCA_043770255.1 Candidatus Kaiserbacteria bacterium
ATGAAGTCGCCGATTACGTCGCCTACCATGATGATTTTGTTATACCTGGTATATGTCCTTCATGGGCCGCTTCGCGGAAGCAAATACGGCACATATCGAAGTCGCGCATGTACCCGTGCTTGCGCCCACAGCGCTCACAACGACGTACTACCCGACTCGCGAATTTTGGTACGCGTTTTGAGCGTACAATAACTGATAGTCTAGCCACTTTTTATTGTTGTTTATGGAACAGTATCACGGAGAATCCGTGACTTGCCCCTTTAATAATCGCTAAACCATGAGGGTCTAGCAGACAAAGCAGGTAGTTAGTCCGTACGGACCAACTCCCCACCCAATGTCGCGACCTACAATACCAGAATGCGCTGAAAAAGCAAGGGATTTTTTAGAGTGCGCGGCTTTTCATTTAAATATTTAAAGTAAACGACCATCGGACTTAAGTCCGGTGTTTTTGTGCCTGCCGGCTGAAGCCAAGGGTTTTTAGATATAAAAAGAAACCAGGTATGTTGCCATACCTGGTTTAGTAATCATATTACCATTTTGATGAACCGCCGCCGAAGCCACGAGACGAGGATCCAAAACTCGAAGAACCGCCACCAAAAGTACTGTTTGTCGAACGAGCAACTGATGTTGATCGACGCCGGCGAGCGGCAGCCTCATCATTCTGACGCTTCTGACGCTCTTCCTCTTCACGCCGACGCCGCCGAACAGTCTCGGCTGCTTCCACCCGCTGCCGGGAAGTAGCATACAACGCATCAAGCGCTGCGGTTATAGTAGCTGCTTTTGCCAAAAATGCAGCCGTATCCGCCGTTCGTGACACTCGAGCCAATTCTTGCTCAAGATCGCGAACCCGCCCATCAAATCCAGAATCCAGATCACCACGGTGGTTGCGTAAATAGCTCTCCACCTCGATCAAACGACCCGGAATCTCCTTACGCAAACGATTCGCCCGCTCAATCTGCCGCTTCTCCGTCGACACCGCGTCTTCGGCAAGCGCCAAGACTCCATCAGCTAGAGCGTCGGCAGTGGTCGCCAATTCAAGCACCTTAGTCACCGGCACCAAATTGGTAGCCGACAACGTATCTGCCTCTGCAATCAGCTGGAGTGCTTTTTGCAAATCAGCTTTGTGTTTGCTCGTTGCGTGCGCTCGATGCTGCGCTAAATAATCACTTGCCACACCCACGCTACGTTTTGCCTCGATCAATTCTGTGGATGCCGCAGCCGCCACCGAATCGAGCCTTTCGCGCAGTTTCATCACTGCCGAGAGTAACACCACCACGTCATCCCAGTCGTCTGTGATTTCGTGCAGCAGCGCTTCGCCGGCCGTTACGTCCTTTTTGACTACAGCCGCTTTGGCAGTATTGTACTTTTCGGAAAGTTCAAGATAGCGGATTTCCGCCTCAGATCCATTTCCCTGCACACTCTCAAAACTGTCCGGATCATAACGTGACTCCATTGCATCGTACGCTGCCTTACTGTCACCCTGCTGCTGGGCAAATGTGCCCAATATATCAGCTGTCTCCTCCATCTCCTTGGATAATTTTTGGAGTGCATCGGGCAGTCCCGTCGCTTCTTTCGTCGTCTGCTCAAACGTTACCACCGCTTCGTCAAGACAATCATCTGCCAATTGCCAATTCTGACCAGCAATCGCAACCTGCGCTTGCTTCAGCTTGTTTTCGGCAGTAGCAAAAAACGCCTCGGCGGCAGTGGTCACATACCCACTTGTTTTAACTGTGACAATCGACTGCCAGACCGAAGGTACTTGTGCTTTTAGCACTTGAAACCGGGCAGGTACAGATCCTGCCAGGGCTTTTACCTCAACCATGGCACCAAGCAACCCTTCAAACTTCTTGATGGCAATCTGCAACTCAGAAGCCAAAGCTTTATGGATGCTGCCGGCTTGGACGTATTCACCCTTGGTCAAACCAGACTGACGTGAATCGGGAGCCGCTTTGAAGCGATCACGAATACCCAGCCCTTCTTGTGACATCGCATGATACGCAACGTCCCATGCAGCCAAGATCTGTGAAGCAACCAAACTGACCACGTCTGCACGCACACTGATCATCTCGGTATCTAACCGATTAAGGGTTTCAAAACCTTCGGTTGATAAGCCTTGATCATGCATTGCACTTTGCTGTGCAACCCGCAACTGCTCTTCTTCACGCTTTGCGGTTGCTTGGTGTCCAAGATAAATCTTGAACCCGATAGCAACCGCAATAGCAGTCACCAACATACCAAGCACCTTAAACAACGGAGCAAGGTCAATTGGTTGTGCAGGCACGGTTGGTTGCGCTACTACAATCGGGGCAGGCTGTAACTAAATCTGCTGATTCACGCCCGCCTGTTCCCAACTTTGGCCTCGTTGGTCCTTGGAGTACCGCTCGTTATTCCGATGACTCTCGCCATTGGGTTTGGGGTGTGGATCACCGTTGCCATTGTGATTGATCAGGTGACGGGAGACGACCGACACATAGCAATATGTGCCGGTTTTTATATATTCATTGAATAAAGAAAAGTGCAATTGTGTTTAGACATTACTTTATACTATTGCAATCTTTAGCCATTGTTGTAGAGTAGTTATAGAAAAGAAACCTTATGCCGAGGAGCAGTATTGTGCCGTCACATAAAAACACCCTAATTCGAGAAGACACAGCTATTGCGAGAATCATAGATTGGAAAAAATTCACTATTTACGGACTATGGTTCGTACTTATTTGCTACACCGCCAGCAGTGGTTGGCTGGCGTACACCAGTAAAATCTGGCTTGCAAAATTACCAGATCAGCTTATCTGGGGCATTGAGCGTCTAACTATCATTTTCGGACTATTTGTTCTGATTGGACTAACTCAGACCTCTCTTAAAATCCTGAGTCGCCTTCGCCTCGAGCAAAACCTTCGATTTGACGTCTTTGCCGCAGTCTGTGAAGTGACAGGTCAGGCTCTTGCCAGACATCTGCCCGACTACCAGAAACTGACAACCGTTGTAGCACTAGGGGAAGATTTACTTACACCTGCCAAGCAAGTGTCAGAGCGAGTAAGCCGACTCATGTTGGCACTTCAGCCACTAATGACCAATCTCGGTCTCGCTGACCTGATCGACAAAGTTGTCCGCGACTCTCTCAAGGCAGCAGATGTTACAGCTACCGTCAGTCTAGTCGAGTCGGTATTGACCCGCATCGAAGCGGGCACGGCCGGAGATACTGTTGTCCCCTTCGAACGACAGCCCTCCAACTAATTTCAACCCAAAACCAAAAAAGCGGGCAGCCTATCAAGGTTGCCCGTTTTCACGTCTTTTGTCATTCAAAAACAGCACTCTGAGAGAGTGCTGTTTTTTGTATTTTAGAAAACTCTGTTTGCTAACTAGCGGTAGGGTCAAGTTGCTAAGTAAAAATCCCCTTTCAGGGATTTTATACTAAGCACTTCCTTCTTACAGAAGAGGTACTCCTTTTGGAAATCAAAGATTTCTCAAAAGGTCTTGCGAAAGTGCCAATGCACTTTCTCACCCCGACCTCGACTGTTTTTGCTCTGGGAGGAGCAAAAACATGTCTCCGGTTCTTACCGTTGTCGAAAGCAAAATTATTTTACTTGCAACGGCACCCACCAGTTTCTAAGCAAAATCAGCACCAAAGGTGCTGATTTTACTAAGAACTGTCGGGCCCGGCTCGCGGTTTTCTTCTTTAGGAAAAAGAAGAAAACATCGCTGTGCCTCTTACCCCTGCCGAAAGCAAAGCAGTTTGCTTTCTAAGCAAAAACCTAAACGGTTTTTTCTTGCAGTGGTAAGCCAATATGCCTTAGAAATGCTTCGGCTTCTTTTTTGTTCTTGGCTGTGGTTACAATCGTAATCGCGAGCGAGAACACGTCTTTGATTTCTTCGTCCGCACATTCTGGGAAGATTGTGTGTTCTTTGATACCAATAGTGATGTTACCCATTTCGTCGATTGACGTTGTACGGAGTCCACGGAAGTCGCGGGTTTGTGGTAGCGCGATTGAAATAAGCTTTTCTACAAAGTGCTGCATCCGGGCGCCACGCATCGTTACCTGGTAACCGATGATTTCACCTTCTCGGAGCTTGAATGAAGCAATTGATTGCTTCGCTGGACGTGGTGATGGCTTTTGACCAGTGATAAGGGCGAGACGATCGCGGATAAGCGCTTCTTTTTGCTTGTCCTGAACGCGGCCAGTACCAATTGATACCACAACCTTTTCAATCTTTGGCGCCTGCATTACGTTTGTGTAACCAAACTCGCCTTTAAGGGCTGTAAATGATGACTTGATTTTTGATAGTGTTGTTTCCATATTATATAGTTTTACCACTAGCTTTTGAGATGCGCACTTTCTTGCGCTTGTCTCCCTCACCTTCGAAACTGTAACCAACCCGGACGGTTTTTCCACCTTCCATCAGTGCTACGTTTGAAGCACTCATTGGCATACTCTTTTCGATGATCTGACCAACTGAACGAGAACGTTTGTTCTTTTCGTGTTTCTTGGCGATATTCGCACCTTCTACTACGACTTGATCAGTTGTTGGTAGTGTCTTGAGAACCGTACCCGTCTTGCCTTTATCTTTTCCAGCGATCACCTTGACGGTGTCTCCTTTTTTAATTTTCATAGTATTATCGATTTGTACGTTAACTTAAACCACTTCTGGTGCAAGAGAGACGATTTTCTGATAACCGGCTTCGCCGAGCTCACGTGGGATTGGACCAAACACGCGGTTAGCTTTTGGCTCCTTCTTTACTTTATCGACGAGTACCACAGCGTTGTCATCAAATGAAACGTATGAACCGTCCTTGCGACGGTAGGGCTTCACTTGGCGAACTACTACGCCGTACACTACATCCTTCTTCTTGACCGCTTTGCGGGGCTCAGCTGTTTGCACAGCCAGAACAACCATTTCACCGAGTTCGGCGTAACGCTTTTTTGAACCACCAAGAACTTTGAACACACGACCACTTTTTCCACCTGAGTTGTCCGTGATGCGGACGATAGTTTGAGGTTGAATCATATGTTATTTGTTAATAGTGACTAATTCAAAGTGCTTTCGCTTTGACATGGGACGAGTCTCGCGAATCGAAACCTCTTGTCCTTCCTTGGCAGTATTGCCAGCGTCATGTACGAGGAACTTCTTTGAAAGACGTTCGTACTTTTTGTATTTTGGATGTTTTACATAACGGTCCACTATCACGGTGATAGTATCTGTCATTTTGGTTGACACCACTGTCCCACGGAGTACCCGACCGTTTGCAGTTTTTGTATTTTCTGTGTCCATACTTATTTAACTACGTTAGTGCGACGGGCAGTTTGTTCAGTGAGAGCTTGCGCTACTGTTTGTTTTGCCGTTTTGATAATAGAGGCCTTTTTACTAAACTTGTCTTTAAACCGTTCAGCGCGGAGCGCTTCACGTGTACTTATGACAAGCTCTACGAGCTCAGCATCACTTTTCTTTTGTATATCAGAATAATTCATAGAGATATTACTTAGTTACTGATGCTTCAGCGCGAGTAACAACTTTGGCTTTGACCGGCAGCTTGGCTACTGCCTTGCGGAGAGCTTTACGAGCCAGTTCTTCGGGAACGCCAGCCACTTCAAAGATAATTCGGTCTGGTGATACCTCGAACACAAAGTGATCAGGGTCTCCCTTACCTTTACCCATCGGTACTTCAGCTGCTTTTTTGGTAATTGGACGGTCTGGGAAAATACGGATCCAAATTTTACCAGTTTTGCCAATAGTTCGTGAGATTACTCGGCGAGCTGCTTCAATTTGGTTTGACTTCACGCGTGACGCGGTAGTCGCCTTGAGACCAAACTCACCAAACGCGACCGTGATACCACGAGTAGCTGGGCGATTGAGTTTTGCTTCACTTTTGCGCGCTGACTGCCATTTACGGTGCGCTACTTTTTTAGGAAATAACATAATAATTATCGGTTAGTGGCACTGTTAGTGTCAGTAGTTGTTGCAGTACGTGGTGCAGTATCTGTTTGACCGGCCTTGCGATCAGTAAATACTTGTCCACGGTAAATCCACACTTTGATACCAATCGCTCCGTATGGTAGACGAGCCGTCACACGAGCAAAATCGATATCAGCGCGTAGTGTCTGGAGAGGAATTCGTCCCTTCTTGAGTTCTTCCCGGCGAGCCATATCAGCTCCTCCAAGACGACCTGATAGTAGGATTTTTACCCCTTCTACATCGCGGTTAGCCATTACTTTTTCAATCGTCATTTTCATAACACGACGGAAGGTTAGTCGTTTTTCAAGACCTTCAGCAATCATTTGCCCAACAATACTAGCACTTGATTCAGGTGAGCGAATTTCCTCCACATCGAGTTTGATTTCTGGTTTTGAAGTAAGTTTCGCCTTGCGGAACATCAAGTCGATTTCTTTTTTCAACTTCACGGCACCTTCTCCACTGCGACCAATCACGAGTCCTGGGCGAGCGGTTTTGATAATAATACGAACTGATTTTTGATCACGTTCAATTTCGATAGTATCAACAGACATGCCTTTTAGGCGGACGTTGAGGAACTTTCGGATCATGGCGTCTACACGCAAATACTCACGAAATTGTTTTGGATTAGTGGTGAACCAGCGACTCCGCCAATCGCGGATGATGCCGATACGTTGCACATATGGATGGACTACGTGTGTCATATTATTTGAGACCTAATTCCACAGTGATGTGGCTACTTCGTTTGTTAATCTTTGACGCTGATCCACGAGCTCGTGGCATAGAACGCTTTTGGGTCACACCTTTATCAACTGAAACGTGCTTTACGATAAGCTGTGCCGGATTAGCACCAGCCTGAACAGCGTTAGCTAAAGCACTGCGGAGCACTTTTTCAAATGGTCCAGCCGCTCGTTTGTCCACAAAAGCTACGGCCGCTAGGGCGTCATTTATTTTCTTTCCGCGTACTACGTCAGCAACCAAACGCACTTTGCGCGGTGATTGACGGTAATTTTTTAGAATTGCTTTCATAGACTATTTTTTACTAGTGGACGCTCCCTTAGCTGCTTTAGCGGCTGAGATTTCAGCTTCTTTCTTCTTTTGCTCGAGCTCTTTCTGCATCTTACCTCCGTGACGATGGAACTTCTTGGTTGGAGAGAATTCTCCCAAACGATGACCTACCATCTCCTCTGCTACTACTACGGCGATATGGTCTTTGCCATTGTGGACACCAAAGGTGAATCCCACCATCTCAGGAGCGATTTGACTCGCACGGGCCCAAGTTTTAATGACGCCACTCTCTCCGGGTTTTTTACCGGCGATTTTCTTCATCAGCTTCTCATCTACGTATGGTCCTTTATAGAGTGATCTTGACATTAAATGAAATAAGGAACGTAGTGACTATATTGAATTTAGTTCCGAGTTCTTCCTACGGAAGCGGTCCACTCATTGGTTATTTTATTTCCTTTCAGTTATAAAATACTTCAATGAGTCTTGCGCAATAGGTTTTGACCTATTGCTCACCCCGTTTCCTAGGGCAAACTCCTGGAACCCTCCAAAATGTAGTCCCTACCTATCCCCAATTAATACGAATAAATGCGTATCTTGCGATACGCTCCGTTTGGAACCTCGGCTAAAGAAAGGTAACGGCCCTACTTAACCGAGGTTCCAAAACACTTTTTGGATTGATTTACAACACTTTTTTGACACTTTGTACGCACTAGATCGGTGCATACTTTTTTAACCGGTTGAGGGTTAGGAACGCGAGCTATAGTACGGGAAATAGCATTAAATGTCAATAAAATACTGAAAAATATCAGGTGGGTACTTACTACTTGCTGTAAGTTTAATAATAAGGTACTATTTTATTAAATAATAATTTTATTAATAATATGTATACCACTAAAATAACTTCGCAAGGAACAATCTCAATCCCCGCCCCACTTCGAAGGAAGTATGGTTTTGAAGCCGGACAAACTGTGACCATTACCGACAACGGTAAAATTACTATCGAAAAAAACTCTAACTTTGAAGCATTGTGGGAGCGTAATGCTAAATATATCAAGAATAAGAAGCCCTTTATTCACAAAGGTGGGGATGGTTTTACTATGTATGTTTTAGATAAATATGGCAAAAAATAAAACTGGTTCGCTTGATACCAATATCTTGCTACGTTTAGTTCTCAATGATATTCCGGATCAAATGTTAGCTATCAAAAAACTTTTTGAGCAAAGTGACGTGCTTCATGTAACAGATATCGTAATATTTGAAGTAGTTTTCATATTAGATAAATATTATGAATTTAGCCGTGAAGATATTTGCGAATCGTTACAGACAATAATTAGAAACAATAAAATAAATTGTAATCGTAGATTATTTGAAATGTCACTCATGGATTACTCAAAAAATAAAAAACTTTCTTTTGTAGATAGCACTCTTCCATATTATGCTCAACTGGGTGGAGTTACACCTTTATACACTTTTGACAAAGCCCTCGCTCAGTCGTCTGACATTATCACATTACTTTCCGAATGATTACCCCCTCACATATCATCTACAGCTGGGCTTTCGCGCGAAGAACCGCGACGGATGATCACAATAGTGGCACAAATCTCACTTCCAAACGAACACTTGCCTTTGTACTAGGTGCGCTTTTCCCAGACACACCAACCTATCTGTTTTTTATTGTATGTGGCTTAATTTTAGGATATTCAGGAGAAACTATGTGGGACGATATGTATTTTAACTCTGGTTGGAGTATCCCAATTACGCTCACCCACTCATTTTGGCTCTGGCCACTTTTGATTGCGATTGGAACTTATTTTAGTCTTAATTTTCTCCGATGGTTTAGTATGTCTGCTCTCCTCCATGCGGTGGTTGATTTTTGTGTTCATACAGACGATGCCTACCGACAATTTTGGCCATTTTCTGATTGGAAGTTTCACAGCCCTATCTCATATTACCGTGCAAGTGAATTCGGAAACTGGGTGAGTGCTTTTGACAGCTTGCTCGTCTTAGGTTTGCTCACGTACCTGTACACTCTTTATAACGGAAAATGGCGAATATTAATTCTTGGCATCGGAATACTGTATACGGCGCGTTTAATTATAGAGCCAGTAATAAATATCCTCTATGGCTCGTAAACGCGGCAGTTCCCACACAACCCTCACTGAAACGGCTGACCTAGTCGTCCGTGAATTGGAACGGGCGGGCGGAATTAAAATGATCGCTCCCGGCGTTATCGTAGCTAAACGTTCGGGCGCCCGGTTCATTACTGTGAATTACACGCAAGCTGGTTTTGAACTGATTATTTCCGGTACCGGCGTACAGAAAATTGCTGTGCATGTGCTGGAACCAACGGCAGCGCGACAACTCATTAAAAAACTAAAGACAAATAAAAACCTTAAACAATTTGAATGGAACGAACGCGAGAAACGGCCAGGGATTTAGCTAATCTATTGTTCAGAACTTATTGACGGCATCGGTTGCGCGAATCCTGCGATAAATTGACTTAATTCGCTTTCTTTTATTGGTCGGTTTAAATTTTTTAGAACTTTAAGTATCTGCTCCTCTCTGTTAACTATTTCACTACGATCGTCATGCACAGATCTATCTGCCCAACCAAGCTGTGTCTGCAATGACAAATAATTATCTATCGCCTTTTTCAAATCTTCACTTTGCAATACCTTTGCATCTGCCAGTGCTTCTTGTGCTTTCAATTCTACTTTTGCACCGGATGCAAATTCATAGGACATAATATGTATATTGTAATTTAATAAAATATTTTAGTTGCGTACGTTATCGATAATCATGACTATCGGGCGGGAAATGTGTGGAAGCTTAATGATGGATAAGTGCTACGGCCGCTAGCTACTACAGTGACCACCGCTCCGGCTGCAATATAACCTACTCCACCTGCATTTTGACCCCCTCCTACAAAATATGTTGCCCCTGATACACTTACACCACCTGAATGATTAGAGGCTTCAACTACTAAAATTCGATCAACTGGTGATGACGGGACGGTGACCGTAATTGGCCTACTTGAGTTTGGATTAGCAAAAAAACTAAAAAATGCACTGGCGGGCGGAACTGTAGTGCCTGCTGTTATAACCGCATTCACATCAGCTGCTGCAAAACAATTCCCTCCATTCCGCTCACAGTACTCATTAGCTCGAACCTTATTAGAGAACGAGACGAAGTCCCCCGTCGAAGTAGT
>JAYVIL010000064.1:0-10095 GCA_043770255.1 Candidatus Kaiserbacteria bacterium
AGGAATCGTTTCCGTTCAATCGGTGATTTAGAAAAGAAAATTCGTGTCTGGAATGAGTATTATAACGATTTGGAACATTGTGGTCTTGGCGGGAAAACACCGAATGAGGTATTGTATTTAAAAGGGACAGAAGTCATTGCTTAAAACAGCATGCTAAAAAAGTTCTAACATCGTCCCATACCGCAACTATTAAGCTGCACCTAGGACTCTCCTAGGTGCAGCTTTTGCTGTCCCCTGGAAAGTTCTTATAGCCCGCAGAGACTGGTATAATTAGAGTACCCTTTTACTACTTCCACGATGTTTGAGAGGTGAATTAATGATTAGCAATAAACTATATTTAAAATGAGTTCAAGACTTTTAAGAAATACTAAAAAACTTTGCATTACCTTAATAGCCACTGCAGTCTTATTAGCCTATTCGCTTAGTATAGCGATGCCCGCAAACGCACAGGTAAAAAGTACTGCTGAATTGCAATTTCAAATACAGCAGTTAATGGGAGTTTTAATGACTTTGCAGGCCCAATTAGCACAACTTCAAGATGCTCCAAGTCGGCAGGCTCGTGACGAGTTCCTGCACTTAGTCGGGCGCAAAATGGTTACTACGGAACCAGTGAGAGTGAGAAGTCTTCCTAGCCTTAATGCTGTCCAAATTGGTACGCAGCCACCGCACACATACGGTACTGTACTTGATGGTCCGGTAGACTCAGGTGGACATTCTTGGTGGAAGCTTAAATATGACTCAGGTATTGTCGGATGGAGTGCTGGCGTCTGGCTTCTTTTTATAGAGGATACAGTACCGACACCGAAGACTATCATTGGAACCAACGGGGTACAGAATAACACCAATAAGTTTGAAAATCTGTCCGTATACTCAACAACCATCGGAGAAAGCGTTTTTCAGTGGTATATAGATGACATGGTTCCACAGCAAGAAGTAACGGTGCATGTAGCAGCGGAGAATATACAAACTAGCGGACCAAGTTTGGTGCGGGTTGATATGTATTTGTATGAAAAATTAGCTACTGAAGCGGGAGGCACAGGAACCTGGGAAAAAACAGAATATTCAGTTTCAAAACACCTTACGATTTCTCCCAAAAATGGGACTACTCCGTTTGCAGTCGTTGTTCCAGCAGGTATGAATGAACAATGGCCTGGTGAGTATAAGCTCAAGGTTGTTGTGGATCCAAAAAACCAGTTTGTTGAGTCAAAGGAATCAGACAATACTGTATGGACTGATGTTTGGAAAGTGTATCACTATGAATAAACGGTAGCTTGGAACATTCTTAATTGGACTATGCCAAAATTCTAACGCAGAAGGTGCAAGTTAAAGCTAAGCGGATTACTGACTATATAAAGTTCTAACATCATTACAGGTAGCCAGCAAAAAACTTGACAATATAACTAAAATAGTGTATAAAGATAGTGGAAAGGAGTGGGTTAATGTCTCTCTCAAATAAACAAGTTGCTGCTATAACTGCAGCGATTAAGCGTGTCTTTCCTGATATGGCTGAAGGTGAGCTATCTTTTGAAGTCGCCTGGAGTTTAAATCATGTCAGACTCGATAGAAATGGCGACATAAACTGGCGAGGTATGGAGCTGGGCAATTTACTGCTCAATGCTTTGTCTGAAGCTCAGAATTGGCGGTGTTGCTATTGTGGTATTCGATTTTCGGATACATTTTATCAGCAATCAACTCTCGAGCATGTAGTCCCAAAAAGTAAGAATGGGGATGATCATCCAGACAACTTGGTAATTGCCTGTTATGCGTGCAATAGCGCTCGCTCTAACCAGGATATTGAAGGTTTTACTTGACACTTATTGCTAATTGCAATGGGTGTCATTTCTTTTCATTAAAGTTCCAATATCGTCCCGGATGACCAGTTTTAAACTCTGCGTTCGTATAATTTTATGAATAGGTAAACTCCTATCAAAAATACTAAATATACGCACGTATACCAAATACGCCATTCTTTATAAAAGTTAAATACGACATATCACTCCCTTTTTGAACCACATCCCAATAGTAGGGGTGTTGATTTGCTCGATTAATTACAGATATTATTCCAGGCAATGGAATCAGAGCACTCCCGATCAGAAGGGCAATTTTAATTTTCGCGCCAATATTAAAGCGCAAGCGGTGATTCCTTATCGAAATTGGCAGTGAATAAGAAGCGGAATCAAAATGGTATTAAAAAAAAGATTGAATATGGTAAATGGCACCAAAGATAAAAATTATTCCGTACGACAGTCAAAATATCTTAAGAGGCATATTTAGAACACATCCACGCCCGCACTCATAAATGCTAAATAAGAATTATATATCATCAATAAACTCAAATATGAGACATGGTGTATTGTATAATCTTTATATATGAAAAATATTATCGGCATATTACTTATCGGGATGATAACGATGAGTACACTTATGCTACATTCAGTCGAGGCTGCAACAAGTTCAAACAATGTTGCTCAATTAGAAGTTTTGCAGAAGTTAATTATAGAATTACAAGCTCAATTGGCTCTCATTTCTAATACGACCTCCACTAATCAAGTGTCGTCGTTAACATATAAACGACAAACTAATAATGTTGATGAAAAGATTAATAAATACGGAGTAACATTCATGTATCAAGCTCCTGCAGCCTGTACTTCAATGATGCTAGATTATAAAATCTCGTTTGGAGACGGAAAGTCAGTAAAAGCTGATTGCAAGGGAGTGGTTGATCATGTATACAAAAAAGAGGGTACCTATACAGCAAAATATACCAAGAAGGGAAAAGTAGTTGCTACCACAAAGGTTGTTATCAATAATAAGGAAGTTGTGGCTGAGGTAAAAAAATGTAATCAAGGTTCGCTATATAGCTTTCCATATTATGTCGAACCCAATACAAAAAACGTGTGTTATCAAAATAATATAATGCCGCTTGCTGATTCTAGCAGTCTCATACCACTTGAGGCTATTTCCAGAGAAATTGCGCAAGTTTTGCTGCCTAATATTAAAGTTGAAGAAGATTTTGATTTTGCGTTTGATAAAAACAACTTTTATATAAATGGTGATATTGTCTACTCGGTAAATAAAAAGACGTTCGAGGTCACTCGTATGCCTGGAAAAGGACAGAATGGAGTCATAATAGTAAATGGCAGAGGTTATACCGTAACTATGACAGGGTTTGTAGGCGCAACTTTGAAGTAAACAGTTCCAACATCTTCCCATGCAGGCAGCCAACTCGTACTACACACGAGATGCTTAATAAATTTAAATAATAGTTGAAACCTAAGCCGTTGCTAAATCGACGGTGTTTTCTGTATCGATCCGATTCCTCTTCTTTAATAGGTGCTTACTTAAAATGCGATACGTGTCGTAGTCAAAAGGGTTATCGAATTCGGTTTCTGACTGTCCTTCTTGTGTGTAGTCAATTTTCTTAAGAATACGCCACTGATCTATTAAGAACGCTGAACCTTCCAAAGCGTCAGGATCCTCAGGGAGTATAATCGCTCCCTTAAAAGGCCAGGCTCGTAAGCGAATTTTTTCAAACGCTTTGGAAAACCGCTCATTGTAGGTTGCTGCATCTTCTTTGTTCGCACATGCTCCCTGACACTTTCCCAATTGATATTGGAAACAGGGACCACGTGTGCCTTTTTCAAAGCCTAGCAGCTTGGGACACAGTTGGAATTCCTCGATAGCTTTTAAGATAACGGCTTTGCCTGAATAGATGGTACGGAACAGACCTTCGATATTACGTACGTTAATAATATCTAACGTCTTTTGGTAGAACAGTGAACCCGTCAGGTAGCCCGTTTTTTCATCTCGCTTCGACTTGAAAACGGCCAGCTCAGACGTTGAGCGAAGCCTGCGGTTGTGGATGGGCGAAAGTTCTTTGATTAATGCTGATTCTCGTAAGAGTGCTGATAGTTCACCCGACGTTACTTCGTGATCAATGTAATGTACGTTACTTGTAATAGCGGCTTCCTTACTGCTGGTGTGCGATTGGCTAAAGTGTGAGCGGACGCGCTTTTTTATGTCGACACTTTTGCCTATGTAGAGCAAATTATCGTCTTTGTCGTAGAACATATAGACGCCCGGTGAGTGGGGAAGTTTGGCAATAATCTGGGGGTCGATATTCGGTGGCAAGATGTGATTGCCTAACGCTATATCAATAGCCTGCGTTATTAATTCTGAACCTAGTTTCCGTTCGGCCGCTGCAAGGAACAACATCATCGCTCGAGCATCCTCCAGTGCTCTGTGTCGGGCGGAGACGGTTAATTCATGAATGGTAATGATGTTCTGTAAACTATGACTCTTTTGCGTTGGGAATAGTGCTCGAGAAACTTTTACGGTGCAAAGAGTTTTCGCGGTCCAATTGATACCAATCCGTTTAAATTCATTTTTTAAAAATCCATGATCAAATCTGGCATTGTGGGCTACAAAAATTGCATCTGACATTAGTTCTTGGACTTCAAGGGCCACCTCATCAAACGTCGGCTTGCCAACCAGATCAGCATTGGTGATTCCAGTTATTTGCGTGATTAAGTTGCTGATTGAACGGGAGGGACGCAGTAAGGTTTCAAAGCTACGCACAACTTTTCCGTCTTCCACTCTGATGATGCCTATTTCGATAACTTGACCAGACACAGCGCTAGCGCCGGTCGTCTCGACATCCACAAAGACAAAATTTCTTCCGGTAAGGCATTTCATGAGGGGCATAGTATATCCGACTCTGTCTTTGGTAGAAAGAGGCACAAGCTTATTTAACGTACCCACAATAGGGGATATTAACTCTTCGTCTGGCTGTCTCGCCTGGTAGCCAGTTTTCTGGCTTCTTTCGCCAGGCTGATTCACTCCGGGCGCTGAGGTGTTCATTTTTATGAATCGCCTGATCACTGATTCCCAGGTGTACCGTGTGTTTTCCGTACAGGGCAGAAATGTTATCAATCACGCCATAGATCTCGCTGCGCTTGGCTTCTACTAATTGATTGCCAAAGAGATCTAATTGCCCAACATCCGTGGAGAGTCCATGCAGGCTAAAGCTCGTCGTTCGGTAGGTGAGGTTAGCGGAAAATATTTCGTTAAAAATCGGTTCAATATATTTAATAAAAGTAATTGGATCTGCGGTCGGATATTGAAGTTTCAATTCGTGCCCATAGAAGATGAAATTCTGCGTTTTGATGCCAAAAGAAATATGTTTACTCACAAAGCCGTACCGTCTGGCTTTCCGGCACGCATTCTCAATATTTTTGCACAATCGTGAAAACACCTCCGTCCGGTTATTAGAGGCTGGTGTAAAGGTTTTGGTTTTACTTATGTTGTGGTATTCATCAATTGGCTCAGTCTGGAGGGCTTTCATGGCCTGGCCGCGCAGTTCACGCCAGGTTTCGTAATGTGGTTTCGTGAGATATTCCTTGACCCACTCCTCTCGCTGGTACGCAAATTGCAGAGCAGTGTGAATGCCTTTGCTTGTAAGAAATTGTTCTGTCTTGGGACCAATACCCCAAACTTTGCCAATCGGTACTTCCTTTAAATAATACTGGGCTCGCTTGCCCGAAATAATGGTTAATCCGTTTGGTTTTTGCCATTTTGAAGCTATCTTAGCTAGGGTTTTGGTAGGGGCTAATCCAATCGAGCAGATGGTACCCATTTTAGTATCAACCTCATGCTTAATTTGAGTGATAATTTCTTCATAGGTCATACGGAGAGACCGTCGCATGCCGGTGATGTCAGCAAACGCTTCATCGATAGAATATTCTTCTACATCCAGCGAGTATTGCCTAACAATTTCAAACAAGCGTAGTGAATATAAACCAAAGGTTTCGTAGTCTGAGGGGAGGATGATACATTCCGGACAAACTTTCTTAATATCGGCTAAGCGCATACCACGGGTCACACCGGCATTCTTGGCTTCAATGCTCATCGCGGTCGCAATCCCTCGTTCTTGCCCGATACAGACGGGGACCCCACGAAGTCTGGGGTCACGCTGTTGCTCGCAAGACGCAAAGAAACTATCCATATCAACGTGAAGAATAGCTTTCGGAAAACTACTCGTGGCGACACACCGTAGTTCAGCGTCCATATGATTTAATGACATTTTTCACCACCGCCTTTACCTTCAAATATTCTTCAGGTTTCATTATTTTCATTTCACTGTTGGCTGGTTTTAGATAGGGTTTGCCATCCTTATCTTTATAGATATATTTTACCGTTTCTTCGCCATCTATTTCTGCAATGACAATATCACCGACCTTCCATTTGTCAGTTGATTCGACGAGCAAAATATCATTTTCATAAATACCAGCGTCAATCATACTGTCGCCTTGAACCCGAAACAGTTTAGCCGAATGGAGATTTACCGTGAGTAGTTCAGACAGGGTCATAACTTCAGCAGTTTCTTCTTCAGAAGGGCTAGGGAACCCAACTGTCTTGCCTGCGTGCATTGAACCCAGGAAGGGGATAGGTGTGTCGGCCCACTTGAGGAGTTGAATTGAGCCGTTATCAGATTCGGCAATATAACCTTCTTTAATAAGTTTTTTAACCAGATAGTGAGCTGAGCTTTTTGAACGATAGTCAAACATTTTGCACACCTCCTCATACGATGGAGTACGACCACGAAGTTGGGTAAAGCGGTAGATTTTATTAAATCGTTCTTGAGTAGACATTGGTGTATTCTATCGAACGTTCGTTCGATAGTCAATAAAATACACTAATTTAATGAGATGGGATACATGCGTCTCGTGTATTCGGTGCTGCCTAGGAGAGTCCTGGGCGAAGGTCGCTAGGCGAAGCTCGATAAAAACAGAAAACCCACCAAGCGGAGGGATTTCCGTAGTGGGGTTTATTTGGTAAGCGACCAAGTATTGACTGATCGTTCAGGCAGATCTCGAGTTTGGAGATCAGTGCCCTTATGGGTCAATTCTGCCTTGAGTCCATAGTCTTGGCGACATTTGTGGTATTCGTGATACCTTATCACCAGCGCTTCACTGAAAGTGATTGCGTCAACGTCGTCGACCGACGGGAGGAGCACTCGATATTCGTAAGTGCCTGTATCTCGCATTGAGCCATGCTCATACGTGACTTTCACATTCAAAATGTAGAGCTTTTCTGGGGTAGAGGTAGTCATCCTGGTGTCCTTTCACTTGTTTGAACGTCCATTGAATATAACTAGCCAATCTGTAAAAAAGTTCTAACAACGTCCCGGACAGCCAGCTAAGCAATATTTACAGCTCCGGCTTGTAATTATTAGTATTTTTAAACGGCACTATAGAACATGTCGAAAGAATCAGAAATCGCTGTAGTCTGCAGATTGATCTTTTTGAAATTGACATAATAATTTAATGAGATATCTCTACACTTTCATCGTCCTCGGTATTGTTTGTTTAGGTGGTTACTACGGGTATGTCTATCTCAAAGAAAACCCCCCAGAATTTCTTGTTAAACTGGTCACTAAAACTGAAGCCCCACCCCCTTTGCCTGAGGGCAACGAGGCACCTGTGCAGACAACGGATGGGTTCGTTACTACAATTTTCTCTCGAGACACGCCAGGCGCCCGAGTGTTGATTCGCGACCAAGACGAAAATCTACTGGTGTCACTTACAAAAGAAGGAAAGGTTGTCGCGTTACCCGATAAAGACAATAATGGGGAGGCTGATTCGACCAAGGTCATAGTTGAGGGTCTTGATAGACCGCACGGAATCCTCGTGCGGTGTGAAAGTGAACAAGAGACAATAGGAAAAGACTGCACATTATTTGTGGCCGAAACCGGAAGCCTCACATCTTATACCTACAACGCCGAAACCTTTAGCGTTTCTAATAAACAAAGACTGTTGGAGTTTCCTAGTGACGGTGGTCATTTTACCCGCACGCTTATAATGCACCCGAATGGTGTAGAGTTGCTCATTAGTGTGGGCAGTTCTTGCAATGTCTGTACCGAAAATGATTCGCGCAGAGCCACCGTCTTGTCACATAACCTCAAGACTAACGTGCAAACAGTCTTCGCGTCAGGCCTGCGCAACTCCGTCTTCTTGGCGATTGATCCGATAACAAATGCAATCTGGGCAACTGAAAACGGCCGAGATGTTATTGGAAACAATATCCCACCGGACGAGATAAACATTGTTGAGTTTGGAAAGCATTATGGGTGGCCGGATTGTTATGGAAAAAATGTGTTTGATTCAGATTTTAGTGACGCCAAGGAGCCTGGGATTTGTGAATCAGCCACCCCATCACATATTGATTTACAAGCTCATTCTGCTGCGTTGGGTCTTGCGTTTATTCCTGAAGAGGGCTGGCCAGATTATATGGCCAGGGATGTATTGGTTGCCTATCATGGATCGTGGAATAGAGATGTACCAACAGGATATAAGGTAGTACGCATTGAACTTTCCAAAGAAAAAGACAGAAACGCTGAAAGTGAAGCTATCGATTTCTTGACTGGTTTTTTAACTGACGGTCAAAAAACGGGAGAAGCTCTCGGTAGACCGGTAGGATTGTTGGTTGAGCCTGATGGAGTCGTTTATGTTTCCGATGATCGAGCGGGGGCAGTCTATAAGGTCAGTAGAAAATAAAATTTTGATTCCCCGGAGAGATTTGCAATCATTCTCCTGATGCAACGGCTGTGTAGATAGTAGGACGATTTATTTACTTATAATCTTTAAATTATGTTAGACGTACCATCAAAGGATATCGAAGCCGAGGAAGCGGACACTGCTGCAGAGGAAAGTGAACGTGATACAGCGGAAATGCATGAAACAGCTTCTGATGCACACGTTGCGGCCGCAGAAGAACATGTAGTTGAAGCAGAAGAGCACCAAGAAAAAGATTCAGAGTAATTGTCGCTGTTTTATTAGACTTATAGAGGTAAAAATGTATGCTTTGGACACTAGCCGTTATACTCGTTGTGCTGTGGCTGCTCGGATTTAGTTTTAATTTTGGCGGAAATTTGATCCATACACTGCTCGTTATAGCGCTCATTGTTATCGTCGTGCAGATGCTGACGTAGTTAAACCAACTACTTTTCTTTCTGAAGGTCCGTCCTTCAGAAAGAAAAGCAATTTACTACCGATGCGTAAAGTTAGAATACTTTAGCTCCTTCACAGATATCATTATAATTTCATTTTTGCCAGCAATATAAAATTGCGGAGGAAATGATAGAGATTTAGGGTTTGCATTTGCTGCAACTGCCAATAGTTTTGCAACCTCAAACTTTATCTTTGTATCTGTAACAACTGAGGCTATACCTTCTAATTGTAGGACAATCGGATCCACTTCTTGGCCTATTAAAAATGAGACTTTATTATTTTTGATGATGTTATTGCACTTCCGGCTTTCTCTTGAAGTAAGAATAAATATATTGAGTTCTTTATCAAGTACGTAGTAAACCAAAGCTGTTTGAGGAGAATTGTCTTCGTGGGAGGAAGTTGCAAGTACTCCCAGTCTATGGCTACGCAAAAAGTCCACTGCTGCGGTGTCATTAAAAATTTTATCATTCCAACTTGAAGTAGTTTTTGTTTGCATTTGAGAGGCCGTACCCTTCACCCTCTATCCTTTTATAAACCGAGTCTATCACTTCAGTAAGTTATGTCTACTGTAAATATAATGAAGCACAATGAGTCACTCCAGCACTAGAGAGCGGCATTTTCTTTTAAAAAAGTTCTAACATCGCCCCAGACGGCCCGCTCACAACAAAAAACACCCATGAGGGTGTTTTTTGTTGTGAGCGGGGATACAGGCGCAGCTTTTTGAAAAAAGCGTGGCGCAGATTCGGAAAGGTTGTCTAGTATTGTATGACTGAAAGGAATACAATACTAGACAACCTATACTGCTCATGTAATGAGAGAAATTCCCTGTATCTCATCAACTCGTGCAAGCACAAAGATCATAAAATTATGGAAGAAAATCAAGAAAGAAAAATTTTACAAGATTTTCATACAAACTTATCTGATGCAAGTTTAAAGCTTCTTGAAAAAAACTCAGAATGGGCTTCCGCTATTGAAGAGCGTGCGCTGACGTTTTCTCAGTTTTTATTTTCAGTTGGAGCAGGACTCTTAGCGGTATTCTTTAGTGTAAAGAATTTTAATGATTTAATTATAAATCACACTATTTTTA
>JAYVIL010000065.1:0-3550 GCA_043770255.1 Candidatus Kaiserbacteria bacterium
GTGGCTGGTGTTTTGGTCGCAGGTTCATTTTTGTTCATTTACGCTGAATGGGTGTATTCAAAAACTGTCCCGCAAAATGAAATGACCGTAAAGAAAGGATTAAAGATCGGTCTCTTCCAGTGCCTCGCCTTGGTACCCGGAATGTCACGCTCAGGTGCTTCTATTGCTGGCGGTATGCTCTTGGGTTTAACCCGCAGTGAAGCTGCTCGTTTTTCATTTTTGCTGGCCATCCCGATACTCCTTGGAGCGGGCGCAAAAAAATTAATTGACCTGATTCAGATCGGTGGCGATGTCTCATGGGGGGCGCTGCTTGTAGGTTCGTTCGTTGCGTTTTGGACCGGACTGCTCGCAATTCATTTTTTACTCCAATTTGTGCGGCGGAATACTTTGTGGCCTTTTATTTGGTATCGGCTACTACTGGCATTATTCGTAGCCTACACAGTCTTAGTGGCCTAAAACGTTTAAAATTACTTCATCTACTGCGTTACATTTCGCTAAATAATCTTCACCGTACAAAAAGTACGGCTCAGCTTATTTAACTCATGCGCCTTGTATCTAAAGCAATTTAAAACGTTTAGATCAGAGTGCTTTAAATATATTTAGATCTTAATAAAACAAAACCGCCCAGTTGCCCAGGCGGCTTTTCAATTTGAATTCTGCTCAGGGCAGGATTTCGACATCCACATCTTGAACACAGGATAAAGTGTAGTGTCCTGAATCGATGCCCACTTCTCCCACCCGAAGTCCAATCGGGCAGGCAGGCTTGTGCGCTTTTGCCGCAGCCAGGCCTTGTTCAAAGATGAACTCGATTGGGTCCCATCCATCTGCAATGCAGATGGGGATGTGTCCTCCACGGTACTCGACCATTTGGGTGCTTTGACCGGCAGGGCAGTTGAGTCTCACCTCATCTGCGAAAGCAGTCGCGGTGGTGCAGGCGAGTGTCAAAAGTATCAAACGGATCATACTTGTCTCCATCTTTGGGCTCGGTAAATCCGATACCGTCCTATTTAATATAATAGCACAATTTTATAAAAAAGTCAACTTAAAACAAAAGGGAGTGGGTCATGGCGGTGTCTTCTTTGATCATCCAAGTTGAGATATCGAGAGGGATTTCGCGTTTTCTGCTACCGTCTTTGAATTTTACATGGCCGTTTTGCATGGCGTAGTCAAACACTTTTTTGGTTACTTTTACGTCTTGTTCGCAGTATTTTTTGATCTCGTCGATTTTACCTTCTTTCCACCAGCGCACTGCTTGGAGTCCGTTAGCTGATTTTTTGGCTCCAATCGTCGCTTCAGCAATACTGTCAAGACGCAGCCGGCGGCCGAGCGAAGCACGAATAGACTCTAAAATATCAATACTTTTAATCTGTGTTAAATCGCCAGGATAGTATTTATTTAAAAGGGGAATATCAAAATGGTTACTGTTGTACCCAACGAGTGCGTCCGCTTGCTCGAGCAAAGGCCAGGCTTTTTCAATTTCATCAACACTCAGCGTCAGATACTTGTCTGTAGCACTGTCATAAAAAGACCCGACCGAGATATCCAAGGCTGCCGGATCACTACTCCCAACCTCTTGAAAAATATTCTGGGTTTCCAAGTCAAAGATTATATAACGCATATAAAGTAAACGGCATTATATCACAAACACACCTGATAATACTCCATCTACTTCGTTAGGCTTCACGAAAATAATCTACGCCCTACAAAAAGTACGTCTCCAATTATTTTGTTTGCCTGCCTCGTACCTGGAGCATTCTGAGGTGCGTATCAGAAGCTTGGAGTTTTTTAGATAACGCCGTCAGTAAATTGTTTGAGGATGTGTTCGATAGTGCCTTTAACTTCCATTTCTTCATTAAGGTTTTTCAGGGTGTAGGAATTTTCTTTGATTTCGTTTTCCCCAATAACTAAAACATAGTTCACGAGTTTCTCGCTTGCGTCGCCGATTTTTTTACCGAGCTTTTTGGCGCTGATGTCGGTGGCGACTGATAGTCCCGCCGTCTCACGAAATCGCATGGCGATTTTTTGTGCTACCAGATTTTGCGCCGGATCCATGGGGGTGACCATGAGGTCAGGGGCAGTGATATTCGCGGTCATCAAATCATGAGTCTCGAGAAAATCACGCATCGTAACATCTCCCATCCCAAAGCCAATTCCCGAAATTGCTTCACCACCAAACATCTCCGTTAGGTTGTCATAACGACCACCACCGAGCATTGCTCGGTTGTTTTCACCTGAGACATCAAAGATTTCGAATATCGTTCCCGTGTAGTAGTTGAAACCACGAGCAATAGACCGGTCGATTTTTACATTGGTAATTCCAAGTTCCTTGAGACCGGCAACAACTCTGTTAGTGTCCGTAGTATCCCCACCAGATACGAATGTATAAATTTCTTCAACGGCGTTACCATTGTCGACAATTTCTCTCAAAGCAATTTTATATTCAGTAGCTGAGATTTTATAAAAACGGTCATTTAATCTTGTGATACGGTCTTGCACTGCGCTATCTGTTACGCCAAAGCTAGCATATTTAGTACGCATTTCTGTACGGTCATTGATGCGAATTTCAAATAGTGATGGGTCGGCACCAAAGTTGAGAATGAGCTGTGAAGCGAGAGCGATTATTTCTACATCGGCCGTATAGTCAGTAGCGCCAAAAATATCGCAGTTTAATTGCCAGTGTTCGCGGAGGCGACCACGTTGGGGGCGTTCGTAACGAAATAGATTGGGAATAGAGTACCAGCGAATGGGGAATGAAAGTTCGCGTCGCTTTCCAGCAACCATCCGCGCAACGGTCGGAGTCATTTCTGGTCGTAGAGTCACTTCGCGGTCGCCACGGTCGATGAACGTATACGTCTGTTCGTTCACCATTTCTTCGTTTTCAGCTCCTTTGGCTTTATATAAATCAGATGGTTCGAGGACCGAGGCGTCGTAGCGTTCAAACCCAAAACTCTCAGCCGTTTGACTCCAAACATCAAAAATATACCGTTGCACCGCCATATCTTGTGGGTAGAAGTCGCGCACTCCCTTGTATGAGTCTGTAGGTTGAATTTTGTCAGTCATAATGGTTGATTGTATGTGACGAGTACCCAAAAGGCAAGTCACCACTTAAGAAAATTAGGGGTCTGACCCCTAATTTTTAGACAGTTAAGTTGCTAATCTTAGGGGTTTAACCCCTAAGATTAATCAGCGAGCGGGACGTTATTCCCGAGGGTTTGCAAGCGGGTATCCATGGCGGTTTGGATGAGGGACTGCAGTTCACGGGGGTCAGGTAGGAAGCGGCTTTCGAAGTTGCTTTCGGCGGCACTGGCTGTCTGTGCTCTTACGGTGCCGTAGTTGAGGAGAGTTGGGATGAAGCCACGGATTGAGACCTTGATATCCTGTAATCGTTCTAGTCTGAAGTTACTTACTTTACGATTAAAAAATCCAATCTGATCAATCACGATAATTCGTCTGTCAGTAATCACCCAGAGGTCAAGGTAGTAATGGGTCCAGGCAGTAGCCGTCGCCATAGCAGACATGAGGAGCCAGGCAGCTAGTCCAAATATGATAG
>JAYVIL010000066.1:0-9878 GCA_043770255.1 Candidatus Kaiserbacteria bacterium
CCCTTCGTCACGGTTTTTTCTTTGGTTTGCGTCCCATCCAGTGGAACAAGTCGCCAATCGTGCGACTGCCCCACTTGATGGTACCGAACAGGAGCTTCACCCAGAAGCGGTGAACGGTCCTCACTCCGCGTGGACCACCAGTCACCATCCCGAAACCAAGCGAGAGAATGTAGGCGAAAAGGAACAGCTGAAACAACGCAATAATGTCATTGGACATCGGATTCTCCGTTTTCTGATTATTTACTATAATAGCATTAAAATACTGACTTGTCAATAAATTTATTGATCAAATACCGTATTTTTACACGTGCTATGCTACTCAAAATCATACTTAATATAAAACATATTCATGCCTCTTACACAAATCTTACTCGCTATATTAGCCGCCATAAACGTCTGCGCTTTCTTAGTAATGGCAAACGACAAACGTAAATCCATCGCGTCTGGCAACCCAGACCGCATCCCTGAGGGCATATTGTTCTTCCTGGCCGTTGCCGGCGGCAGTATCGGCATCTACACCGCCATGTTCTCCCTTCGCCACAAAACCCTTAAATGGTACTTTCAGGTTGGTATTCCACTACTTGTTTTGCAGAATCTTGCAACAGGCTATGTAATTTGGCAATCATTAACTATAGATTGAGACATTAAAATTTAAATGTTAATCTGTAATTATGGCAAATAAAAGTTTAGGATCTGCTAAAAAGGCAAAAAATGATGAGTTCTATACTCAACTTGTTGATATCGAAAATGAACTTAAACACTACACGAGTCAGCTCCGTGGCAAGGTCGTTTTTTGTAATTGTGATGATCCATTTGAGAGTAACTTTTTTAAGTATTTTGCTATGAATTTTAACCAACTAGGTCTTAAAAAACTAATTGCGACTTGTTATGACCCTAGTCCCATAGCTGGTTCGCAATTAGCAATACGTGATATTGAACCACCCCTGATACCAAATGTTAAAAAAAGTACAAAACATGCATATAAGATTGAGATTACGGAAGTCTCAGATTCAGATGGAAACGGCAGCACTAATCTAGCTGATGTAGAGTATTTATTGAAAAACGACGGTAATTCTTTAAAATTACTTGCTGAAGATGGTGACTTTAGAAGTGCCGAGAGTTTAAGTTTGCTTGAGCAGGCAGATATTATTGTTACAAACCCTCCGTTCTCTTTATTCCTTGAATACCTATCTCTGCTTGTCACACATAAGAAAAAATTTATTGTAATGGGCAATATGAATTCTTTACATAAAAAAGACATATTTAAATTGATCAAGTCAAATAAAATATGGACAGGTTATGGGTTTAATCGAACTTGTGAGTTTGTGATGCCTGACCATTATGAAAGATGGGATAGAATTGAAGATGGAAAAAAAATAGGCAAAGTGCCTGCAATTACCTGGTTTACAAATCTTGACGTTACTAAGCGTCACGATCATATGATTATGTATAAAAAATACTCACCAGCCACCTATATAAAATATGATAACTTGGATGCTATTGAAATTGGTAAAATTTCAGACATTCCAGAAGATTATTACGGGTTAATGGGTGTACCTGATACATTTTTGGAAAACTTCAATCCTGAGCAATTTGAACTAATAGGGATACCTACTGGTAATCTCGGAAAGGAAATTGGTGTAGCCAAAAATTACAGAGGCAGAACTGACATCTCATTTACTATAAATGGTAAGACAAGTTGTCCATATTCAAGAATAATAATTAAACGTAAATAAAATTTATGGAAATAAAGTTAAAACCGATTACACTCCGTGAGATAGTTGAAAAATATGTTGATAATGCAGAAGAAGGAGTTCAGGGCTATAACTGTAAATTAAACATTAGACCCGCTTATCAAAGAGAGTTTGTATATAAAGTTGAGCAACGTAATGAAGTAATTCGGACTGTTATGCGTGGATATCCTAATACTGAATTTCCACTCAATGTAATGTACTGGGCTAAAATTGATGACAGTCAATTTGAACTAATCGATGGACAGCAAAGGACGATCAGTTTGTGCCAATATGCAAATAATGAGTTTTCAATAAATATTGATGGAATGCCGCAAAATTTTAGTAATTTATCTCAAGAAAAAAAAGATTTTTTCTTGAACTATAAATTGCAAATTTACAGCTGTACTGGAACACCTGATGAAAAATTAGAATGGTTTACAATAATTAACCACGTTGGTGAACCATTGTCACCTCAAGAGTTGCTGAATGCAAACTATACTGGTACTTGGTTAACAAGTGCTAAACGTTATTTTATGAAAAGCAACTCAGTTTCGTATTCTCTAGGAAGTAAATTCACTGATATTGAAGCTAATCAAAGTCGTGGCAAAGGACTTGAGACAGCATTAAATTGGATTTCAAACAACAATATAAAACAGTACATGGCTGATCATCAAGGAAAAGAAAATGCTGATGAATTATGGCAGCATTTTAGGTCAGTAATTGAATGGATACAAAGTACGTTCACATTATATTTTAAAGAAATGAAAGGACTAGATTGGGGAAGATTATATGTTTTGCATTGTGATAAAATTTTTGATGCAAGTAAAACAGCGAAACTTGTTCAAAATCTCTATGAGGACATAGGTGTAATGAATAAAAAAGGTATATTTGAGTATGTATTAGGAGATTGTGAAGATTCAAAATTACTTGAAATTCGTATCTTTGACGACAGCACAAAAAAAATAGTTTACGCAACACAAACAAAAAGCGCAAAAAAGAAGAAGATTTCAAATTGTTCACTTTGTGCTTTGGGTCATACATCAAATAAAAATAAATTGTGGGAGTTGTCTGAAATGGAAGCAGATCATGTGACAGCATGGAGCAAAAGAGGAAAAACTTCTAAGGAGAACTGCGAAATGTTGTGTATTAGTCATAACCGAGCAAAAGGTAACAAGTAGTTTTTATTTCACTACATAGTCTCATACTGACGTTTGCCAAGTTCACATAATATACAAAGTAAGTCGAGATTATGGACGGTGAAACCGCTGAGGATTAATATCACAGTTTGAAAGTAGCTTGAAGTATAATTGTAAACATGAATATCAAAAAAACTTTATCTGGCACTATGCTAGTGGTTTGTATGTTTACTGTGACGCTAGCGCCAGCTCTTGCTATGGCAACTACTCCAGCCGCAGTCACAGCAGAAGCTAAAGCGACGCTATTAATTAAATTACTGGATCAACTACGTATCCTCCAAGCTGAACTGGCTGCATTAAGATCACAGGAGAAAAATATTGACCCACAGCCAGCACCCGTGACGGCCGCAGACTACACTCGGGGGCCAGCTGCAGCTAAAATCCAAATCGTTACTTTTTCAGACTTTGAATGTCCATTTTGTAAAACATTTCATGGAACGCTAAATGCCATACTAGCTAAATATCCAACTGTGTCAGCTACGTATCGTCAATATCCACTCGAACAACTACATCCCAATGCAATGCAATTATCAGTAGCCGCTGAATGTGTCGGGATACTCGGTGGCGATGTTGCCTTTTGGAAATTTGTGGATTCCTCCTTTGCTTCGCGAGAAGTTAATGCCAAGACACAAATGTCGAGGTTACCTGAATTTGCTACGGGTGCCGGGGTAGCTAGCTCTGCGTACACCTCTTGTATAGCTGGTGCAGAAGCCAAGAATGCTGTTAACGCAGATATAGCAGACGGCACAAAAGCCAGCATATCAGGCACTCCAAATAGTTTTATCTTTAAAAATGGTGTCAAAGTCGATACTATTTTGGGCTCCCAGCCATTGTCCGTAGTTGAAGCAAAAATTGCAAAGCTGCTAAACTAAGTTGCGAATACAAATTTGCATGACGACTATTTAGTACCCACAAATTGTTATTATTACTGCCTTGTCGTCGATTTTCACGCCAAAGATAACCGATGTGAAGCACGAAAGTGTAAAAGGGAAGAATGCGCTGTCAAGCGCTAACACAGTTGCTTGAGTGATTCAAATACTACCGTACTTACAAATCGTGTAGCGAGGCAGTGACAGAAAGTTAAGCAACAACCTAAATACCGTTAGTGTATTGATAAAACTGCATAATATACTATAGTTTTGGAGGATGCAACTTGGCATCATAGCAAACAGGAAAAGAAACATGTCCTAAGGTTATTTCGACTTTAGGATCACCTACCAAACAGCTAAAAAAATTGCCATGTGTGAGGCCCAAAATTGGAAGTGCTGCTACTGTAAGTTTACTGTCGAGCTTATTCCAGGTGAGACTGATAGTCAGAATGCAGCAACATTTGAACACATTAAACCGATTTCTCGTGGTGGTACTGACGCTAATAGTAATCTCGTGATTGCTTGTCAGTTATGCAATCACGTCCGAGGGTCTGGAAATCACGAACGGTTTGAACGAGTTGTGCTCGAATTGCTCAAGAATCCAGTGATACGAGCAGCCTGGCATAAGTTCGACGAGAGACACATAGATCTCTTTCGAAAAGAGACACGCTTTCACCGAGAGTTTGAAAAAATCAAAAGCGGGAAGAAATCTGCTGTTCGCGCAGCACCAAAAGTAGTGGCGCGACACAAAGCGCTTATAAATTTGGTACTTGAGGGTATAGTCTAGGAAATGTCTGCGCCATACAATTGTATGGCGCAGTTTCTATTTTAAAACTTGGTGAATTCAAGTGAATAACGCTATTTTACATTAGGGGTTGTTATTTGGTAGATAATGCGAGCGCTAGTATACTGTACTAACTATGGCTGAAGCTGTTATTTATTTTTTGTCGGCCAACGGCTACTTTGGGGTCTTTGTTTTGATGTTTGCAGAAAATGTATTTCCACCGATTCCGTCGGAGGTGGTACTGCCGTTTATTGGTCATTCAGTGGCAAAGGGCGAACTGAGTTTCTTTTTGGCATTACTGGTTGCTAGCGCTGGTTCCTTTTTAGGGACGTTATTTTGGTTTGCCCTGGGATGGTTTGCGTCAGCAGCTAAACTTGAGAAATTCTTCCGCAAGTATGGTGGGTACGTAGCTATCTCTGGTAAAGATTTTCGTAAGGCTACTAAATTCTTCGTTAAATACGAAATACCGGCAGTATTTTTTGGTCGTATGATTCCGGGTGTACGATCTGTCATATCTATTCCAGCTGGAAGTGTCAGGATGAATCTTAAGAAATTTATATTTTACTCACTATGTGGTTTGTTCATCTGGAATACTGCTCTCATAAGTATTGGTTACTTTGTGCTCAGCGACTATACGGTAGTTGAGAAATATATGAAGCCTATTGGTGACGGAATTATCTATCTATTTATTCTATTGTACGTTGTTCAAGTAGTACGATTTGTTCTCGACAAAGAGGGGAGGAGTTAACGTGTAATTGTTATATTTACTACTACCTTGATTGCTGCGTCTTTGGAACCGCAAAGACATCAGGATGAAGATTGTACTATTTGGGGTTGAATTATGTATATTTTATGATATAATACCGGTAATGAAAAACTTTCAACCAGGCGGTTTACGTAATCGCAAGCCCGACCTCGGAGGACGTCCATTTAGCGATGCGGGTAACTATGCACCAAAGAAGCGTTTTGAAGGCGGTAAAGCATCTTTTGGTAGCAAGCCGGCGTTTGGTGGCAAACCTAGTTTTGGTAGTGACCGCGATAAAAAAGACGTAACCCTCTACGCTGCTACGTGCACTACGTGTGGTAAATCATGCGAAGTTCCGTTTCGTCCAGATGGCAAGAAGCCGGTGTTATGTCGTGATTGTTTTGCCGCAAAAAATGAGTCCCCAACTAACAGTAGTGGTTTTGGTGCTCGGGACAAGTTTACGCCAAACGAAATGGCCGGTCGGATTTCAGATCGAACATTTACACCAAAAGCACAAATTGCTAATGTTCACCCCGTTGAGTTTGCCGTTATTTCAAAACAACTCGCTAGTTTGGAAGCGCAAGTAAAACAAATCCTTGAACATATTTCTCATCACACAACTCAAACTGCAGCTTACTTAGATACCACACCTACAAAGAAAAGTAGTTCAGAAGTTGCAGCACCGGTAGTGCCTACTAAGGTTCGTAAACCAAAAAAGGTCACTCCTGCAATTAAAAAGGCCGCTGTTAAAAAGAAAGTGGCAAAGAAAGCCGCTGTAGCCAAAAAAGTAGCAAAGAAGGCAGCTAAATAAAATTACACTCGTAGTAAGCCGCCGGTATTGTACCGGCGGCTTTTGCGTTTTATTCACCATTATTCAGTGGACTAAGTTTAGTCGATTGACCAACTAGGGTCACTTCTTGACCCTCAAATTGGCGCAGGCACCGGTTGGGTAGTTCTGGAGGAATGGTGACGATTATGGTCAGAGGATCCCCCGGAACAAGATTGGTAGGCCTAAAAGGTATTGTGACAGTCTGGCGATTGGGAAGCTCAGAGAAAGTCGCAGTCATATACCCACCAGTGCGAGCAACAGTGAGTCCATACACTTCTACAGTAGTCATTATGTACTCCCGATTTCGACGGTAACTGAATAAAGTATAACTCACACACAGCGACACTGAGACTCGTTCTTGCCCTGATCTGTGATTAACGCTATAATCACCCCGCCAAAGCCAATAATAGACGTTACCGGGCCCTTAGCTCATCCGGTAGAGCGCTTCCATGGCATGGAAGAGGTGAGCGGTTCAAGTCCGCTAGGGTCCACCACGGCAAAACAAACAATCACCATTCAATAGAATGGTGATTGTTTGTTTTAGCATCTGCCCTGCGGCAGATGCGGGCCGTGGTGGAAGGCGTAAACGATGTAGCTTTGCTACGAGTGCGCCGGGGTCGAGAACACTTAGTAGATTTGGAACGAAGTGAACAAATATACTTAGTGATTCGTGACCACAGCGGTCTCAAAATTATCAACCATCTTTATCGACGGATGGTTATTTTTTATTTGTGGACACTAAGCAATGTGCCTGCGCACATAGCGGGTGTACTTAAACTGCTAGTATGATGTGGCTTCGGTATGAGTAAGTGGTTTACTGCGACATTAGCTAGATTATGTGCTAAGCAAATCAGTATAACTCGCTGCCCAACCAGAGTCAGTCCGTCAGTGCCCATACTATTGAATATTTAACAATCTTATGGTATAGTACACATTGAAACAAGCACAATATACAAATAGGATAGCAAATGCTTATTTACGGGGCAGTAGACGACAGCGACACAATGAAAAAGGGAGACGTCGAAGCCGTTGTAAGGAAACTTTGTGTTTCATATCATCTTCTCCGGCGTTCTTTCAAAAGCAAAGAGCTAAAAATCAACGATCTATTGAACAAGGGAGAAGTAACTGAAGCTATCCAGTTGATGGCTAATGTTTTTAAACTTCCACAAGGGTTCGTAAAGCGAGTGGGGTATTCGGCAAAAATATTTTCACCTGCTGCACTGCATAGTAATTTCGAACTTTTCACTACACGGTTAATTGACTGCACAGTCTACTTTCGGTCGTCAAAAGCTGAGATGCAGAGGATGTGCCGGTACCTCATGCTACATATGGTAGCGCATGAATTGGCTCATGCTCGGATGAGGAAAGACGTTCACTCGTTCCGCACGTCAGAATTTGCAACAGATGTGCTTGCCGTACTGGTGATTGGAAGTAGCAAGAGTTATACTGAAGCAATGGTCAACGACTATGTACAACACGGGTACATTCGTCGCGAACTTCTTCCTGAGGTGTTTCGCTGTTTGAATTTGTACGCAGATAATATTTACTTGCGGTAATGCCGGCTCAAAGGTCGCCTCGAAATTCGGGGCGGCTTTTCATTTATCACGCAATAGTCCTCGTAGCCAAGGCACGTTTTATTCTTCACCCTAAACTTCAATAAATACTCTCAAATCAGTTCGGTAAAGTTAATTTCTTATTACATAAACACACCTCACTACAAATTCTTGTTTACAACTTGATACAATATAATTATGGAAATAATTATTATTTTGGGAACGGTGTTGCAAGGAGCGGCGATATCTATAGGCATGGGGGCGTCAACTTTGGCTATTATCAATTTCTTTGTCGCTATTGCTGACGGCACAATTGATCCCGGTGAACGTAAAATGATGGGGGTGGTGTATGTGATTTTGCGGGTAGCGATGGTGCTTATTTTGGCAACTTTTATACTACTCCTGGTAGCTCAGTATTATGCTGGGGGACCAATAGCGTTAAACTTACCGCAACTAACACTTATTTTGGTACTGTTTATTAATGCTATTTTGATGACCAAGCGCATCATGCCTAGTACAGTCGGACCGGCTCTCCAGGCGAGTAGTTGGTACACCCTGGGGATTATGACTACCCTTATCTCACTGTGGTACACTGCATTTTCCTATAGTCAGTTTCTACTTGGCTATGCCACGGTGATTGTGTTGGCAATTAGCTTGGTGAACGGTACGATGGCTTACTTAAAAAAGTAGTTTCAAAGATTCAAAGAGACCGCAGGCATATGCCGGCGGTTTTTTTGAATCAATTTCGTAAATTTAATTTAGTTTAGACCATGGTAGGTAATTGTAGAAGTATTGACCCCAGGTTTGATTTTTGAATTTACCAGCCGCTTTATCCAGCTTATGTTGTTCGTTACGGTAGTACAGAGATGGTACAAGCACAAGGGTAAGAATCATCGCAAACGTCAGCCCAAACATAATGGCAAACGCCAGTGGGCTCCAGAAGTCTGAAATACGTGACAATGGAATCATACCGATAACGGTCGTGATCGTAGTCAACATAATCGGACGGAAGCGTGATACCGAAGCATCCGCTACTTGGTCAATTAATGATTCGTCCGCGCGTTTAGCACCTTTATGAGTAATCATTGAGTCCATTAAAATAATATTGTGGTTGATGATAACTCCGGCGAGCGCAATTACTCCAAGCAATGACGTAAATGACAGTGCCAATCCAGTAGCAGCGAGTCCAGCAAATACTCCAATGAGAGAGTAGGGAACAACCAGCAACAAGTAGAGTGAGTAGCGAATTGAGTTAAATGATAGTACTAAGATAGCGAGCATCAAGAGTAGACCAACCGCAAGTGCAATAAACATTTCGGTAAATGATTGATTTACGTTTTCCGCTTCACCACCGTAACTTACTTCCACACCTGCTGGCGCTTCGAGTTCGCTTGCTCGTTCTTTAAATTTTGTCACTACATCACCGGCAACCACACCTTCGTTAGTGAAAGCACCGACCGTTACTTGTCGTTTTTTATCTTCGTGGTTAATGGCGGCGTTCGCTGAAGCGAGAGTCTCTGAAGTGATACTACTAAGGGGCACATTTTCACCACGAATTGAGGTGACCGTGAGGTTACGTAGGGTATCAAGTGTTATTTTTGGAGTTGCTGAACTATCTAGAGTATTTTTATCAACTCCTAAACGCACAATGACATCGATATCTTCACCATCTTGGTTAATAGTAGTTGCTTCTATACCAAACACGGCACTACGGAGTATGCCGCCGACTGCACTCGGGGGAACGCCTAATGTACTTGCTTTTCCCTTATCTATAGTGAGTACAAATTCAGTGGCATTACTCTTACTACTGGCTTCTACATCACGGGTGCCATCGATATCATTGAGCAACTTTTCCGCTCGGTCAGATACCAAGAGTAGGTCAGCTAGGCTTTCACCGCTGAGTTTAATAAATATTGGGGCGCCAGTAGGTGGACCATTTTGCTGTTCGGTTATTTTTACAACACCACCTTTGATGTCAGCGAATTCTTTACGCAGTTCGGTAGCTAAATCGATACTTGATGCTTTTCGGTCAGAGTCGAGGCTTACTGTAATGTTAGCAAACTTACCACCAGCATCGGTACTACCGGTAAAAGCCGAACCAGAACCAGCGGTAGTCGTAAATGACTTGATGTAGTCTTTTTCATAAAGGATTTCTTCTACTGCGCGAAC
>JAYVIL010000067.1:0-9847 GCA_043770255.1 Candidatus Kaiserbacteria bacterium
CCCTACCTAGAATTTGCTGAGTATGTTCAAGTGATGGGTATAGCCACCATTGGGGCACAAGGACAGCCGTTTGATGCTTCTGTGATTGATCGCATCAAATCTCTTCGGGCGGCCTATCCTACAATGCCCATCAGTATCGACGGTAGTGTAAACAAAGAGACGCTTCCGCACCTAAAAAATTTGGGATTGCACCGATTTATTGTTGGGTCAGCTATTGTTAGTACTCCCAATCCAAAAGAGGCGTACCAAGATCTCGCATTATTGCTTCAAAGTTAACAGGGAGTGACTTTATATAGCAAACACATTTGCTATACTACTAACGAATATCCTTCTTCATTATGCACTATCTCACATCAGCCGACGTCACCCGTTTAGAGCTCACCGCCAACCATATTCGTCAAAGCATCATCGAAATGCTCGTTGAGGCCAAATCGGGCCATACGGCGGGCCCTCTCGGGATGGCTGATATTTTCACCTTACTTTATTTTGAGGTACTCCAACATGACCCACAAAATCCTAACTGGACAGACCGCGATCGTTTGATTCTGTCCAATGGACACATCTGTCCCGTTCTCTACGCAACGTTGGCGCACGCCGGGTATTTCGAGATTGCTGAACTGATGACGTTACGTAAATTTGGCTCACGTCTGCAGGGACACCCACATCGCGAAGCTCTACCAGGACTGGAAACATCATCAGGACCGCTGGGTTCAGGATTATCACAGGCCGTAGGAATGGCGCTCGCCGAACGAATAGATAATCCGTATTCATCAAAATATTTTTATTGTCTAGCTGGGGATGGAGAATTAAATGAAGGTCAAATCTGGGAAGCCGCCATGTTGGCTGGCAAAGAAAAGCTGCATAACCTGATCATGATTATTGACCGCAATGGTATTCAAATTGACGGTTATACCAAGGACGTGATGCCCCTTGAGCCGCTGGCCGAAAAATTCGAATCTTTTAATTTTGATGTCCAAGAAGTAGATGGTCATAATATACGAGCGATGAACGATGCTATCGGTAAGGCACAAGCAGTGTATGGTCAACCCTCAGTGATTATCGCCCATACCATCGCCTCAAAAGGCGTAGATGTCTTTGAGCGTGATTTTAGATGGCACGGTAATCCTCCCGGCAAAGGTCCAGAAGATAGAGTGCCAAAATCTGAGCAAGCTAAAGTTGCGTTAGAGAAATTACGTACGCTGGCAGGGATGATTAGTAAGAATGATATTTCATAATATGTTTACCAGTCATTTAGATAAAAAAGTCGGAACACCTGAGGTGACAAAGCTCCCGAGCCGTAATGGTTTTGGTGATGGTTTGGTTGAAGCTGGCAAGCGTGATGCTGCAGTCGTGGCGTTGTCAGCTGACTTAACTGAATCAACTCGAGTGCTGCCGTTTGCAGAAGCGTATCCAGCACGTTTTGTGCAAGTGGGGATCGCTGAGCAAAATATGGCATCAGTTGCCTCCGGTATGGCGGCAATGGGCAAGGTGCCATTTATTGCCTCATACGCCATGTTTAGCCCTGGACGTAATTGGGAACAGATTAGAACAACGATTGCCTATAATAATGTGAACGTCAAAATTATTGGTGCGCATGCGGGCATATCAGTTGGTCCTGATGGTGCTACACACCAGGCACTCGAAGATATTGGTTTGATGCGCCTTATTCCTAATATGATCGTGATTGCTCCGTGTGACGCCATTGAGGCTCGTAAAGCGACTTTGGTGGCTGCCAAGCATAATGGCCCCGTGTACATTCGGACTGGTCGGAGTGAGACACCGGTGGTGACGACCGACGATTCACCGTTTGTGATCGGTAAAGCTGACTTGTTTTATACAAAGAAAGAAGGCCTCGCGAAATCAGTCGGCATTGTCGTCACCGGAACACTCGCCCATAACGCACTGTTGGCAGCTGTAGAACTAGAAGCTACTGGTATAGGCGCAAGCGTGCTCCATATGGCGACAATTAAACCGCTCGATGAAGCAGCGTTACTACAGCTCGCAAAAACCCACGACGCGATTATTACAGTAGAAGAACATCAAGTAGCTGGTGGCTTGGGTGGGGCAGTGGCTGAAGCGCTTTCAAGTACTCATCCCATCAAAATCACGCGTCTAGGGGTGACAGATCAATTTGGACAATCAGGTGAACCCGATGAGCTGCTGGCACACTACGGCCTTGATACCAAGGCTATCGTAGAAGCCGGTAAAGCTATTGTAGCCTACCAGTCACTCAGGTCTTTTAATCTAGTTGTTGTACCTTAGAAAACTATTCTTACAAGAAAAACCCCCGGTTTGTGCCGGGGGTTTTGACTGGGCGTAATTTAGCTTATTGCCTGGGCCACGTACTCTGCTGGTCGGTCAGCTAAAAATTGTTCGAGCTGCTCCCGAGACAGGAGTCCTTTTTGGGCTCCGACGTATTGCACGACTGACATCGAGTTGATCGGACCCCAAGCTAGCGCTTCGTCTGGAGTTTTCCCGAGTGCAATTGCAGCGGTAAAAGTAGACGCAAAGGCGTCACCAGCCCCGGTTCGGTCAACGGGATCACTTGGGTCCGGGTACATTGGCATGTGCCATGATTGTCCATTTTCATCAGTAACATAGGCACCGTAGGGGCCGTCGGTTATTACTGGTAGTTTTGGACCCAGTGCCTTTAGTCCGGCGATGAGGGTCGGAACGTGCTGCTCTTTAGTACCTAAAATTTCTTGAGCCTCTTCTTTGTTGCAGAAAAATATTTCCGTGACCGCGTAGAGATCTTTTAGTTCTTCGGTACCAAGTTTGATTTGCAGACTGCCCGGCTGGAAGACTAATTTAGTCGTAGGGTTATTGCGCACATAGGTGGCAAGCTCATGGTGGAACGGTACACCGTGTTCACCAATAGATGAGAAATAAATGTAGCGTGGTGGAGTTCCAAAATCAGGTAGTGTGTACGGGAACTTTTCGTGTTTAATCAAAATTGTTCGCTCTGGACCATACCGCAATACATAGTGATAGTTAGTGGCTTTGCCTTCGTACAATTTCACGTAATCAGTCTCTACACCTTCGGTACGCAGCGCTTCCAGACAGTCTTTTCCATTGCGATCTTGACCAAGTGACGTCACGAGGGCTGTTTTGAGACCGAGGCGTTTTGCAGAAACCGCCGCATTTGGTGAGTTACCAACAGCATTGAGGACGTCTACTTCGTCATATTCAAGTTTACTCCCAAATGGCATATGGAGGGTTTGTCTCCGCGTGTCCATATCGGTACTCACATCAGCTTGATCTTTGTTTAATTTAATAAAAGCATCCACCACAATATCGCCAACGGCGATAAAATCATATTGTTCTGACATATGTCCTTAGTATAGCACTGACAAATAAGCTTTTTTGGAATGGATCCGGGTATAGCGGGGAAGCAAGAGATCTCCGTTTTCTGTTATACTATTGGAACGTATGATGAACTTCAGAGGGTCTGCAGTTTTTTTAGTGGCGCTACTTTTAATGCCCGCTTTTTCTGTACAAGCTGAAACTGATGCTGAACGTAAGGCCAGGCTTGAGGCGGCGCTCAATCAGGTTGAACAGCAGATTATGGTACAAGAGCGGTTGGTGACTTCTAAAAAAAGTGAACGTCAATCACTCGAACGGGATATCAGTGTCATTGAAGGTGAAATCAATCAAGCGAAGCTGGGTATCGAAGCGAGAGCAATTGCGATTTCACAGCTGTCAGATCAGATAGGTGACAAGGTAGTGGTGCTGCAGATCTTAGAGGAGCGACTCAAAAAACAAGAGCAGTCGCTCGCCGACTTGGTACGCAAGTCAGCCGCGATGGATGATTTTTCTTTGGTGGAAGTTATGCTCAGCAAAAAAAGCTTCTCAGAATTTTTTACCGAAGTCGCTAGTTTTGGCGCCATCAAAAAATCCTTAAATGAATCGATGCTGGCGCTCGCTGGTATTCAAAATGATACCTACGAACAAAAAGGGCTCCTTGAAAACAAACAAGAATCAGAAGCGGAAATGAAACGGATTCAGGAGTTAGAGAAAAAAGAAATTGAAGCTAAAGAAAAAAATAAATCAAGTATTTTGTCAGTCACCAAAGGACAAGAAACAGAGTACCGTAAGTTACTCCAAGCGCAGCAAAAAACCGCAGCCGAACTTCGTAACGCCCTCTTTAATCTCCTCGGAGGCGGCGGCGGAATTTCCTTGCCGGTGGCGGTTGAGTTGGCGCAATATGCAGAAACTAAAACGGGAGTAAAGGCGGCAATGATTTTAGCTATTTTGGAGCAAGAAACGAACCTCGGTTCTAACCTGGGTAGCTGTGTTTATAATGATATTAAAATAGACCGAGCTGTAATGCATCCCGATCGTGATCAGCCGGTCTTCCTTGCTATTGCCAATATTCTAGGCTTTGATGCGCGGTCGCGCTCCGTATCGTGTCCGCTTGTGCGTGGTGGTGTTAGGACGGGTTGGGGTGGAGCGATGGGTCCATCACAATTTATCCCCTCAACCTGGGCTGTCTATGGGGGAATTGTTAAAAGTGGCAACACGTGGGTATATAGTGAAGCAAGCGACGCCATCAGACGGATTAACGGTACTGGGTCAGCGGCTAATCCGTTTAATAATCGCGATGCATTCCTCGCGACCGCCCTCTTACTGCGTGATAACGGGGCCACGGGAAGTTACAGTGCTGACAGAATGGCCGCCTTGCGGTACTACGCCGGTTGGGGAGGTGCCAGTAATCCTGCCAATGCGTTTTACGGCGATGGGGTGATGAATCGGAAGGCGAAGTTTGAGGGGCAGATCAGGGTGCTATCTGGCGGATAGTGTGGGCTTCCAAAAACGCTTGATTACTGCGTTGCCTGCGTCGTAATGATGCTCACCGTACGAAAAGTACGGCTCGCACCATTATTCCTTGTCGCCTTGTACTAAAGCTTTTTTGAAACCCCTGCGAACACTTTTTGAATATGAATTTAAAAAGACATATTTCCTTTGACATTACCAGGTGTTTTATCGAGAAAATAATCGATTGGCTTCATACCTACTTTGACCCGAATTGTGTTGGGAGGAATTGGGGTTCTAGAGGGGTGAGTTCTTGCTTGAATACCTTGAGCGATGAGGGCTGCAACCAACAAGTCAGCCGCTTTTTTAGAATTATCGCCTGTTTCAATAACTCCTACATTAATTTCCACAATAACACCGTCAAACATCATTAGACCATCATCAACATTAGCAATAATTTGTTTATTAAAATTCCATCCCGCCATCTCTAGAGCTACTTTAATTTGACCTGTTGTTCTTCTAGTCTCAAACTCAGGAAGTGTAATAAGATCGAAATGAATATCGGCTTGAGTTTTAATTTCAGAACTAAGTTTCGACTGATCAATTAATCTTGGAGATAGCGCTTGCTCAAGTTGAAGTTTTTCAATTTCCAGTTTAGTAATTTGTTCTCCTTTCTTTTTTGAGTCACTGGCATTAAGTAATGATGAGGCACTCGTTGTTACAAAAGCCAATGCCCCAAATACTAATCCTACAATCATTAAGATGTCAGCCATACACTCAATTATAACATGTTTTAAAAATGCCAATAAAAGTTCCAACATTGTCCCAGACGGACACCCCTTAAAATTTTTTATTTGAGGGATTGGTTGGATTTAAGTCTGTTATACTTTTAGTAATGACTAATATTGCGTACGTTGATGGTCAAAATCTATTTATGGGGACCGCCTCGGCTGAACCGGCTTGGGAAATTGATCTGGCCCGTTTTCGTGAGTATCTGGCGAAAAAGTATGCTGTTGAGAAAGCGTACTATTATCTTGGGTATGTTCAAAATGAATACGAACATATTTATGAGGCAATTCAATCAGCTGGTTTTATTTTAGTATTTAGACAGCATACGGCAGCAATGATTGGAGTGAAGAAAGGAAATGTTGACTCTGACATTATCTTTTCAATAATGAAACGTATCTATAAGCAAGAAGATTTCGCTAAAGTAGTACTTGTTTCTGGTGACGGCGATTACAAAATGCTCGTCGATTTCTTGATAGAAGAGGGCAGGTTTGAAAAAATTTTGCTTCCAAATTACAAAAGAGCCTCCTCGCTTTATAAAAAGCTAACCGCGAAGTATTTTGCAGATCTGACAGATATAAATGTCCGTAACAAAATAGGGAAAAAGAAAAGGGGTCCTTAGGTAATGAGCCGTTCGGAACCCTTTTCGTCGTAATACCTATAATATACCTTAGCTATGGTATAAGATCAAGAGCGCTAGATTGACTTGTCATAATCCGATATTCTGCTATAGTGTGGGGCAACAAACCTTAACTTATATATATGAAAGCTGACATTCACCCAAAGAACTACCGTACGGTTATTTTCCACGATAACTCAAGTGGAGAACGTTTTTTGATTGGTTCAACAATTGAAGCCACAAAAACTGAAAAATGGACAGATGGACTCGAGTACCCAATCGCCTTTGTCGATGTATCTAGTGCATCACACCCATTTTACACTGGTCAAGAAAAAGTGATGGATACAGCTGGACGAGTAGAACGATTCAAAAACCGAGCGAGTAAAGCTGTTGTTGCAAAGAAAAAAGCAGCGTAGCTTTGTTACCGTAAAGCCAGGGGTCCTTTAGTGGGTCACTGGTTTTACTATATACTAGTACCTATGGATTTTACTTTAGAAGAAATTGCTGATTTTCGTGAAAATCACAAAACACAATATTTAGCAGGGCAGTACGCGGAACTGCTTCTTAAACGTGCCGACGCTCTAGCCTTGGGCGAAGAAGATGCGGATATGAAAGAAATGGCTGATGCAGAAGTAGCAGAACTTGAGTCCCAGCTCAAAGCGTTATTTGAAGAGATGACCCGCATCACTGAAGTGACCAAAGAAGACGAAGTGCTACCGTACGGACTGATGCTCGAAGTTCGTGCAGGCGCTGGTGGGGACGAAGCCGCTTTGTTCGCCGAAGAATTAGCACAAATGTACATTATGTACGCACAGAGTCAGGGCTGGTTTACCAGTTGTGAGTATGAGCAAGCCGCTGGCGCCGGTGGGTATAAAGAAGCGGCCTTTGAAATTATTCACCAAGACGCCTACGCTGCCTTTCGGTATGAGACCGGAGTCCATCGGGTACAGCGCATTCCCGCTACCGAAAAAGCCGGTCGCATCCACACTTCAACTGCCTCAGTGGCCGTACTGCCACTACGAAAAAAACCACTGATTGAGATCAGCATGTCTGATATTGTGATGGAATTTTCGCGTTCGGGCGGAGCGGGTGGACAAAACGTCAATAAAGTAGAAACGGCCGTACGTCTGGTACACACACCAACGGGCCTCGAAGTTCGCAGTCAGAGTGAACGTTCACAGCTAAAAAATCGCGAGAAAGCCATGAGTATCCTCACTGCCAAACTCGAGTCTCTACATAACGAAACTGAGGCCAAAGCTCATGCGAGCGAACGAAAAGACCAAATCGGTACTGGTGACCGCTCAGAGAAGATTCGAACCTACAATTACCCGCAAAATCGGATTACGGACCATAGGATTAAGGTCTCTTGGCACAATATCGAAGGAATAGTGGGGGAAGGAAAACTAGGTGATGTCATCGAGAGTTTGCAGGCTGTAGCCAGTGGCGGGGAAGCTCCAGGCGCGGTTGCAGAATAAGGCCCATCATGGTACCATGGCCCACGCTCTCGTAACTTCGAGCATATTTACTATTTTATGTCTACACCAACTACTAATAACTTAATTGAACGTCTTTTTACAGCTGGAGCCCACTTCGGTTTTAAAAAGAGTCGTCGTCACCCAACAGTGACTCCATATTTGTTTACCTCAAAAGACGGTAACGATATTTTTGACCTTGAACAATCAGCGGGACTTATTGCTGCTGCGGCAGCGGTAGTAAACGAAGCTGCTAAAAACGGCAAAAATGTTGTTTTTGTTGGAACAAAGGATGAGGTTTCTCGAATTGTAAAAGAAACAGCCGAGTCACTGGCATTGCCATACGTAACTAATCGCTGGATTGGTGGAATGATGACTAACTGGTCAGAAATCAAGAAGCGTATCATGCGTATGGACGCTCTCATGAACGAACGCGAATCTGGTGAACTTGATCGCAAGTACACTAAAAAAGAACGAGTAATGATCAATCGAGAAATCGACAAACTCAATTTTAACTTCGCGGGCATCAAAACTTTGACTCGTATTCCTGATCTGATGGTGGTAGTAGACCCACGTCATGATTTTATCGCGGTGCAAGAAGCTAATGACAGTCGTATCCCCGTGATTGCGCTCATGAGTTCTGATTGTGATGCTAAAAAAATTACTCACCCGGTGTTTGTAAACGATGCGCTACAATCAAGTGTGTCAGTAGTACTCGCTGAGCTCGCAAAAGCGTATGCCGAAGGGAAGGCGCAGTTTGTACCAAAGCCAGTAGCGCCTCGAGTCACTCCTACATCACCCGATAGTCGCCCTCGTCGCCCTCGCCCAACTGCCTAGTGGTAGTTTCTAGACGAGAGAAGAATTAACCTCATCTTGTTCATTATCATCGCCTAATATATTTTCTATGGAAATTTCATCAACACAACTTAAACAACTGCGAGACCAAACTGGTATTTCAGTCATGCAATGTAAAAAAGCGCTTGAAGAGGCTGGCGGTGATATGGATAAGGCAGTGATTATTCTCAAGAAAAAGCGTAGCGAAGCTGCTGATAAAAAAGCTGACCGTGAGCTCGCTGCTGGTTCAATTGGTTCATACATCCACAATACTAACGAAGTAGCCGCTCTGGTTCTGCTCGCGTGCGAGACTGATTTTGTGTCTAAAAATGAAGAGTTCGTAGCTCTAGCAAAGGACATCGCGATGCATGTTGCGGCTTCAAATCCCAAATACATTTCGAAGTCAGAAATTGACGAGACTATTATCGCGAAAGCGACCGAAGTCTTTACTGCCGAAATTGGCGACAAGCCAGCAGAAATGCATGCCAAGATTCTGGAAGGTAAAATGGCCTCTTACTTCAAAGAGCAGATTTTAATGGAACAAGATTTTATCAAGAATCCAGAAACTACCATTGGTGAAATGATCAGTGGTGCAGTGCAGAAGTTTGGTGAAAACGTTTCAATCGCTCGTATCTCTCGTTTGTCGGTAAAGCAGTAGCACTCGTATGCCACTGGCACTTATCATTGCCGGAGTAAGTTTTGTTCTCCTGGTCCTCTTTGGATGGCTTTTTTCTCGCGAGCAAAAAGTGGGCAAGCGCCTATTTTTGCCAACTGTCCGTTTTGCTCTCGATAACGCTATCTTTTCTGTTTCCCACAGTATTCACCAGTTTTTTGTCTATATTACTAAATACGTGATCACTTTGTCGTGGTACTATAGCCTACACGCTTTTTTCCAAGTTACTCTAAAATCCTTGGCCGGTATCTACTATATCGTCGAACGTTTGACGCACCACAACCGTGATCGAGCGCGTAAAATCCGACAGGAGCGCAAGCGCGGTATACGTTCACACCTCGAGGTTTTAACTGACCATAAAGACGACACCAAGCTAACCGAATTGCAGAAGAAGAAGATTAAAGATAAAGCCATCAACGCGAAATAATAACCAGTTTGCATTTTTTCCAAGAAAAGGCATAATAGCAGAGCTTTTGAAATTTTAGAGTAATCAAAAAGAAACCAAAGCACATATGCCATCTTAGCTCAGTTGGTGGAGGTGAGAAAGGGATGGGACCCTTTCGAACCACTTGTCACAAGTGAGTTGCATGGTAAAGCGAAGAAATGGAATGATAGAGTAAAGAAAATTGAATATGCCATCTTAGCTCAGTTGGTAGAGCAACTCACTTGTAATGAGTAGGTCGTCAGTTCGAATCTGACAGATGGCTCCGA
>JAYVIL010000068.1:0-9826 GCA_043770255.1 Candidatus Kaiserbacteria bacterium
TGAGCCGAAGATCTTGAAATAAAGGATAATTTGACGATTTGATATACTAGCTGCTATCAGTGCCCACAACCCCGAGCTGGCGTGCAGGGTATTGTCGTACATATCGAGCGTAAAAAGGCCAAATAAATTACCTTCAGCATCTACAAAGGCGGGGATGTATCCCATAAACGCCACAAAGAAAAACATTGCTGCATACCCTAAGCCCAAAATTCTAATGATTGACATATAACCAAGTATATCAGTTTCTCCGGTGAATATTTAAATTTATTTGTTGATTAAGAGATAGAAAAAACCGGTCCTGAGACCGGTTTTTTTGTTAGCCTTCGCAGCTGACACACATTGATTCGCTGGCCATGTGGATGCGGGGTTTCGTGGGTGAACTTGCCGCAACTTCTGGTAAATCAAAATCGATATCAAATGTGTTATGTGCCATATGTAAACATTTTAGCATGTGGCGAAAATGGAACTTTGGCAGGGGCTGTGTATATCTCGGATGTAGTCTCTGTTTTGGCTGTACTTCAATACGAAATACGCTGCCGTCAAGCAGTCAGTTTAAGACGCTCGTTAACGCGTCAACTTAAAAGCTATATAAATACCAACAATAGCCCCAATAGCGTTCCCCAAGAGGGCGCTAAACGAAAAAGTCCCCGCACCCCACAGTAAACTCGGTGCATATCCACCAATCAAGCCCCCAATAAACATTCCTAAATAAATAGTTTTCTTTGATTCCATATCTAATAATAATAACACAGCCAAATAGACAAAAATCTTAGGGGTTAAACCCCTAAGATTTAATGTTGTCACCTGTACCCAGCATTAGGTGCCGGCGGGGAGGGATTGGCAGGCTTGGCCGTTGCCGTCTTTGTCGAGGCCATGACGGTCGCGATTTTCTGCGCTGGTGCAGGTGTCGTAGACTTCTTGGGCTTCGGGTTGGGTTTTGAAGTTGCTACAGTTGTAGACGTTTTCTTCGCAGGTAGCTCCGTAGAGGGCTTTTCCATTCTCGTCCCGTTTGATCATGGATTCAGATAGGGAGCCAGTTTCCACTAATTTTCCTAAATCAACATCAGTGCTCGTAGCTTCAAGCCCCAAGGCTACAAGTAACACTACACCAATCCCAATCATGAACAGTCTGGTTTTCTCAAAAAAGAATCCGATAACAACCACGAGGAGCAAAAGCCCAATGATAATTGCCAGTCTCGACTTTTTATTCTGCCTCCAGTCGGCTACGTCTTTCATAAATATAATTTACCTGAGTAATAATATAAGTGTATGGTATTACTAAGGTAAATACAATAATTTAGTTAACGTTATTCCTGTTCATTTAAACGAATAGCCGCTTCAACAGTAGAAACATCCCGACTCATCAGTAATAAATTCATGATACCGTAGGCAATCAAAGCGTAGATGAAAGCAGCGAGCAAAGTCGTCCACTCGAAAATGCTACCAGCCTGGTAATTGGTGCTAAATACGGCAGTAAAAGGACTCACGAGTAAACTAGTGATTGAATATATAATATCAGTGAACGATGCGAGGGGGTTTGCTCCGAGTAATTTCATAACAAAGCGCAGAGCGAGTAAGATCTCGATTGCTCCAAAAATAAACCAGACAATTTGTGTACCGAAGTATATTGGTTTTGTGCTAGCTGAGTTATATGTAGACATAAAAATAATTTAAATAAATAACTTCCTCTTATGTAATACCGTAGCGAGCCGGTTTTGATTGCAAAATGTTGATATAAGCGTACAGTGGTAATGGGGTAGAAGTTTGTTGTAATGTTTATACGCCTCGTACGGCATAACTATATGTTAACGGTTGAAGAAAAGTTGCAGCTACAACTGGTGATGACGAGCGCCCACGCTGACTTTGAAAAGGGCCTGCTTCGTCATGCCAGTTTTCGCGTAAGCGACAGCATGGTTTGTGATGACTTGGTCCAAGATACGTTTCTAAAAACCTGGGTGTATCTAGTAAAAGCAGGAAAAATTGATTTGATGAAACCTTTTTTATACCACGTATTAAATTGTTTAATTATTGACCAATACCGGAAAAAGAAAAGCACCTCACTAGATGTTTTGCTTGATGGCGGTTTTGAACCAGGGAGTGATGACTTTAGTCGGACGGTTGATATGCTTGATGGGAAAGCCGCTGTCGCTCTTATTGTGTCGCTCCCGATTGCGTATCAAAAAATCATGACACTCCGATATATCGACGATCTCTCACTCTCTGAAATAGCGCTCGAAACTGGTTTGACTAAAAACTCAGTGGCTGTAAAAACACACCGGGGAATGGAAAAACTGCGGACGCTGTATGAGCAAAGTCTGACGCCAAAAATGTAATAAATATTTAGTTAATGCGGTACAACTAGGCTGACTTGTTTATTTATGAGTCAATATTACTTATAACTTTGTAAAAATATGAAAAACATTATTGACACAGCCGTAGGTGATCCACAATTCTCTACGCTAGTTACAGCTATTAAAACAGCAAATTTGGTAGACACCCTGTCTGGGGCAGGGCCATTTACTGTATTTGCCCCAACCAATGAGGCGTTTAAGAAATTAGCGCCTGAGGTGCTGGATGCAGTACTGGCAGATCCTGAAAAGTTAAAGAGCATTCTTACATACCACGTGGTAGCAGGTAAGGTTATGTCAGCAGATGTCATGAATCTCACTGAAGCAACGACTGTAGAAGGGAGTACCGTTGCAATTGATACCAAGCAAGGGGTAAAAATTAATACAGCGAAAGTCACCTCAGCTGATATTGAATGTACAAATGGAGTGATACACGTGATTGATACCGTTCTGATGCCAGAATAGTCCCACCTATGAGTATTGCAAAAAATGGCGCAAGCCATTTTCTTTGTAATATTATCTGGCAGTAAACGGCATTAGAGTAAGGAGGCATACCAACTACACGCATATGTGATATGTATCTGACGTCTTACTACTAGTTTAATTTTAAATTTATGTTTACAAATACTATTTCAAATAGAGTTGCAACTCAAATGTTCGCACTTATCGCTGTCGGAGCCGTTGGCTTTATGGCTCTTGCCAGTACAACAAGCGCTGCTACCTATGCGTATGTTGATGCACAAGGTGATGTTAAATCAGTAACAGCCAATGACTGGAAAACAGCTATTGCCGTTGCTCCGAACATTCACAAGCACAGTGGCGTAATGTTGCTTACTACAGCAGCAGACTACACTATTGTAGGTGATTCAGTTGTAGGCTACTAAGCCCTCCTCGTTATAGGATTTAACGGCTGAGCATCTATTGTTCAGCCGTTAAGTAGTAATCGCGAGTCAAGAAATCCTGTTACTATTAGTAAACCTAGTTCATCACAATCATCATTATGAAAACATTTTCCCGCCGGTCTAAAGTCACAACCATACTGATGTTAGCGCTCGGAACGTTCTTAGTTTTTTTGCAGCCAGCCAGCGCAGCCACCCCTATGCCTGTGTGCAGCTTGTACCTTCTTCATAACGGCACTATTGTAGAAACGCAATCAAAGACACGATTACAAGTCGTTGAAGATGATTTAGTGGGCTTATTATGGCACGGCATGAATGCCTCAGCTGGTGTCAATGGTAGTAATAAAAAAATCGACTTGCTCGGTGTAGAGATAGTTACTCCTAAGCGAGATATTACCTACGCCTATACTTTTAGTCAGGGTAGTGAGCGGGTTACGTGTAGCGTTGATATTAACGTAGTTTCGGGCAGCCTATCGACTAAGAGTGCCGTCAAAAGCAAGGAAAAGATCACCTTCTCTGGCCAGGCGGAAGGAGTCTCAAATGTGATGGTAAGTATCTATGATGCTCTGTCGACCACTTCTGTCTACACCACCAAATCACTGTCAGTTAAAAATAACAGGTTCACCTTCAAAATGCCTAAAGCATTACCAGATGGCAGGTATCGGATTGAGCTCAATACCACTGGCAGTCAGACCCTGGTCCTCGCTACCAGTACAATTACGGTGGGTAAAGCGCCACTTGTGCCACTGACAACACTCGTGCTACAAAGAATTCCGCTGTTGAGTGGGGGTGTCGTAAAGGTGGGTAGCGGTGTCGCAGTTTCGTATTTTCAGGTAATTAATGTGGGTACGAGCCCGGCCAATATCACTGGATTTTCATTTGGACAAATAGGTAACGCCCCAGTCTCCACCATGACGGGAGTGACGGTGACCGATGAGCTGGGCACAGCGAGGGGGTCATCTGGCAATATGCTGTCAGGCACACCATTTGTCGGAACTACGGTCAATGTGCCCCTCCTGACTACTCTGGCGCCAAAAGAATCACGCCTCTTTACCGCCCGGGCAGTGGTCTCGAGCGACGCTGCTTCAAAAATTGGTCAGACTATTTCACTAGCGCTCCTTTCAGTCTCAGCTAATGCTCGGGTGCAGAGCTTGCTCCCAGTGTACGGTGTCGTCTGGACGATAGGACTCTAATTTACACCAGCTCCGATTCTTCTTTGGGAGCCTCAACGACTGCGATAATATCAGCTACAATTTGTTCGAGACGGTGTTCAGCTTTTAGATAATAGTGGTGGATGCCAATTTCAGCATAGGTTTTAATGAGGTCAGGGTTCGCACTGTTTGAGACAACAAAGATCGGGATGGCACTCCATTTGCCACCGTTGGCTTTAAATTTAACAATAAAGTCGATGCCATCATCAGGGCCAATGAGATTGTGATCAAGCCAGATCGCGTCTACATTTGCTAAAGACTCGAGGTGTTCTAGGGTCGCCGTAATAGTGTCTGGTGACAGTCTTTTGCTCGCAGTGGCGGTGTCGAGCGTGAACACCGTATCCACACTCCGCGCAGACAAGACGGTAAAGCCTACACTTATGAGTTTAGCTTCGATTGCTGACAGGAGGGCGCTATCATCTTCGATAACGAGAATTGTTTTGGGTGACTTAAGAATGTTTGTCATATTATTTTATTGATTACTGATACTGTTAGCGCTGGTTGGTAATTCGACGTGAAAGACTGAGCCGTTGTTTTCTTCAGACTCAAACCAAACGCGGCCGCCGGAGTTATCGACGATAGCTTTGACGATATACAGTCCGAGTCCAGTACCTTCAGTGTTATTTGTTCGTACGTTGTCAGCCCGAAACAAACGGCTAAAAATTTGTGCTTGTTGATTTTTAGGAATGCCGACACCACTGTCGGCCACGATGAGTTCAAAATTTGATGCATCTGCGTCGAGCTTGAGTGAGATATCTACCACACCACCCTCGGGAGTGTATTTAATAGCGTTAGAAATAAGGTTCTGGATAACCATCCGGAGTAATTTAGCGTCAGATGTTACTCGGGGCATTTGTGGGGCAAAATCGGTATTAATGTTCAAACCCTTCTTGCTACTTTCCGGTGTTTGTTCACTGAGAACACTATAGATAAGGGTGGTGAGATCAATTTCCTCAGGCTCAAGGACAAAAGTGCCGAGCGTCATGCGCGTGACATTAAGGAGGGCGTTAACGAGGCTAATCATTCGCTGGTTGCCTTTGTATACTTCGGTCAGATATTTTTCTTGACCTTCGGTAATTGGACCTACGTCACCCGACAAGAGCATCTCGGTGTACCAGTTTATAGCCGACAGGGGAGTCCTCAATTGGTGTGACGCGAGCGATACAAATTCTGTTTTTGTTTTGTCTATATCCATTTCGCGGGTGATGTCGCGAAATGATTTTACCAATCCAATAACTTCACCGTGTAACCAAACTGGTGTGATAATAGAGTTTGATGGAAAAGTAGTCTTATCTTTACGTGTATTATAAAATGGTTTACTGAGGTCACTGGTATGAGATTTCCCACCTAAAACACCGCTAATTATTTTTTTCAGATGTTCAGCCCCGACACCACTGCTTGATTCTCCAGCTAGAATACTGACGATGTCAGTACCGATAACTTCACTGGCGCTCCAGCCAGTAAGTTGTTCAAAGGTTTGATTGACAAAGGTTATGATGCGGTTACTATCTGTCACAATAATTCCGTCACCGATACTCTCTAAAATAGCTTTATCTATGGCATTCTTGTGCAGAAGTGACTCGGCGGCTTCGGACATCTCACGAGTCTGTTCTTTGAGGATCGTGTTACCGGCTTCAAGGTCTTCGAGAATATTTAAAACTGCCCGTCTGGACCGAGTGCTCGCGCTTTCACTATCTTTATAGTCAGTCAGAACGTTCAAAAGAGCAGATTGGGTGTTGTCCCAATCGCTTTGCAAGGTTTTTTCTTTTGGCGGATGAGTATCTCCAGTCATGTGACGATGTTATTTGGTTGCGCTGGCGATTTTGTAGGCCCCAAGTTCAGTTTTAAGCTCAATCATTTTTAGTTCTCGTCCTACCATCACCCGGTTGAGTAATTCTAGTTCCTTTACTCGTTCTGCAATTTCACTGGTTCTTTTAGCGACCATAAGTTCTAGTCCAGCGGTGTAGTCCGCCAACTTTTGTTCGAGGTCTTTACGAATAGTGATGTCTTCCATCGCGAGGACAATCATGTGGGCGGTATCGATATCAATCTGGCGGGCATTAAGGCAAATGGTTCTGGTGCCGATCTTTTGAAACGTATGAGTCACTTCGTAATCTTTGACCACTTTTTTCAGTGGTAGGATTTCTTCGAGGAGGCTACGCAAAACCGGAATATCCCACTGACCGTTACCCAGTTCTGACAAGAGCACGTTTTCGGTGTTCGCTTCTGACACTTCAAAGTTCTCGTAAAAAGTTGGATTAGCGAGTACAACGCGCAGATCAGAGTCGAGAATGAGAAAGGACTCACGCGCTACTTCAACCAACATTTTCATGCTATGGAGGATAATTTCTTTGGATTGTTTGTTCTCGGTGCTCAAGGTAGGGTTATTTTTCATAATAATAGGGAGTATGTATCAGGGTAGAAGACGGAATTGCAATTTACCATAATTAAGCCGTGCCACTGCAATTTCTATTACAATATACCGCACAATACTCCTATTGGTTATGCACCTATCCCTACAGTATAGTTACCCAAAAGGTGGGATGATTTAGGTATGAGTAGCGACCCTAAGTTGGCGCAACTAGAAACAACTCCTTGGGCAGTTTTACATGACTGTATTGAGACCGAAATAAGTCGAGGTGATCAGACATCAATTGTACGTTTGGTAGATCTGTTAATAGAGGAAGCATATGTTCTTCGGGCATCGGATATTCACCTGGATCCCACAGAGAATGTAATCGCTGTACGATTTAGGATAGATGGGGTGATTGAAACTAAGCATGAGTTGTTATTAGCAAAACTCTCAGAAATTATTTCCCGGTTAAAAATCATGTGTGGACTGCGGACAGATGAACATCAGGCAGCACAGGATGGCCGGGCTCGGGTAGTGTTACCTTGTGGTAAAAACATAGATATTAGAGTTTCAATTATGCCACTCTATTATGGTGAAAATGCAGTCATTAGACTACTGGTGATTGGCATGGAAACGTTTACACTATCGAGCCTGGGTTTTAGCACGAGTAATCAGGAAAAAATAATGAGCGCGGTCACTAAACCCTACGGTATGATTTTAGCAACTGGTCCAACCGGGAGCGGTAAAACTACGACGCTCTACACATTGCTGCAGTTACAAAATATCGCCACTACTTCAATTGTGACGATTGAAGATCCGATCGAGTACGCAATATTAGGGGTGAATCAAATACAGGTGAATAGTCGGACCGGTCTCAGTTTTGCCAATGGATTGCGGAGTATTTTACGGCAAGATCCAAATACCATTATGGTTGGTGAAATCAGAGATAATGAGACAGCTGGGCTAGCAGTTAATGTCGCCCTGACGGGACATTTGGTTTTTTCGACGTTGCACACAAGTGACGCGGCAACGACTTTGCCGCGCCTCTTGGATATGAAGATTGAACCCTATCTTATAGCTTCAACTGTTAATGTTGCTATTGGTCAACGGCTTGTCAGACGTTTGTGCGTTGTTTGTAAAAGTAAAAAACAGTTATCCGCAGTGGATGTTGAATTGATTAAAAGTGTCGTTGGAATTGATATCGATTATACGTCTGGGGTGATTTATGAGCGAGTCGGCTGCGCAACGTGCAATCAGACTGGATATTATGGTCGGATTGGGATACATGAAGTCTTGGTTATGAGTGAAACAATTCGTGAGGCAGTTGTACAAAATACTCCGGCACGGATTATTAGAAATTTGGCGATTTCTGAGGGGATGGTTCCACTCTTGGTAGATGGTTTTCTGAAGGTCTTGGCAGGTGAGACAACTCTTGAAGAAGTATTAAAAATTAATTATGAATAAATTATTTGTATACTGGGATATATTGGTAACTAAGGTTGTTCATAGTCTAGGGAAGTGGAACCTTAATGATATTTCTGAAAAAATAAATAGCCCACATCTGTCAGTCCGAGAGCAGGTCTTATTTTATAAACGCTTGGCCATGATGCTACTCTCAGGCATGTCACTCAAGTTGGCGCTTGAAATGATGGCTACTGAAGGGAGCAACCGCCACCTTAAAATGATTGTGCAAGGTTTGTTACTTGATGTCACTGCGGGGTTGTCTCTCGCTGCTGCACTCGCTAAATACCCAAAAGTCTTTTCAGGTTTTAGTGTGAATTTAATTATGATTGGTGAACAGTCAGGCACACTAGCGTCTAATTTGAATTATGTCTCGATTGAGTTACGTAAAAAGTATGATTTACGCAATCAAATTATTGGGGCTTTAGTGTACCCAGCGATTATTATCGTCGCCACTTTCGCCATTACAATATTTCTGATTGTTTATATTTTTCCAAAAATTGTTCCTATTTTCTCTGGCCTTAACGTAGCGCTACCATTATCTACTAGGTTACTTATGGCACTGAGTGATTTTTTATTACAGTACGGTTTGCTTGTCTTGGTGGGTATGTTTTTTTTGACAATTGTATTGCTATACGTTTCTAAAAGACCGGCTGCTCGAAAGATGATTGCGTCTGTCGTTTTACAATTGCCCATTTTTGGAAAAATTACTAAATACTATAATTTAGCTCATATAACCCGCACACTGGGTCTTTTACTTAAAGTTGATATTCCCATTGTGTCAGCTTTAGCAATTATTAATTCTAGTACTTCAAATGTAATTTATAAAGCAGTGTTGTGGTCGGTAGAGAGGGAAGTAAGTACTGGTAAATCTCTGGCGACTGAATTAGAGAAAACACCCAAGCTCTTTCCACTCGTGTTAGTACAGATGGTAAAGGCAGGGGAAGTGAGTGGTCATATGTCTGACACCTTGACGTATGTTTCAGAAATGTATGAATCCGATATCCGTGATTGGACGAGGAATCTCACTACGATGATCGAGCCAGTTTTGATGTTGGTTATGGGACTCATGGTTGGGTTTATCGCTATTTCAATCATTACCCCGATTTATGGTATTACTCAAAATATTCATCCGTAAGCAGGCTCATAGATCAACAGGGTTTACCTTGGTTGAAGTATTGCTCGTGTTAGCCCTTATGAGCGTACTGGCGTTTACAACAATGATATTCACACTGGGATCATACACATCCGCCAGACTCCACTATTCCACCACTCATTTATCCGATCTGCTTACTACCGCCCGTAGTGACGCGATGAATGATATTGGTGGCGTAGCGCATGGGGTAGCATTTTATCCCAATGGATATAATGGCTGGGTTTTATTTGCTGGTGCTAATTATCTAGCTGCCGACAACAATACAAAAGTTTTTGTAGCCGCTTTGACTGGGATTACATTAGGGAGCAGTACACCTGCAGAAATTATTTTCAGTCGCCGGAGTGGCGACAGTAACTACTCAGGCACTCTTGTTGTGTATCACGGTGTGCAGTCTAGCT
>JAYVIL010000069.1:0-9675 GCA_043770255.1 Candidatus Kaiserbacteria bacterium
CCGCTCGCAAAGACAGCTAAGAACTTCGTTCTTAGCTGTCGTTCGTCTTTGCGAGCGGAGCGCGGCAATCTAGACCAACCAAAAAACCTTTCAGTTAACTGAAAGGTTTTTGACTGTAATTTCAACTTTAGCCACTACTGCTACCAGATAAAGATTAATCTCGGTCGGGTTGCTTGTACTATCAAGCACTGTATCAGTTTGGCTATGGTACTGTTTGAAATTGCAATATAATTAAATTTCTTTAAAAGTTGTCAGCTAGGCTTGTCCCAAGATTTACTTCCGAGACAAACGTGGGGATCGTAGAAAAGGTATTTTATTAAGCTGTAATAATATTAAGGCGACTATTCCAATCAATACTAGATATAATCCTGTCACTTGAATGGCGGTATAGACATCAGACATTGCGAATGCCGTGTTGCCAATATTAAAAGCTGTAGTGGAATTGGAAACCATCGTCAAATTAGACATTATAGGAATTGTTGTGTTCAGTGGAGCACTAAACGATACGCTGGCTAAACACTGAGTTTTATCAGCACAAGACCCAAACATAACTGCAGCCGTATGGAGCGATACCATTATAGCTCCACTTCCCAGTAACAACTTGGCGACGTTTTTGATTTTAAACATACCTAAATTTTATCACACCAGTAGTCTGATACATGATCAATATACGCAATGACCGCACGGCATGTGTGCAGAACGTCACCACAAAAAACCCTCTCTTTAGTTTTCTAGTACAATGCATTGTACTAATTTTTGGTCAAACTCTGGATGAATTTTTCGACTTCGCGAGCCAGGTCTTTTTTATCAGTACTGTTTTTTATAGTGTAGTCAGCTGCCTGCATGACCCGAGTCTTTTGCATCCCATGAGGATTTGGGTCGTTGTTTTCTAAAGCTTCATGAGCTAAGAACTGTTCATAGGTTACTTTATCTGTACCGGACCGCCTCCCCTGTACCCGGGCAAAGCGTACTACTGGATCAGCATCGATAGCGAGCAACAGCCCGCCGTTTAATTTTAAATACTCAACTTCAGCTAATGCTCTGATTGATTCAATTACTACATTAACTTTATGTTCTTTGGTGGCTTTTTCAAAAGCTTTACGCACAATAACATCATTACCGAATTGTTCACGTAAGGCATTGGCAGTTAGCCTCGTTTGCACGCGGGTCTCAGGTAGACCTAACCGATGTATTTCCTCCATTATAAAATCACGAGAGGAGTAATGGGTAAAGCCGTGATTGGCAACTAGGTAGTCGACAACTGTTCCTTTGCCAGCTCCGTCGGTACCCGTTATGCCGATTATCATAAATTTGTCATGTTAAATATGTAACGACCGTCCCCTTTTCTTACAGAAACTGTCCACTCATTGGCCAGATTACTTCGTAAACTCATAATCTAACTCAATGAGTCTTGCAAAATGGGTCCCATCCCATTTTTTACCTGCGCCATCTGTTCCGGTAATGCCAATAATCATATTGATGACTATTTCTTTGGTATGTCTACAACTGGCTTCTGACGCTTTTCAATAAGAATCAAGAGAGGTGATGCTACCAGGATTGATGAATACGTTCCAGCAACCATACCCACAATCAGCGTCAGGGCAAAATCTTGCGTTGATTCTGGGCCAACCCAGAAGAGTGCGGCCAACATCACAATTACAGTCACCGACGTGTTAAGTGATCGGGTAAGCGTTTGGGTAATACTGCGCCACACCAAGTTGCCAAATGGTTCTAATTTTTTAGCAACAATATTCAGGTTGAGATTTTCGCGAATGCGGTCAAAAACCACAATCGTATCGTTAATTGAAATACCCAAGATAGTAAGGAGCGCCACAATGAACAGTGCTCCCACCTCGGCATCACGAACATAACCTAAATACGCAAATAGTCCCGTTGGAATCAAGATGTCGTGGAGCAAGGTAATGATCGCTACCACCCCGTACTTCCATGACGCTACCGGCACCGAAATCCCTCTAAACGCAAAGGCAATAAACGCGATGGTTAGAAGCGTAATCATAGTAATCGCCCACCAGGCTTTTTGCATCAGTTCAGCTCCAATTGATGGACCAACAGAGTTGTACTGCACCTCTTCAATTTTTCCAAAGCTTGCTAGTTCATTTGAGAGTGCCGCTTTTTCATCAGGTTTTAAATCCCGCTGACGCAAGATAAAATCATTTTTATTAGATGGCTGAATCCTAATTTCTCCATAATCAAGTGCATCGACTTTTTCTTGTACTACTTGTAGCTCTGGTCGTCCGTCAGGATACTTCACCTGCAATAGCGATCCGCCTTTAAGGTCAATTCCGGGCTGGAGTCCCCAAATCAAAATGGCTGACACGGCCAATAATGAGCTGACGATTGGAATAATGAAAAAGTAGTTTTGGTATTTTTGTAGTTTCATATGTTTATTTGAAGAATCCTGAACCCATAACAAATCGTCCGACCTTGGTAGAGGTTTTAATAGGCAGTGCCAAGAGTAGTGTTCGGGAAATAGTAATCGCCGACAACATCGAAACAATTACTCCGATACCAAATACCAATGCAAAACCTTTAATCAAGGACGTTCCAAACCAGAACAAGACAACGGCGGCAATGATGTGGGCAATGTTTGAGTCACGAATGGCGAGCCACGCTCGGGCAAAGCCTTCAGAAATGGCATGATTCACATCTTTACCAGCAATCAACTCTTCTTTAATACGCTCAGCGATGAGCACGTTCGCATCTACTGCGAGCCCTACCGACAAAATGAGTCCCGCAATACCAGCAGCAGTAATAACGACCGGCAGCAGTTGGAATAGGGCTAACATTAATACTACATAGATAAACAGGGCTACTACCGCCACCATACCCGGAACGCGGTACCACAAAATCATAAAGACTGAGAGTAATACAAACCCCAAGACTCCAGCGTAGACACCGGCCCCAAGCGCTTGTTCACCTAATGCTCCACCGATTGTTTGGGTACTTGCAAGTTCAATTGGTACTGGCAACGCACCGAAACTGAGGTTTTGGGCAAGCACTTTGGCTTCGTTAGCGTCAAAGCCTCCAGAAATTACCGCCTTTCCACCCGTAATCGCTTCATTGATACGTGGTGAAGATATCATCTCGCCATCGAGGAAAATCGCTAGATTTTCACCAGTGTTTTCCCGGGTAATTTTTTCAAAAAGTTCTGCCCCTTCGTCATTGAAAACAATTGATACCACGGGCTCACCGGCGAGCTGGCCGCCAGACCCTTGGGTAAACTCAAGTTTTGAGGATGCGAGGTACCGCCCAGTTAAACCGGTATCTTTAAATGGATTCATCTCATCTACCGATTGTCCATTTACTTTTACATTACCTACTACCGCTGTACCACTACCACTGGTACTGGCATTTGTTTTAAGAGTCTCAGCTGACTGCTTGGCAGCAACTATTTCTTGATCAACTAGTTTAAATTCTAGTAACGGCGTTTTACCAATGTTATCAATAGCTTCTTCTACATTAGTTACACCTGGTAACTCAACGATTAAACGATGAGTTTCTTCGCCAGCTATGATACTGCTTTTTTCAACTTGCACGTTTGGTTCAGATACACCAAAAACGTTAATGCGTTTTTCAATGACTACCCGTAATACTTCCATCAGTTCCGGCACTTCTTCAGGTTTGATTTTCGAGACATCAGCACTATAGGTTAATTGACTACCGCCCGCGAGATCAAGTCCAAATTTAAAAGGAAATTTAGCATTGTCAGACACGGTGTTACCGTAGACAAACCAACCGACTGCTCCCGTAACTAACAGCACGAGGATAGCTCTAAAAATGCGAATAAATATTTCTGTACTCGGTGAAACTTCCGTTTTATTATTTATATCAGTCATACGAATTAGTGACTTTATAGCATATATTACTGCTTTTTACTATTTAATTTGGCCAATTGGAGCACATTTTTTAATAAAATTGCAATAGTAATTGGGCCAATTCCACCAGGAACAGGTGTGACCACGGCCGCCACTTCTCGGACACTGTCATCAGCATCTCCCACTAACATCCCGCCTTCTTCGCTTGTGCCGGCATCAAAAATAATAACTCCTGACTTAACCATGTTAGAAGTTACCAGGCCCGGAACCCCTGCTCCCAGAATTAAGACATCGGCTTCTTTAATTGTATGCTTCTTATCATCAGAATCTTTGTCCAAGACCGTTACCTGGGCACCTTTGCTCGCAGCATACATTGCCGCCGGAGCACCAACCAGTCGACCCCGCCCGACCACAGCTACCTTTGTACCGGCCCATACCACCTTATAATGTGTTGCAATCGCATCAATCGCACCAACAACCGGCGGCAAAATTGTAGTATCTTCCCCGTCATAGAGAAGTGCATCTACATCGTGACCAGGAGGAACAGTAGCTAACACCGCCGCAATATCGATACTCGGTGGAAACGGCAATTGCACCACTACCCCATCAGTTGTCTGCAGCGACTCTTCTATCAGGCGAATTATCTCAACAGTCGGCATAGCAGGGTCGAGCGAGACTACATCCACCCGCACCCCGACCTCAGCCGCTCTTTTTTGTTTGAATGCTAAAAATTTTTGTGTTTCAAAATTAGGCGCACAGGTAAAAACCGTCAATTTTGGAGGAGTTAGGAGTCTGTTTACCTCATCTTTTACCTCTGCCAGAATCTGCGCGGCCAGCGCTTTACCATCAACAATCATAGTGCTGCCCAGTATAGCAGATTTATTATTTTATGTTGATAATCAAACGAAAGCGACACTGGTAGTGCTACATTTTAGATATGTTTGAATTCAAGTCCCAAATACCCCCCCTGCAAGATTATCGCTCACCACTATTGACGCACTCTCTGGTCTCTTCTTTTTAATTACCGCCTGGTATGCCTATAGTCTCGGACTACCCCTTATTGCGTTAATTGCCCTCGCTATTTGCACGACTACGGTTGTTCATCTCTTTTACCCGCTCTATATTATTCGTTTACTCGACTACAGCTTGGCGGTTACGTTTGTAGCCATCTGTTTGATTCTAGTATATAAAAGCAACTTTTCGTATCCACACTCAATTGTGGCGGCCTTACTGTGTAGTATTGCTTTTTTATGTTACGGACTCCATCAAAAAACCAGAAATACCTGGCATGCCTATTATTTTCTTTGGCATGTATTTGCGTTCCTGACCACCATGGCATCACTCACAGCGTACGCTGTTAGCTTCTAGGCGTTGACCGGCACATTTTCGCAATCTCAAAAAATAAGCTGGCGTCCAAAAATTCATAATCCGGCAGTGGCCTATAGGTCAGTTGGCGGGCTCTTAGCTGAGTTCTGACTGACCAAATACTGTTTTTGGGTTTTTGCTTCCTTCTGGCACCCAATCAGCGTAGCGACCATCCGTATACCTAAAGGCATCTTTACTGCTGTATTTACACTGGTAGATAGTTGCGAGCTTGGCACCACTCATGACAACTGGATACGAGTAAAAACGCCAAGACCCGGGACAAGTCGGCACTTTCCCCCGCGTTGCATGCCAGAAAAAGAAGAAAGCGAGTCTCGCCATCCACGGTTTAATCGGCAGAATCTTTTTACCGACCGCCGCCGCCATATCTGGAGCCAAAACCGGCTCTCCCTCGGGAGTAATATTAAAGACCTGGTAATCCTGGGCAAAATCTTCAAAGGCGAATTTGGCTACGATATCCGTCACATCATCTTCGTGGATGAACTGCCGCACCCAACCTGCAGTCGCTGGCACAAACGCCGTCAGCGTCGTAATAACTTTATTAATAAACCCACCCTTCAAGTTACCCGAGAGAGCTGACTGGAGGCCGAAACGAATGCGCATAAAACGGCCCCGGGGACCGGTGATAGCAGCTGGCCGCACGATAAATACCTGAGGAGTACTCTCCCCTGCCTCTTTTTTACTATCAAAAAGTGCTTTGAGGTTTTCTTCAGTCACTCGTTTCTCCTTGGCATAGATGTAATCGTCCGGCCTAAAACCCTCTACTTCAGTAAAGCGGTGATCGATGCTGTTATCTTTTCGGGCAGCGTACGAAGAAGCAGTGGAAAAATAAATAAGCTTATCAACCGTCGCCGACGTAAAAGCGAAGTTGAAAATATTGTTTGAACCATCAACGTTCCAATGCCACTCCTTCTGTGCCTCACCGTACATGGCTCTGATTTGCCAAGCAGTGTGAATCACTATGTTTGGTGAAAAGGCAGCCACTTTTTCCTGCCAGTCCTCGTCCGCCATATTGGCGTGTATATAGGTCACTTTTGGTAAGGCTTTTGAATAATCTGACTGGGGCTCTTTATCAATTGTGACGATCGCCGCCACATCATCTCGCTTTCCTAACTGCTCGCACAGCATCTCCCCCACATATCCCGCTCCACCAACAATAAAAATAGTTTGTTTCATAAAAGTAATAGTGGCACTAGTATATCAAACTATGCCCGTAACTAAAAAGTTTCTGTGAACTCATTACTTGCCCGAGAATTTAATTTTGAAGCCAAAGCGAGAGAGTAGTGTTTTAATGGTTTTGAGCGCAATGGCTACATCAAGTGTAAACGAGCGATTTTTTACATAGTATAAATCGTACGCCAACCTAATCCGGGACTCTTCAATTGACTGCGGACTGATATTATCAGACATATAGTGTTGATTTGTTTGCGCCCACCCCGTCACCCCAGGTTTAACAAAATTACGAATTTTGTAATAGGGTATTTCTTCCGCTAGCCTGTTTCCTAGTCCGACAATATCGTTACGTGGACCAATGAGTGACATCTCCCCCTTCAGAATTGTCCAGATTTGCGGAAATTCATCGAGACTGGACTTTCGTAACAATGCCCCTACCCTCGTCACCACATTACCCGCTTTGGCGTCTTCGTTGGTCCAGGTACTGCTACCAGCTAAGTTTTGGGACATCGTTCGGATTTTATATACTTTTACTGGTTTATTATACTGTCCAATACGATCTTGTGTGATGAAAAGTTCCCCTTTACCTTCGATGCGCATGGCCACGTATACAAAAGGCAGTAATACCGCGAGCACAATTCCCAGCACGATCGAACCTACAATATCAATAACCCGTTTTGAAAAGTCATAGACAATACTTTTTGACTGCGACACATGTGCCAAGAACCAATCGTAGCGCAAAGACGACAAAGGTACCCGATCAAAGGTATCTTCATAGACTTTATAAAAATCAAGAAACGTACACTGAAAATCAATAAACGCCCGATCAAAAAGTTGCGGCAGTATTTTTTCTAAATATTCACTATGCGGGTTAGCTACAATAATTTGAATTTTCTCTTTTTCAATTAACGCGAGGAGTTTTTCTTCAAAACCAGGGGTCGCCTCGGCGGTCTTACTATCTATTAACCGGGCAAAGCTGTAGTTATACCGGGCGTTATTATTTATCTCATCAACCAACTCAATCGCCTCGGCGCCGTTGGCGAGCAATATGGCCTTTTGTTGATTTTTTGGTGACAGAAAATTAAACAGATACAAACGCCAGAACGTTATCAGACCAATCGAGATAAGGAGATAAATAAATAAATTAGTTTTAGGAGCAATTCCAAACGGTATCACCATAAACAGCAATGCTGCAACTAAAATATTTATAAATTGAATATTGAGAATACGGCTAAACAAAAGGGATTTCAAAAATACGGTATGCTTATCGTACAACCCACCTACATAAAAAATAAATAGCCACACTCCAGACAGAATTAGAAACGGACCAAAGTGACTACCAATTAACTCTCCACCGGGAAATTCTAAATAACGGACAATTAACGTCAGCCATAACGCGATAAAAAAGAAGACAATGTCTCCGGTAATTAATATCAGTAATTCACGAGTACGTTCCCCCATATAAGTTCCTCTATCGTACAAGACACCGCTATGAGTAGCAAGGTTCCCGGCAACCAAATATCTTAAAAATGAGTTATACTTAGGTTAATATGCAAAAAATCGCTCAAAACAAGGCTGTAATTAAGGTTCTTTTTCTGATAACAAAAAGTAACTTTGGTGGGGCGCAGCGTTACGTCTACGATCTGGCGACCAATCTTGACCGAACTAAATTCCAACCAGTAGTGGCACTCGGTGGTAACGGTCCACTTGTCGACATGCTAGTCAATGCCCAAATACCAATTATAAAGCTGCAAGAAATGCAAAACAGCACTTCCCTCAAACAAGCCTGGAGAAGCTACAAGGAATTGGTACGTATAATTAAAAGTGAAAAGCCAGACGTACTGCATCTCAATAGTTCTGTTGCTGGATTAGTTGGAGCTTTAGCCGGCAGACTAGCGCGGGTACCCAACATTATTTTTACCGCCCACGGCTGGGCCTTTAATGAGGATCGTCCGCTTTGGCAACGCCTAGCTATTAAATTTTTTCATTACCTCACCGTACTCTTATCTGACCGCACCATTGCTGTATCAAACGCGATTGTGACACAAATGAATTGGCCCAGAGCGAAGCTCAAAATGAAAGTCATTAATCCCGGCCGCACAATCGGTGCGATGTATGACAAAAGAGATGCGCGAACTAAATTAATTGATTTCTACCCTGAGCTGGCAGCGCACCAAAACGCCTACTGGGTGATATGTGTAGCTGAACTGCATCCCGTGAAACGCCATATAGTTTTAATTAACGCTTTTGCAGAACGACTGCAAACTCAGCCGAACCAAATTCTGGTGTTAATTGGTGAAGGCAAAATGCACCTTGAGCTTGAAGCACTGATTCAGGAACGGGGACTAACTGATAACATATTTCTCTTAGGAAATGTGGTTGATGCTGCACGGTTTTTGCGGGCCTTTGATGTATTTGTCCTGGTTTCTAAATCCGAATCCTATGGCTATGTGTTACATGAAGCCGGTTTGGCTGGCGTCCCGATTATTGCTACCAATGTGGGTGGTATTCCTGATATAATCACACACCCACATGAAGGTCTACTGATACCCGCTGAATCAGTGCCTGCGCTCATTACTGCCCTCACTGACATCAGTACTAATCCTGAAAATGCTTTAGAGCGAGCAGCTGCACTCCGTGTAAAATTAGAATCAAGAACCGTGGCAAAAATGACGAGACAAGTGGAGAGTCTCTATTGTATCTAAAAACAATCTGGGTAGTTAGCATCGGGCCAGTTAACTGTGTTCGGCTGAGATCCAACTCTGATATCACAAAAAGTACCAGCTGATATTACTACACCCGCTCCATTGGTCATATCCTGCTCCCGTCGAAGTAAAACTGTATAACTAGTCAAAACAGGAGTTGCAGTAGTGCCACCGGTACGATATAAAATCGAGCCCCAGGTTGGATTTGAGCTGAACACTGCAGTCTCGCTCGGGACTGTTAAATATGGGAGGATTGCGTTATTAAACACAGTAGTACTGGCGGAACCGTTCAGGTTAACCTGTCCGCCACCTGATACACACCCTGGCATAGTAGTACCACAAGGATAATTACCGTTATTAGCATTACGATACAATTCTAAAGCTTTTTGCACTTCTTTCACCGTTTGCACGCGCTGAGTATCTCGAGCAGCAGCGCGACTACTTCCCAAAGCCGCCAACACTACCGAAGCCAACAAACCAATGATAGCAATAACCACCATGAGTTCAATGAGGGTAAAACCTTTCTGTTTTTTTGATGTAAGACATTTCATATTAATCTATTATACCTATTCAAACTG
>JAYVIL010000070.1:0-3398 GCA_043770255.1 Candidatus Kaiserbacteria bacterium
TAGCGTGGCTCAAAATGAAGTGACAGATATTGATCTCATTTTAATTACCCATGAACACGCAGATCATCTCCATAGTGAGTCGCTCGAGATGATTATGAAGAATAATCCGCAGGCGACGGTTATTACCAATACCAGTGTTGGTGCTGTATTGTATACGCTCGGAGTGCCGCATGACATTCTTGAAGGTAGAGCGGCCGCGGTTAAATGCGGTGTAGCCCTCGAAGCCTTCGATGGTCCACACGCTGAAATTTTTGAAGAGTACGGACAGGTCCAAAATACGGGCTATTTTATTGCTGAGCAGCTCTTTTATCCTGGCGATGCATATACCGAACCAAAGAAACCAGTGCCCGTTCTCACACTTCCCGTTGCCGGTCCGTGGTGTAAGGCGGCTGATGCAATTAGGTATGCACTCAAGGTGCGTCCAGTACAGGCCTTCCCCGTTCATGATGCAGTCTTAAATGAAGATGGCCGCGCCCTCACTCACGGCTTGTTCAAAGCGCAACTCGAAAACCACGGCATTGAGTTTACTCCTATGCTAGCTGGAGATGAAAAAGAATTTTAGTTATAGGATTAATAGGTCTTATATCTTACTGCACCCCGTCCATAATCCATGGACTCTCTGCCGTAGCTGAAATGTACCGCGTACACTCCTCCCCCGCCAAATTACAAGCATTCACTTCGAGTTTGCCACCATCTGTCCATCTGGTCACCTCCCCATATATTTTTTCCTCTAGCCTGTCTTCAGCAACGTTATAGATACTGATGAAGGAGTCTTCAAAACCGACTGCCTGGAGAGCGACGTACCTACCATCAGGAGAAATATGCGTACGAAGGTACGTTTCAATGGAGTGAATATCCGGAACGTCCTCGGCATCAATTGCCTTGGCCACAATCTTTTTGGATTTGTCAGAGAAAACTACCTCTGCGTTGCCATTAATTATCGTGGCACGTACAGCTGTTATAGCTCCACGATCAATAGTACTAGTGGTGTCTTTGACCGTAACTGTTTCAACCCCAACAGTTTTTTCAGACGCCAGATTGTATCCCACATACCCCCCGAGAAATGGCATAAGTATGAATATAATTCCTGCCAGATACTTAGAGACTGGAGTTACTTGATGTAAGCGATTTAGATTTTTCATTTCCATATTTTTAATATAACACAGCACTCATTGTAAATCTGATTGTCGAACAAGTCATACGAGTAGTATGTTTGTTATACTAACCCTATGGAACTGTCTGAACGCATCATCCAAACATTGGAGAAAGAAGGGTTTTTACATATATATGAATGGCAGGATGCGCCTGGGACTGTTTACGAAGCACATTACCACCAGGGTAAAGTAACGATCTGGGTAACAGATGGTTCCATTATGTTTAATTTGAACGGAAAAAAGAAAGAAATAAAACCAACCGAACGTTTTGATGTGCCAACCCGAGTGAGTCACAGTGCCGTAGTCGGTCTACAAGGTGCGATTTATATAGTTGGCGAAGAGATTGAAGGTGATTCGTAAATGAGTTGCTATTTTTGGCGGCTTCAGGCATTGTAGTTTCAAATGTACCCTGACTATACAGGAAGTGTAGTTGATCTTAAACAAGAGGAGTAAAGGAGATGATTGACATTAACGGTGGTTCTAAGAACCCAGTTGCTGCCAGACTGAGTAATTTTACCTCACGACCATTTAGTTTTGACGGTGTCCAGTGCGTTAGCATTGAGGGCGTGCTGCAATCTTTCAAGTTCAGCGCAGCCGCTACGCAACAGAAAATCTGCCTCATGCGTCCAGTAAAGGCAAAAAAGATGGGAGTAGAGTCTCCAGGATGGAAAAATTCACAAACTTTGTCATGGAAAGGCATCGTCTTTACGAGGCACAGTACTATGTATCAATCCATACTCATCCGTCTCTACGATGCGGTTTACGATGAGGATCAAACGTTTCGATCTGATCTATTGGCGCTTGGTGACGAAGACATCTGTCATTCAGTTGGAATATCTGACCAACACAATACGGTATTGACCGAAGCGGAGTTCATCAGTCAACTTAATCGTTTGCGGAAAAGAGCAAAGGAGGAAATAAATGGCTAGTAAAAGACAGCTGCGCTGGCGCTCATGCGAAAAAAAGATTAAACATAATACCCAAACTGAAGCGGTTGTGCATCTAATTCATCTGAAGCGTAAAGGTGCACAATCGAATACCTATAAATGTAAATTCTGTGGCGGTTGGCATGTAGGCAGGCAAAGTATGAAAAAAAGACAAGCTATCGATCAACGTCTTGATCGTAAAAGATAGCGATGGACCAGTGGTTAACACCGCTGGTCCTTTCAATTTAGTTTGTTAATATCCTCAAATTGAACAGTCGAACTAGTATATAATATACACACTTTGGTATGGTAAAAGTTACACGTTACAAACAAGAAGCTTATGATCAGGCCCTCGCCTTTCGCAAACGGGGCTTTACCTATAGCGAAATAGCCAAGATTTGCAACGTTTCTGTGAGCACACTCAGTAACTGGTTTAAAAACGAATCTTTTTCTAAAGATGTGGCTTCCGTTAATACAAAACGATCGATTACAGCCAATACTAAGCGGCTCGCTAGTATCAACAAGGCGCGCAATACCGAGCGCAAAAGTCAGTATGCCGAAATCGTACGCTTGGCAGAGATTGAATACAGAAACTACAGCTCCTCCCCATTGTTTATTGCGGGGCTCATGTTGTATGTGAGTGCTGCCGGTCAATCCAATGATCGCCTTATTAGGTTGACCAGTAGTAAAACCGACCTGCATCGTATTTTTATCCGCTTCCTAACCACCTATTTAGGCGTGGAGAAGCGTTCAATCCGCATTTGGCTACTCTTATACCCAGATCTCGACGAAGTCACCTGTATGAAGCATTGGTGCAAGAAAACAGGTTTGTCCGCCGGACAATTTTACAAAAACCAAGTTATTCAGGGCCGGGGCACCAAACGCACATTGCATTTTGGTGTTGGAAATACTATAATCGGCAGTACCCTTTTAAAGAAAAGACTGACTCACTGGGTTGATCTACTCCAAAAAGAATTACGATAGTATTGAAGCGGCCATGGTTAAGTGGTATAATGAGTCCTTGCCAAGGATTAGTCGGGGTTTCGATTACCCCTGGCCGCACACAAGCGTAAACAAAACACCACCCCTTTCATAAGGGTGGTGTTTTGTTTAGCAAGCAAACTGCTTTGCTTGCGGGCGTTTGTGTGAACAGCAGGCATGTTTTGGCTATTCCTAATGCCAAAACAGCCGAGGTGGGGTCGACAGCACTTAGAGCTCATCAACTAACCCCATAGCCAGCCAAAAGATTCCAAATGTTTGGCTGCAAATTATCTCTTTTTCGTCAACATATCTCGATATGCCTTCTCAAAATAGCTAA
>JAYVIL010000071.1:0-3384 GCA_043770255.1 Candidatus Kaiserbacteria bacterium
TCGTCTCCTCCTGTGTATCCTTCAGTTCTAATAAACCTATGTCCAACTCATCAAATAGACGGCTCGGAGAAATAGGCTTACCTGAAGTATTACTAGCAGACTGAGAAAAATGAAGGGTATTTTTTGCTCTCGTCATGGCTACATACAGCAATCGCTTCTCGTCGTCGCTTTCACTCTCATCTTCGATTGCCACCTGGGTCAAGGGAATAGTAAAATTACTTCGACTCTTTCCCCCACCCCAATTTGAATCCTGTAGATGTGGTACGTACACAACACCAAATTCAAGACCTTTAGATTTATGAGCGGTCATCACCTGGACTGACTGCGTATTAGTCTCAATGTATGGCGCTTCCATAGCGATGTTGTAGGCGCGCCTTTGCACAAACATATCTCTCACAGAACTGAGCGTACTTAATCCATTCACTAACACGAGTGCCTCCACCTCATCATATAGCCGCCTAACTACCCGGGCTCCCTCAAAGGGATTTTGGGCAATAACATGATCTAAAAATCCGCTCGCCGTAAGCAAGTATTCAAGCACTCGGTGCGGAGCATCTATCACAGACTGAGCACGAGCAGTTTCAAGCACGGTAATAATATTCATTGCTCGACTCACATTCTGTACGTGCAGCTCAGTTAGGAGTGCTTCTGAGGATAAAATAGAAACAAGCGACGAATCGTAACTTCGAGCACTGGTGATTTTTACCACATCATCGATAGACAATCCCCAGTACGCGCCGTGGAGAACTGTAAACAAAGCCGCTTCACTTTTATCAGTTAAAACAGCATCTATCAAAGCTTCGACTGTTTGCGTAATTGGGTGGGCAAGAATATCCCCGTCAGCAGAAGCTGAAGCCAAGACTCCGGCTCGTCGTAAACTCGCGGCGATGGCTTCAACTTCTTTATTAGTCCGCACAATCACCGCAATCTCAGACGGCGCAACTCCACCCGCTATGGTAGTTTTAATAGATTCTACAAGCCATCCATCCTCGATAGCAGTATGTGGAAACACACGATTAGTCACAACTGACGTGCTCACAGCCATAGCTACGAGCGGGATACGCAGCGCCGCCAAAGGCCCGTCCGCGACCGCAACTAAGCTGTGTGCGGCATCCAAAATTACTTGTCCCGAACGATAATTTGAAGTTAAGCTAACTACTTTGGTGCCGACAAAGCGCTCTTGAAAAAACATAAAGTTTGCGAGGGACGCTCCTTGGAATCGATAGATAGCTTGCTTCTCATCCCCTACGACAAAGATGTTTGGGCTGTCATGGTACGACGCCAGTAGTTCCAAGATTTTATTTTGCGCTCCATTCACATCCTGATGCTCATCCGCGAGCACATACTGGTACTGCTCCTGTAAATCTCGCAACATATCTGTGTTGCCTTCGAGTGCCAGTACCGTCTCAGCTATCATATCTTCAAAGTCATATAATTTTCGTTCGCGCAAACTTACTTGGTATTGACGGTAAATAAGTACGAGCTCATGATTTTTTTCAATCACTTGTTCTTGCTTTGTATACTCACCACGAACCTTTCCTTTATGAGCCCCTTTCTGATGAACCTTCTCGATACTCGCGAGACAATGTTCTTGATCAGCCACAATGAGCGCTAGCCCGTCCGGACTAACGTATTCTTTTTTAAGCTCACCAATTATCGATAAAATCGGTTTAACGTAATATGATGGGTCTCCCCCGGGACGTAATTTCTTGACACCAGCAGTATCTAAAATATCTTCAATGATAGTAATTTTATCAATTGTAGTGGCAGGCTTCCCGCCAATAATTTTTGGATACGCATCCGGGTACGAGCGAATGAGTTTATCAGCAAAGCCGTGAAAGGTATGGATGGGGACCTGGTACGCCCGAGCACCAATGTATTTATGGAGACGTGCCCGCATGGCCTTGGCACCTGATTCGGTAAAAGTTAGTGCCAAAATGCTCGACGGGTCGGTATCCGTTTTAAGTAAAATATTTGCAATCCGTAGCGTCAGGATTTGCGTCTTCCCTGTGCCCGGCCCAGCAATCACCATCACTGGCCCGTCTATGGTATCAACAGCTTCCTTCTGAGCTACATTGAGTGCCTGGTAGGCAGTATCAAAAGCTTCTTTGAGCGACTGTTTTTCCTGGGCCTGAGACATAATATCCTTAGTATACACTCAGTTATCTTGCAACGCGACTTTACGTAATTATCGACCATCATCAAGAAACATCTCGTAAAGCATAACTAAACCGAACGGGATAATTAAAAGTAACAGCAACTCTTCTATCGGTACAACATGCCTACTCCATTCAAAATACCACAGATATTCATTCACATTGGCAAAGAGACGAATACCGTTTTCAATCAAAATCCATTCGTAGATGAGTGACAGTGGTAGTGTCACGAGCGCAAATATGCCTGCTTTTTTAAAGAGACGAATATCAGGCATAGATTGTCGCACGAGTATTAGTAGAGCAAACAACGAACTCATAAACGCCAGCAGAAACGCAAATGGGTAATTAACCAGTAACACCGGATTGGTATAAATAATTCCTACAATGACGGCATACAAAATACCAACCGCTCCAAGACCCCGACGCGATATTTTTGCTTTGGGTGCACTGCTGCCATCGTCACAAAAATATTCATATAGGAGAATGAGATATAAGATATGTAGCACTGAAAACACGTAGGTCTCAAGCGGAGCTCCACCGAAAACAGGCAGGGCAAGCGGCGACAACTCATACCATAATCCACTTTTATAGGCATAGAGCTGAACGAGTGCGGTGCCAAGGAGTGTAAATACTGAGATGAGTGGGACTAAATGCGACTCTAGCTGCAGCCTATTCCACAATACAAAAATCGGTGCGCCAAACAAGAGGGCCGTAATCACCAGAAACGAGGCGTCAGCCCACACTAAAATCAGTGCCGTACACAGTGTATAGAGTGAAAGAAACAACAAAAAGAACCACTTGTTTTTCATATGTATATTGTAACAAACCTTATAGTTAAACAGCCCTTCATTGTACTAAACACGTGGATTGCTTCGTGCCTCGCAAAGACGAACAAAACAAAACCGCCGAAGGCGGTTTTGTTTTTCTCTTAATTGTAAGTGACTCAATTTTGGCGATCAGAGGAATTTCAATACGTGCTCAGATGCTAGGCGCGACCGAGCGAATGAGTGAGACGTACTTTTTGTACGGTGAACGAATGAGCGACTGAGCAACAACGCAGATGAGTGCGTAGAGGAATTACTCGCCGATGCGTGCGTTTTGGAAGCTCCGTCTAGTAAGACTTGAGACGTCTCGCTTTATCGTGCTGTCTGATTTTCTCAAGCGCTTTGGCCTCAATCTGCCTAATACGTTCGCGCGTTACCCCAAACTCCTTCCCTACTTCCTCGAG
>JAYVIL010000072.1:0-9370 GCA_043770255.1 Candidatus Kaiserbacteria bacterium
TGTAAACTTTGATAATGGAGCTGACGGTTGGGTTGCCGACAGTTTCTTGCAAGATGAAATAACAATCCCTCCAACTCCAACTCCAACTCCAACACCAACTCCAACTCCAGCACCAACGCCCACTCCAACAGTACCTGGCTGGACATACTGCGCCCCAATTAACGGACTCTGTTCCTTTAAAGGTACGCGTGTCGTACGGTTTGGCGCAGGTGATAGCTTTATTGCGAAGTCTTTCAAAAATGACGTTCGTTGTAGAGCTGGTCAATTTGGGATTAGAGCAAATCCAAATATCACCAAATACTGTGAGATAGCTTCAATCGGAACTCCTACTCCTACTCCAACCCCAACCCCAACACCAACTCCAGTACCTACTCCAACACCCACTCCAACTCCAACACCTACTCCAACCCCAACCCCAACACCAACTCCAACTCCAACTCCAACAACAGGTCAGTCTGTGCTAATTAATAGTCGGGGACAGAATGTAAATGGAGGTGCGGGAATTCAAACTGCAATTATCGCTCTAAGTAACAAAGGAGCCTATATAAATGCAATTCCAGTTGGAACTAAATTAGCTGTAGCACTGGCTTTAAATAGCCAGTCCACTCCTGCATACACTATCGTAGATACTGACGCGACAGCTACCATAAACGGCTTATCAATCGGGTCATCTTACTGGAGTTTACTCGAAGATAAAAGTAATGAATCGAGTGGGCCTTTAACAGGAAATGCTTTAACAACAGCGCTAAAATTTGGTGCTATTGTGGTTAACATTGAACGAATTCAAGGTACTAATGGGTCAGATCAAATCTTCGGTAGGGGAGCCGACGATTACTTTATTGCCAGTAAAGGGTATGACGTAATATCAGGTGGTGATGGTACTGACACCATCCAGTTCACTGGACCAAAGTCGCTCTATGCTATTACAAGTTCAGGTAATAATTTTGAAGTGCGTACCACTACTGGCGATGTCTCCATTATCACCGGTATCGAAAAATTTATATTTGATAACGGCACGTTTACTTCGAGTCAATTGATTAACTAAAATCTAGAACATCCTTAGGTCGCACACCCTAGTGTCTGAGATATTTGGTGAGCTCTAGACCCTTGTATTCCTCAGTGGAAATACAATTTAAAAAATCAGAAAATTGATGGTGGATGAAATTCTGATCAGAGAAGTGCAGCTTTCTTAAAGAAGACGTTTTGTGTATCCTGCAGCTACCAGAAATTCATAAGCCTCCCATACTTCAGTTGGTATTACTTGTTCAATCTGAAAGCCTTTAGCAGGGTATTCCTTAATTCGTTGTAGGTCTCCAACCATGATATTACGTACCAGGTCCGGGTCAAAGGCGTCGTGTACATATGTGTCAAAATCTTCTGTCGGTGGTGAAGTGACTATGAGCTCACTGTTTGGCCATTGTATCTTGCCAGTTGCATATGCTCGACGTTCCATGTAAGGTTTCTGAACGATAATCACCCTATCCGTATTAATAGAACGAGCAGCTAGTAATGGTTTAGTGAACTGGTAATTCTCCCCACTATTATTTGCCTTGTTCTCGATTATGATCACTTCTTCCGGTACCCCACTGGCTAATCCAATAGCTGCCATATGATCAGCTTCGGCTTTTCCGCCGTAAGCATCTTTTAGTAATGAATCACTATGTTGCCTGCCGTCGCCCGAGAATACCAACCACGGTGCCCACCCTTCTTTCCATAGATCAGATGCATAATGAGCAACACGTTCATCTAGTGACCCTAGTACAAAGATGATGTCAGCCTTTTTTAGCGGGTGATGCAGCTGCATGTATTCCCAGACTAACTGAGTAGCTTGTTCTTTTGTCATGATTCCAACATTATACCACTTTATTAATATGGTGTGCTTTAAATGGTAGTCTTCAAACAAGACAGCGGAAGTTTCTGTTTCAGAAACTTCCGCTGTCTCGACATGTGACCTCACGGGTAGTCGAAACTCTACGAGTTCAGTATCCCAATTGGCTAGCTTTAAAGCTACGCTTTCAATCCAGCTCAATCGGGCTTTCGACTGCCACGCAACAGTGCCTATGCACTGTTGCTCGTGAGGTCACGCAATAAAAATCGCACCCATTTGGGTGCTGATTTTTATACGCGTGACCTCACGGGTAGTCGAAACCCGATTACAAGAATGAGAATCTTGTGTCCTAGCCATTAGACGATGAGGCCTGTTATGTAGATTGAATCGAACCTGTAACTTGAATATAATTTTTATATTCAAGTTTCAAACCCGATTACAAGAATGAGTGAGAAAGTCTGGGAGACTTTCGCAAGACCTTGCCTGCTATTTATTGAAGCATGAAAGAAATAGTGACAAGGTGTACAGCTTCTGTAAGAAGTCTTGGTCCTAGCCATTAGTCGATGAGGCCAATAAATTGGTGGTGTATTTATAACAGATTTTTGAGGAATAATAAAGGGTATTGTTTAGTGTTGGATTAGACTACGCCTCGACATTTAATTGCGGAGGGGGTACAGTAGTGGCAGTAAAAGGAGGTTTTTGTAATGAGCGAAACTTCGGTAGATGAAATATTTTCCGTTGGTTCCTTGATGTTAGGGCTCGAAGATATGCTCGTTCAGGGAGGGTATCAAATCGCTGCAACGTTTGAGGATTATGGTGTGATTGGTTTTGAAATGCCGAGTAAACTTTCCCACCAGCCCCGTCCGACGGTAATTGACTATATACCTGATCTTGGAATAATTACGGTAAGTGTACAGCTTGTTCAGCTATTGATTCCGCTCGTAATGCGCACTGAGTTGCTCGATTTGTGTAATCTCATCCATGATGAGATTCCTGGGGTTACGATGTACATTGGGTTAGACGAAGAAGATCAAGATGAGCTTTCAATGTCCATGGGGTATTTGCCGGTACCTAATGCATCGTCAGAAACTGCAATTATGCAGATCGTACAATATCTGGAACAGGCGGCTGAGCTGTGCATGCCTCTTGTATGGGCACTTTTAACACAAAGACTGATTTACACGATTCGAACTGATAATGTAGTCACTCATATGCGCTTGACGGTGACTTCTGAGGACTGTATCGACATGCTCCGGATAGGTAAATACGGAACAGCATAAACTGAAAAGGCCGCGAACATTTGTTCGCGGCCTTTCATAATTTATTATTGAGCGCTTAGTTCGTATGCCTCATTGATTTTTTGATATCAAAACGGGGGTTAACTTTTTTGCCAGGGTTGAATATGTCGTCAGGGTCAAAGAGGTGTTCAGTAGTCTTGAATAAATCAAGCATTTGTTTACTAAACATTTTATAGAGGTACGGGGTGCGCATAATACCGTCATTGTGTTCGCCACAGATATTACCTTTGTACTTGATAGCCAGGTCAAAGAATTTCTCGGCCATTTTTTCCACTAGTAGGGGAGTAGTTTTTTTAGTAAAATCGAGCAGGGGGTAAAAGTGGAAGTGGCCATTACCACCATGACCATGGATAGCGGCTTGAATGTTGAATTCCTTGAACAGGCGCTTGATTTCAGTAAAGAACTTACCGAGGTTCTCTGGTGGAACCGTCATATCCTCGAGAAAGGCCGCTGGGCGTTTCGTTGGATCAAGAAATTTAGATAGACTGTAGCTGGCCCGCCGTATTTGTAGGTACATCTCAATTTCGCTTGGGCTCTTGACCACGCGGGCACGAGCAATATCGGTGCTTATTTTTCGCGCAATTTCGCTTGCCGGTGTTTTGCGAGTGGTTTCCTCATCCAGCATCACCATGATGGTAAACTCAGGGATTTTTCGGCCGAATTTAATGTGGTAGGTAGTATACATCGATAACAAGACTTTATAGTAGTCTAAGCCTGAGAGACGAGCCTTAAAGAAATCAGGATTCTTGAGTGCTAAATCAAACGTCAGGGCATCAAAAATCTCGACGTTAATGGGGTTGTATTTCAGAGCTTCAAGAATTACTTTGGTGGATTCTTGGAGGTCAAAAATAGGAATGACAATAAGCGAAGTGTTTTGTTGTATGGGAATAGCCCGCATGGTGAGGTGCGTGATAATACCAACAGTTCCCTGACTCCCCGAGACTAGCTTGGTAAGATCAAATACTCCAATCCCTTTTTTAAAATTTTCTACACCGTCAGAAATTACTTGCCATAGAGGATACCCAGCATTACCTTTTTTTGTTTTGGGGTGACCGTTTTTGATTATTTTTTCATTTTTCTCAATGAGGGCAAAAATGTCACGGGCGATTATGGCGTGAAGGTGTTTTTCTTTACTCAAGGCTTTGAATTCTTTGTAGGTAAGGGCTTTGATGGTGTAGGTATTTCCATCAGCTAAGACAACATCCATCGACTCCACCCAGTCAGAACAATGACCAAAGCGGAGTGAATCAGGTCCAGCGGCGTTGTTACCAACGGCTCCGCCAATAGTACAGATGTCCTTGGATGATGGGTACGACGGAATATAGCAATTGTGCCTCTTTAGCTTCTTTTCAACATCACGCCAAAAGGCACCGGGTTCACAACTAATAGTGGCACCGCCCTGGGTTTCTTTGACTTCACCAATTTTGTGCATGTGCGGACAGATATCGATAACAATTGAGTCTGTAAGAGAGCCACCAGAGAGTCCGGTACCAGCCGCTTTGGGGGTAAGTGAGAGGGAAGTGAAGCGTTTAGTTTCAACCGCAATTAACTTAGTCGCAATCTCGACATCATGTTTACTTTTTGGTTGTAGTACTACCTGTGGGCGGATATGGAAGATACTCTCGTCAGTACTGTATTTCTCGAGAAACTTTTTGTCACTACTAATGCCACCACGAAAACCAGCGTCTCGTAGTTTGTGTTCAAGTAGCAGGTGTCCCAGTGGGTGGCGTTTAATAGCCTGGAGTTCAGCTGTGCGCGGAACTATGGCTGGATAGCGATCATGATCGTGATCATCATGAGTGTGTCGCTCCGTGACGACTTTTACAGTGGTCTTTTTATTTGTTGTTTTCGCTGTTGTTTTTTTGACCGTCGTTTTTTTGCTCATTACTTTTTTTGGTACGGGAATAGTCAAAATTTTTACCGGTGTAGTTTCGGCACTACCTACAATCTCAACCGCAGATTTACCCTTCAACTTTTTATTGGTTGGGGTCGCTAATTTTGTCGCAGCAATACTGGCCATGATTTCGGCGTTACTCGGCATGTTTAATTTAGTCGTTGTTTGTTTTTTCAGAACCACAGTTTTTGTAGCCGCTGGTTTAGCGGTCGCTTTTTTTACGCGCATTTTCTTAGCATCAACATCTACAATAGTTAAAGAACGTGTCGCCATATGTACCTACATTGTATCTGATACAAATATAAATTTATTTTCTTGTCCACAAATTCAGTCTGGTAGAAAATTGAAATTCTATATAAAGCTATAAAAATTTTCACCCCGCAAACTTGTTGCGGGGTGGTTTTTTTGACGTTGGTTAGTCGTGATGACAGCATTCTACGTCAATTGATGAAGGGGTTGATTCTACCGCATGTTCCATAAGTTGTTTCATTATGTCTTCAGCCAAGGTATTGATACGATCGCGCCAGAATGTCTCGGGGTCATCTCCGTGATCAAAGCAAATTGCTCCAAGTTGGGCAGGGGTAAACGATTTGTGTAAAATCGCAAACGCCAGTGCCTCAGGTGAGGCGACATGGTCGGCGTACTGGGGTTCGCGACTTTTTGTGCTGGAGTCTGAAGGAGTCGCCTGTCTATACATTTCGAAACCCAATGCGATAATTCTCTTTTCAACCGCCTCTTGAAATTCCTTCAGGGATAGGTGTTTTTGGTTAAGACAAAAATTGAGAAATTCAACTTCAGTTTTTGTCCACCGATGATTTCGCCAGACGTTTGCACCTAGCATTCTGAAGTAGCCGAGACTGACGAGTATTTCGTGCTGAAGTTTATCAGTGAGCATGGTTTACCTTCCTTGAAGGAGTTGAGGGAGCAGCATCCATTACTACAGTACAATTTTAGCCGCATAAGTCAAGAATTCAGCAACCATGATATAATTAAGTAACTATGAACCAAGCGCGGGCTTTAGATATTTTAAAAACCGGAGCTAACGTATTTCTGACAGGGGAGCCGGGGGCGGGGAAGACGTATGTGATCAATCAGTACATTGCGTGGCTCGAAGCGGCGGGTTTGCATGTGGCGGTGACAGCGTCGACGGGGATTGCGGCGACGCACATTGGCGGGATGACCATTCACTCGTGGAGTGGAGTGGGAGCACGCGACACGATTAATCAGTATGACCTCGACCAAATTATGACACGGGAGAAAGTGGTGAAAAGGCTCAAGAAAGCGCAGGTACTAATTATCGACGAAATCTCGATGATTGATGGGGTGATGCTCGATATGGTCGATGTGATAGCCCGAACCGCCCGGGGTAAAGGCGATGCCTTTGGCGGTTTGCAGGTTATTTTTGTTGGCGATTTTTTTCAGTTACCACCAGTGACCAAAATGGGGCAAATGATGCGCTATGGATTTGAGTCACGGGCTTGGGAGAATGCGCGGCCGCTCGTGTGTTATTTGTCAGATCAGTTTAGACAAGAAGATGAGCAGCTCTTGGCACTTCTTAATTCAATCAGGCGAAATGAAATTGAGGAAGAGCACTACACGCTTCTTAATGAACAAACTGATATTGGCTTTACTGATATTGAACCGACACGTCTGTATACCCATAACGCAGATGTTGATTTGGTAAATAATACTAAACTGGCAGCGCTGCCAAGTAAACCAAAAACTTTTAAAATGGCAGGGCGGGGCAGTAAGCCACTCCTTGAAGGGTTGGTTAAAAACTGTCTGTCCCCGGATACACTTATTCTCAAAGAAGATGCCATGGTGATGTGTACTAAAAATAATTTTGAAGCGGGCTATGTTAACGGTACGTTGGCTAAAGTTGTTGATTTTGAACGGGAGACGGGTTTGCCCGTTATTGAAACAACCGAAGGCAAGCGAATCGTGATGAATACAACTACTTGGGACATGATTGAAGATGGTAAGGTACTCGCGCAGATTGAACAGATTCCTCTGCGGCTCGCCTGGGCGATTACGGTTCATAAAAGTCAGGGCATGAGTCTCGATGCGGTCGAGGTAGATTTAAGTAAGGCGTTTGTCTTTGGGCAGGGGTATGTGGCATTGTCACGGGTACGGACTTTGGCTGGACTTAAGGTGCTTGGACTGTCCGCTAATGCTCTGTCGGTTGATCCAAAAATTGTACGGCGGGATGCGGGGTTCCGCAGTGAGTCAGAGAACGCTGAAGAATCGTTTGTCGCGCTTGACCCGATGGATCTCACGACCATGCATGAGCAGTTTGTAACGGCTCTCGGTGGGAAAATACCAAAAGTGGGTGAAGTGAAAGTGAAAAAGACCTCGTTTGAGCGGATTCAAAAAGAAAGTACCTATTCACTCACGCGGCAGTTTATTTTGGAAGGTAAAAAAATTCCCCAGATTGCCCGTGAACGGGAAATGGTCGTCTCCACTATTATAGGACATGTCGAAAAATTAGCCGAGGAAAAGCAGATTACGGCGAGTGATATAAAACAAATTCTCGAGTACGATTTTGATATTGACGAAGCGCTGAAATCGATTGAAGCAGCCATCGAAAAACACGGGCCTGAGAAATTAAAGCCTCTGTATGAAGAAACGGGAGAATTGTATGACTACGAGGCCATTAGGCTGGTACGGGCTATGATTTCCTTGGTGTAACTTTTCTTTCCCCAGTGTAGTTTAATGGGGTCTTTTTGTTTGGTATACTAGTTGGGTTCGTGTCGCGTCTTGTACACGGAAGTTTTTATTCCTTAACTATTCATAATGTATGAAAAAATCAATCACCATGTTTATGGTAACGCTGGCTTTTGTAGCCGCAGCAACGTTAGCACCACTTACTCAAGCAGCAACCTCAACGAGTACAGCAACGAGTACAGCTACCACTACCGTAGCTACCACTACCGTAGCTACCACTACTGTCGCCACAACAACCGTTGCAACTACCACAGCTAGTTCAACACCAGCTACGAATAACACTATTGCCGGTTTGCTCGCCCAGCTCGCAAAACTGACTACGTTATTTAATGAGTTAAAGGCGAAGTTAATGGGAACACAAGCAGAAATTAAAGAACTCCGCGCCGATATTCGTGAAGGCATGACTGATGCTGACATTAAAACTATCCAAGAATTGCTTGCATCCGATCCAGCCATTTATCCTAAAGGTCTGATCACAGGATACTTTGGTCCAATGACTAAAGAAGCGATTAAGCGCTTCCAAGCAAAAAATGGACTCGAAGTTACTGGAGAAATTGATGCGGAAACAAGGGCAGCAATGGACGCAATTATTGAGACTCGACGGGCTGAAGGTAAATTCCCAATCGGACTTCTTATGGCTCCAGGTCTTAAGGATAAATTTGAACACAAGCTTAAGATTCGCTGTGACAATGCCGCAACTTCAACTGTTCCAGGAGTAGCCTGTGAAAAGATAAAAGCGAAGTATAAATTTGAAGTTGATGATAAAGGACGAATAAAGATGGAGTCAGAGATGGAAAAGAAGATGAAAAATAAGATGGATGACGACGACGAAGATGATGACGACGAAGATGACGAAGATGACGAAGATGAGGATGAAGATGACGACGAAGATGAGGATGAAGATGACGAAGATGATAACTAAGTAAGCTCAAAAAACACCGTGCCCAAGCTTGGGCACGGTGTTTTTTAATTGTGGTAATATTGATCGCAACTATAAGAACACGACATGCTTTCTTGGAAAATTATTAAAAAACAGCTACGCGTGAAAAAAGCACGTCCAAGAAATGTAGCGTATCTAGCACACAAGGAGCTCGCCAGGACTCTCATTCTTGAACGACTAGAGTTTTATAATAGTGACGGTCATTTTGCCTATAATCGGGTGGCGATTCGGGATCAGAAACGATGCTGGGGGAGTTGTTCTAGTAAAGGCAATCTTAATTTTAGCTACAAGCTCCTGTTTTTGCCGCCTTGTCTACGGGACTACATTATTGTCCATGAGTTAAGTCATTTAAAAGTGCTCAACCACTCGGCTGATTTTTGGTCAGTAGTCGAAACTCATATGCCTGATTATGTAATACGGATGCAGACACTGCGGCATCTCGAGAAGACTGTCGGCACGTCGCTTGCAGCACTGAAAAAGTTCCAAAATAACCATTCCTGCGTCAGTTGTGAACAGACGGTAGTGTTAGATGAAATAAACTAGCGTATACTACGTAATAGTAAAGGTAACCTAACATTTTATGACATACATAGCCATTATAGCTGTAGTAATCGCAGGAGCGTTCGCCTCGTTTAATTACTTTCTCCCTAATTTTAGTGAAAAAAATCCCACTGAGCGAAGTGGCA
>JAYVIL010000073.1:0-3349 GCA_043770255.1 Candidatus Kaiserbacteria bacterium
ACTTCTGGCACACCCGCTAATTTCTCTATTATATGCACTAAATCTTCATATGATTTAGGCATCGGTGCCGGAATGATAGGTGAACTTATTTGCATACTAGACATTGCTACCGAGCATCGATTTTTAAATTACGTCGGTGGAATTTTGGGTCAAGTCCCTTTTCCAGATGAAGCCAATCCCAAATTACTTTTTTAGCTGCATCAATTGACACGAACCGAGCGCCAATGGATAACACATTAGCATCATTGTGTTCACGAGATAATTTTATAATTGATTCATCTCCCCCGTAATATACAGTTGCCCTGACACCAGTAAAACGATTTGCGACCATCGCTTCACCTTGACCAGAACCGCCAAAGATAATCGCGGCGATTGTCTCCGGACTGCTGGATACCGCCTTGGCAGCCAAAGCAATATAATCTGGAAAATCATCAGCTTCGTCATGCATTTGTGCGCCCGCATCAATCACTGCCAGTCCTTCACTTTTAAGCCAAGCTGAAACGGCTTCTTTATGCTTGAAGCCTGCGTGATCAGTCGCTAGGTAAATAGTGCGTGAAGCAAGCATGGGGAATATAATTATCCGAGGTGTTTTGTCACCTCTGCTACGTGAGCAACCAAAGTATGAGTGAAGCTGGTTTCATTGTCGTACCAAGCGAGTACCTTAACCAGGTTACCGTCAGCTACTCTTGTCATTGCCAAGTCAGCAATTGATGCAAACCGCGCTCCAATAATGTCAGAGGACACAATTGGGTCATTGGTCACAGCAAATAAATTACTCCATTCTGGCGAGGCTGCTGCTTTAGTTAAAATATCGTTTACTTCCTCGGCTGAGGTATTACGACTGGCAATAAATGTCACGTCTACGATTGAACCAACTACGACTGGTACCCGAATTGAAATACCATCAAACTTACCCGCGAGTTCAGTATGAGCCAAGGTGGTGGCGATCGCTGCCCCAGTGGAACTCGGAATAATATTTTGAGCGGCTGACCTCCCTTCACGGAAATCTTTTTTACTTGGACCATCAACCAACGCCTGGGTAGCGGTATAGGCATGTACTGTATTCAAAAGCGCTTTTTCGATACCGATAGCTTTTTTTAGAATACCAATCAGTGGGCTCGTTGCATTAGTAGTACACGAGGCATTAGAACTAATCTGGACAGTAGCTAAATCACCCTCGTTTACTCCCATGAGGACCGTTGCTCCTGTAATTCCTTCGGGAGCAGTGCCACTGACGGGACCGGTGATTACAACACGCTTAGCTCCAGCCACAATATGAGCATTAGATTTTTCGAAGGTATTAAAAAATCCGGTTGCTTCAACTACAATGTCGACCCCCTCAACACCCCACGGTAGAAGACTCGGATCTTTTTCTGAAAAAACTTTAATGGTTTTTCCATTTACAATGAGCGCTCCGTCTTTATTTTCGACTGTAAACGGCGCTCGGCCGTACGCGGTATCGTACTTTAGTAAATACTCGAGCATCTTAATATCACCTAAATCATTGATGGCAACAATCTCAAAATCAGGATGCGCAAATGCCATCCGTAAAAATGTTCGCCCGATTCGTCCAAATCCATTAATTGCAACTTTTTTCATGTACTTTTTTAACTATAATAACTCCCTATACTATATAGGTAAATCATAACTTGGTCATGATTGTTATCCTCAGGCGTCTCTCTGCCGTCTACGTCTCAGCAGTACGCGGAGCCACCAAACCGACAACAGCGGCAGTGCTAATCCCGTACCTGTCACCGAGTACTGTATGAGGCGATCTGGAAAAAATGGTATCGCGGCCATCCTCTCTTCAAAGGTGACCGTGGTAATTACCCGTCGTACTGTAGACTCTTCAAAATCAAATACCTCAATAATTATTTTTGACTGACCGACAATCCCCGGTCCAGGAATATACGCTGTATACGCATCTCCCGTTTGATTGAGCTTTAATAGGTACACAGACACGTCGCGCTGATTACCAGGATGCTGCACGGTGACTATAATTGATTTTAAGTTTTTTGGTACTGATGTATACGGGATACTTACCAAATACGGCAAGTTGGCATCCAGTGCAATATCTGTATCGAACGTTTGGCCCTCTTCTAATTGAACAATACTGATATTTGCAGACCGTAATATTTGATCATTCCCGATTTCAGAGGGTACATTAATCGGATTAGGCACCTCAGTACTGCTTGCTACTGGATTACCCTCTAAAACAGGCTCACCTGCTTTAAAAGCTCGTGCCACTGCGCCTGAGGAAACATTCCCGTTTCCGTCGAGTACAAAGATTGTATAGTATTGCGGAGACCGACTGCCCAAGGCCTCGGTATCTACAAATGACTGCCCTCGCCCTTCATATACGACCGCCCCGCTCTCGATTGTTCCAGGATAAAATAGGTGGCTGCGCACTACTCGTACAAAATAGTTTGTCTGGGTAAACAAATTCGCCCACGACAACTCCACATCAAGACCATCCACACGAGCGACAAATCCCTGAACATTTGGCACCTGACTCACAGCCAATGAGTTCTGGGTGACAAATCGATCGCGTGAGATTATTTCAGTATTGCCAAGGACATTGATAGCCCTTAGTTCATAATAATAGGTAGTGCCTGGTTCTAGATTATCAATGTTGGTGGCGTGATTTATATTATAGATACTACCCGATACTGTGCCGAGTTCATACGATGAGGTTCTGCCCCACACTAACGTATATTGAGTTGGCTCCTTTGTTTTCCAGTTAAATTGCGCACTTTGTGCGGTGGTCACAATATCAATAGTAACGAGAGTCGGGGTAGTCCGTGTACCTGCACTCCCCTTTGAAGTGGTGGTACTCGTAACTACCGGTGGAGGATTGGCCAAGGTAGTGGTAGCTATCGCTCCTGAAGTAGATGAAAAATTTTCAAATAGGTCGAAGGCATCGACGGTATAGCTGTACGTCGTGCTCGCAGTCAGTCCCGTATCACTATATGATAATAATGTCGTGGTTGCGATTTGGACAGTGTCCCGAAATACGCGATAACCTCCGATCGCAACATCATCAGTCGCTGCTGACCAGGTAACATTTATTTGCGTTGATGCTATGGGAACAACAGTTAAAATAGTTGGGGTAGTTGGTGGGGTAACATCGTTTACTATTTGGGTCGTAATAGTAAAATCACTACTCGCGGCAAATAGTAGACTAGGTACGAACAAGGCGCTAAAGCACAGCTTAAAAAAAATGTTGGATAATTTCATAACGACAAAGCAGTCACCGTAGATGTCGCTTTGTATTGACCCGCTGGTACGGCCACACTGCCCCCTACACCCACACTAAAACGTAAGGTTGTGGTAGCGCCATTTGGATGAT
>JAYVIL010000074.1:0-3213 GCA_043770255.1 Candidatus Kaiserbacteria bacterium
GCGTACCGCTCTTCATACGTACAAGGTCGATGGCTTTACCGCTGTCGCTATCGCTGCACCACAAATTGGCATCAGTAAACGTATTTTTATTATTGAAGATCAATCCAAAGACCGTGATGCCCTACCTACCATAGTCGCGATTAATCCGGTGATTGTAAAATTCTCAAAGAAAACACATGAGGTTGGCGAGGGATGTCTCTCTATTCCCGAATACTACGGCATCGTCCGCCGCTCTACGAATGTCACCCTGCGTGCCCAGGATGAGAACGGGAAATGGTATGAACGTGGTGCAGGCGGACTCCTGGCCCAAATCATCCAACACGAATACGACCACCTCGACGGCATCCTCTTCACCGACCGCGCCGAACAAGTCTGGCACAAAGACGAACTGGACAAACAAAAGAAACGAGCAAAAAAGGAAGCGGTGTAACCGTCTTTGCGAGGAGGCACGACGAAGCAATCCAGAGTTATGCGACACAGGTAAAACGAGCATGATAGTTGCAACGTAACTCAATGACTCTAGGTTGCCACGTTGCTTCATTTCATTTCGCTCCGCGCAAAGACGATTATTAAACCCCGCACGTTGCCGTGCGGGGTTTTCTATAATAGATATTCGCAAACATCATGCGAGACAGCAAAAACGGTTCGCCATGACTGAGGTTCTTCTGCAAGCCATTTGAGAATGGTCGGACGCCCGCCGCCTGTTGGATTGTACGTACACTCATGGATTAATAGACCTTTAGAAATCCATTGGTAGTCTTTCCAGAGTTGCCCTGCCAAATAATCAAATTCTTCTGCCGGTGTTGGTAGTCGGTAGAGATGAGTTGTATCATCAAACATCCTTGCAGACCCTGTACCAAGATAGCCAATTCGATTTGGCCAAGTACTGGCAAGCCCTACTTCTAACCCAACCCACTCTGACTCCCACAGTTGAGCATCAATATGCAGAGGACATGATGGAGCTTTTGTAAAACGTAGTGACGACATGTCAAACTCCTGTTCTGATACGTTTCTATCGGGTATAGTAAATGAATCTATGGAAAATACAAGTTTGAAGCCGCTAACATTCGCTTTTTTTGGGACGCCTTCAATTGCGGTGATTGTTCTGGACGAACTTAAACAGGCAGGCTACGTACCGAGCTTGGTAGTCACGAATCCCGATGCGTTAGTCGGGCGAAAACAAATCCTCACTCCCCCTCCGGCCAAAGTTTGGGCAACAGAAAACAATGTCCCCGTCATACAACCAACCTCACTCCGTGATGCCGCTACCCTGCCTGAACTCACCAACACCAGCTGGGACTTAATTATCGTCGCCGCCTACGGCAAATTAATTCCGGCTTGGCTGCTTGACCTCCCTCAACACGGAGTTCTTAACGTGCACCCCTCCCTGCTACCAGCACTCCGTGGAGCTAGCCCCATACGCAGTGCCATACTGCAAAACATCCGCGAAACTGGTGTGACCATCATGAAGCTTGATGCCGAACTTGATCACGGACCTATCATCGCCCAATTGCCCGCTAATATCCCCGCCGAACACTGGCCAGTGGCTGGCAGTATTTTAGATGAAGGCTTGGCTCATCAAGGCGGTGCTCTACTTGCTAAAATCCTACCTGACTGGATAGCGGGTACTCTCCCCGCAACCGAGCAAAATCACACAGAAGCAACGTTTTGTACCAAAATAGACAAAAGCATGAGTCAGCTCGTCATCGACCCGAGCAATCTACCAACTGGCACAATAGCTTTAGAATATCTTTGTAAAATACGCGCCTTTGATGGGTGGCCGGAAACCTTTTTCATCCATGACGGCAAGCGAATAAAAATAAAAAACGCCACCCTTGCAGCCGACAACACACTGATCATCACTCGCATCGTCCCCGAAGGAAAAAATGAAATGGATTGGGAGCAATACTTTAGTAATCACTAGCGCACAAGTAAGGCGCATACTTTTTAATCATACGATCAATCGTATGATTAGACATGAAGGATCAGAAGTGCCAACAAAAAACTAGTCCGATATATCGTACTAGTTTTGAGCTTTTTACTGCACTTTTATCTACCAAATCGCATGATGTCTTTCATTTTGCGCGCTCCGCGGCGAAACAGACTCATTTTTTTAGTCCGCGCTCGATTCATTTCCCTGTCTAATTCACCACGCACCGCATCAATCCCATTTTCAAAGGTGCTGGCAGTATCTGTTGCGCGATAGAGCACCCCGTCACTCCAGATATTAACTTCCACTTTATAGATATCGCCATTTTGATGTGGCGCTATTTTCGAAAATTCCACTTCGCACCGATTATCACTCTTCCCTCCAATGTACCGTTCTAAAGAGTGCAGCTTTGTAGTTATCAAATCCTGCAATTTGTAATTGACTTCCGTCTGAGTGTGTTTGAATGAAATGTGTGGGAATGACATTGTGTAGATTTAAATTAATAACTACAGCTTTAATCTGTCTGACATTTACTATCGTACCGCTTTAGTAAGTATACCACTATAAGTAATTTGCTTCTCTAACTAATCAATTGGGCATACATTACCAACAGTCGCTGTCGCTACCTTTTCTCCATTACCGTATTCTTTTGATAAATAATCAATAATATCTAGTGACTCATACATTGACACCCCTCGGTCGGTATCTTCTAAATACGGGGCTTGTGTTTTTCCACCCTTCTCCAGTAATGCTGCTCTTTGAGCCGGATCTTCGGAGATATTTAAGATTGTCAGAGGAGCCTGTATTTCCTTATTTGCCTCCAGTACCCGCACACAGTACGGACACCCTGTTTTTACATATAGATTTAACATAGTACAAATTGTTACTTGTTAATTTTACCACAGTTCATCTTGTCTAAAAAAGCACGGACCAGTAGGTCCGTACTTTTTTATGCAAAGAATTGTTTACGCCTTTGGTGGCATCAACACCGTATCAATCACATGCGTAACACCGTTGCTAGAAATCACATCTTTAGTCTCAATCATAGCTGCGCCATTGATCTTAATCACTCCGTTTACATTACTTACTTTAAGAGTCGCGCCGTTAACTGTTTTAAGTGTCATCCCATCCTTGAGATCGGCTGCTGTATAGCGTCCTGCCACTACGTGGTAGGTCAAAATACTGGTCAGGTCTTTCTTCATCTCAGGCTTGAGTAATGACTCAACCGTGCCTTTAGGTAACTTAGCAAACGCATCATTAGTTGGTGCAAAGACCGTAAATGG